>JAAANZ010000016.1 GCA_009909065.1 Alphaproteobacteria bacterium | reverse complement strand
CCGGTGGTGGTCCTTTCGCTCGACAAGTCCGACCCGTCCGATGCGCTCGGATTCGCCAGTGAGCTGCGCTCCGCCGGGATCCGGGCGGAAGCCTATATGGGAAGTTCCGGGATGCGCGCGCAGATGAAATATGCCGACCGGCGCGGCGCACCGGCTGTCGTGATCCGGGGCGAAGATGAAATTGCCAATGGCGTGGTCACGATCAAGGACCTGAAAGTCGGCGCCGCCAGGGCGAAAGCCGTCGCCTCGAACGAGGAATGGCGCGAGAGCCGACCCGGACAGTTCGAGGCCGCGATAGACGGCTGGGTGGAAAGAGTGCGCGAAATCGTGGAGGCCGGCGATGACACCTGAGCGCGCCGGCGAGGCGGCCGCCGATGTGTTTGCCGCGCTGGGTGGAACCGAGTTGGACCCGCCGATCCTGATGCCGGCGCATTTGCCTCTGGAACTGTCCGGTGAGACGATCCGTGCCCGGCTTTGCATCTTTGCAGACGCCGGTGGAGGCGAACAGGCATTGCGCCCGGATCTGACCCTGCCGGTGGCCCAGGCCGAAGCGCGCGCACGCCGCGACGGCGAGGCCGGCGAAACGCTGCGTCGCTACAATGCGCGCGCCTTCCGCCTGCCATCCATGGACGGCGAACCCATGGAATTCACCCAGATCGGTTTCGAACGCTTCGGGGCCGAAACCTCTGCCAGCGTCGATGCGCAGGTGTTCGGCCAGGTCTGCAGCGCCGCCATGGCCGCCGACGCGGAGATTGCCAGCGCCTGGTTCGGTGATCTCTCGGTCTTTCCGGCCTTCGTCGATGCCCTGTCCCTGGCGCCGGGACTGGCCGAGGCGCTCAAGCGGGCCTTTCGCCAGCAGGGCGGTGTCCACGTCCTGCTGGGCGGCGGTTCGCCGGCGCGCGATGCGAAAGGCAATCGCCTTGCGCGGCAATTGCAGGGGGCAAGCCGCGAAGAAGCGGAGGCCATGATTCGCGACATGCTGGACCTGTCCGGGGTCGCCCTTGTCGGTGAGCGCAGCATTGGCGAGATTGCCGATCGCCTGATTGCCAAGGCGGCGGAAGCCGATGCCGGCGGGGTTCCCGAGGCGGCCGCGAAACTGCTGGGCGATGTGCTTGCCGTGGAGGGGCCGGCGATGCAGGCCGTCGAACAATTGTCGGGGCTGGCCAAGGGGGCCGGGCTCGGCGCACGACTCGCCGACACTCTGGGCGCTCTTGAAAACAGGATGGAGGCGATCCTCGCCAGCGCACCGGAACTGGCCGATGTCGCAAGGTTCGGCACGCCCTTCGGACGGCGCTTCAATTATTATGACGGTTTCCTGTTCGAATTGTTCGGGCCGCACGCCTCACCCATGCGCCCGCTTGGGGCGGGCGGGCGCTATGACAATCTTATCGCGAGGCTGAGCCAGGGCGGGGTCGAGGCTAGCGCGCTGGGCGGCGTGGTGCGCCCCGACCGGCTCAGCCAGGCGGCGGGAGGCGATGCATGAACCGGCTGACAATCGCCATCCCGTCCAAGGGCCGCCTGAAGGAAAACGCCGAAGCCTGGCTGCAGGGCTGCGGGTTCCGGCTGAGCCAGAGCGGCGGCGAGCGCAGCTATGTCGCGGCGCTCAAGGGCTTGCCGGAGGCTGATATCCTGCTTCTGTCGGCTCGTGAAATCGCAGAGGGCCTCTTGTCCGGGCGCCTGCATCTCGGCGTGACGGGAGAGGATTTGCTCCACGAGATCTCCCCGGACCTGGACCGCGAGGCGGCGGTGATCCGCAGGCTGGGCTTTGGCCATGCCCGCGCCGTGGTCGCGGTGCCGCAGGCCTGGCTGGACGTGTCGACCATGTCGGACCTGGAATCCGCCGCCGCCCAGTTCCGCGACAGGCATGGCCGGGCGATGCGGGTGGCCACGAAATATCTCAACCTGACCCGGCGCTTTTTCGCTAGCCGGTCGGTCGGCAATTACCGGCTTGTCGAGAGCGCGGGCGCAACCGAAGCCGCGCCGGCGGCCGGAACGGCCGATCTGATTGTCGATATCACCACGACCGGCGCCACGCTCGCCGCCAATGATCTGCGCATTCTCGAGGACGGCGTGATTCTGGAAAGCGAGGCGGCGCTGGTTGGCAGCCTTGGCGCGCCGTGGGACGCCGGAACACTCGCCACCTTGCGGAAACTGCTTGATTCGGTCGAGGCGCGCGCACGCGGCCAGCGCCTGAAACGCCTGCAGGCCGGCGCCGACATTCCCCGCGAACTCGCCAGCCGGATGGGCCTGACCGGTGTGGCCGGCATGACAGCCTATTGCCGCCAGGCCGATATGGCGCAGGCGGCGCGCGAACTGTGCCATGCCGGGCTCGGCCCGGTCAGCATTTCCGATGTCGAGTTCGTCCACGAGGCCGAAAATGGCATTTTCGCGACTTTTGTTGAAAAGTTTTGAGACAGGCAGTTGACAGCGCGGGCGATTGCCGCTCCTAATTATCGTGCAGTCTTCTGGGAGGAAACGCTGCAAGTGCGGGGAAAGCGCGGCGCCGGATCGGCAGCCGCGTTTTTCTTTTCAGGCACTTATGCGCCCTGCCCAAAGATTCATCATGTGTTGAAAAGAAAAGAGGCGCTACGATTACCGCAGCGCCCCGCAAGTCTGGGTTTCGGAAGTTCCATCAGTCGCGAACCGGCCGACGCTCAGGGGTGAGGTAGGGGGCGTGGAATGGGGCCGGCCGATCCGCGCTGACTTTCCGATAAACATTATCTATTTATCGTTTTTCGTCAAGTGATACTGCCGGGGCCTTTGATTAAATCGCCGTAATACCCGCTATGAGGGCGTGGCTGGTTGACTTGTCTCGACCGCATGGCAAACGGTCAGTGCTTCCCGCAGGCAAAGGCTTGAAGGAGGCCGTTCCATGTCCGATCCCCGCCAGCATATCATGCCCGTCTACCGTCCGCCGGAGGAGGCGTTTGTGCGTGGGGAAGGCGTGCGCCTGTTCACTGAGGATGGCACGGGCTATCTCGACTTCATTGCCGGCATTGCGGTCAGCTCGCTCGGCCACACTCACCCGCAGCTGGTCGAGGCGCTCAAGGCCCAGGCGGGAAAGCTCTGGCACACGTCGAACATGCTTCGCGTGCCGGCCGGCGAGGAACTGGCCGACAAGATCTGCGCGCGCACCTTTGCCGACAGGGTTTTCTTCACCAATTCCGGCACCGAGGCGGTCGAATGCGCGCTGAAGACGGCACGCAAGTATCACTGGGCGAATGGCGATCCCGAGCGGATCGAGATCGTCACCTTCACAGGCGCTTTCCATGGCCGCTCCCTGGGCGCCATCAATGCCGGGGGCAATCCGAAATACCTCGAGGGTTTCGGCCCGGCGATGCCCGGTTTCCGCCAGATCGAATTCGGCGACCATGACGCGCTCGATGCCGCCGTCACCGACAAGACCGCTGCGGTGTTCGTCGAGCCGGTCCAGGGCGAGGGCGGGGTTCGCGCGATCCCGGAACACTGCCTGACCGGCCTGCGCGAGCTCTGCGATGCGCGCGGCGCGCTGCTCATCTATGATGAAGTGCAGTGTGGCATGGGGCGCACCGGGCAGCTGTTTGCCCATGAATGGGCCGCCGACGCCGCCCCGGACATCATGTGCGTCGCCAAGGGCGTCGGCTCGGGTTTCCCATTCGGCGCCTGCCTGACCACCGAGGCGACCGGCATCGTCATGCAGCCGGGCAGCCATGGCTCCACCTATGGCGGCAATCCCCTGGCGATGGCGGTGGGGAATGTCGTCTGGGACATCATTTCCGACCCGGGCTTCCTTGAAAACGTGCGCCGCGTGTCCGGCACCGTGGAACAGGCGCTGAAAAGCCTTGCCGACAGCCATCCCGGCAAGGTGCAAGGAGTGACCGGCAAGGGCCTACTGACGGGGCTGCGCCTGACGGATGCGCCCAAGCCGGTACAGACAGGTTGCCGTGACCGCCAGCTCCTTGTGGGCGTGGCCGGCAATAACGTCCTGCGCCTGGCGCCGCCGCTGGTCATCACCGACACCGATGTGCGCGAGGCGACGGGCATCATCGACGAGAGCCTGAGCGCCTGGGAGCCAGGGGCCGAGGCATGAGGCATTTCCTCGACCTCATCGATATCGCGCCGGCGGACCTGCGTACGATCCTGGACGACGCCCTCGCGATGAAAGCTGCGCGCCGGGGCGCCCCCCTGGGACAGGCCGACGCCGATGCGCCGCTGGCGGGCCATGTTCTGGCCATGATCTTCGAGAAATCCTCGACCCGGACGCGCTTTTCCTTCGACATGGCGGTCCGCCAGCTTGGCGGCAGTTCCATCATCGCGTCCTCCGGCGAGATGCAGCTCGGCCGCGGCGAGACAGTCGAGGATACGGCCAGGGTGATCTCGCGCTATGTCGATGCCGTCATGATCCGCGCCAACGACCATTCCGATGTCGAGGCCTTCGCCGCCGCTGCGAGCGTGCCGGTGATCAATGGCCTGACCGACCGGTCCCATCCCTGCCAGATCATGGCCGACCTGATGACGCTGGAAGAATATGGCCTGTCGCTCGCCGGCGCCCGCCTGGCCTGGGTCGGAGATGGCAACAATGTCTGCTCCAGCTTCATACATGCCGCCGCGAAATTCGGTTTCACCCTCGCGATCGGGACACCGGGGCGCTATGCGCCCGAGGAGGAGGATGTCTCCATTGCCCGCGAACTGGGCGGGGAGATCCTGCTGCATGACAGTGCCGAAGCCGCGGTGGCCGGCGCGGATGCCGTTATTGCGGACACTTTCGTGTCCATGGGGGACAGCGATGCCGATGAACGCCTCGCCCGGCTGGCGGATTTTGCCGTGAGCGCAGATCTCATGGCACAAGCGAAACCGGGGGCGTTCTTCCTGCACTGCCTTCCGGCCCATCGCGGCGAGGAAGTTGACAGCGAGGTGATCGACGGCCCGCAGTCACTGGTCTTCGACGAGGCCGAAAACCGCCTGCATGCGCAGAAAGCGATCCTGAAATGGTGCCTGGACAGACAATGATGGCCGCGCGCTCCGGGCGCGACATGGTCGCGCCCTACCAGATTGATGGCAAGCCGGTGCGCGGACGCGTTGCACGGCTGGGGACCGGCACGATCGACCCGATCCTGAAACGTCATGACTATCCCCCCGAACTGGCCCGACTGCTGGGCGAAGCCCTGATCCTCGCGGCGATCGTGGGGGAGGCTCTGAAGTTCGATGGTCGCCTCCTGGTGCAGGCTGAGGGCAACGGGCCGGTCTCCATGCTGGTCGCGGAACATACAAGCACGGGCCATTTGCGCGGCTATGCACGCACCGACGGGCCAATATGGGAGGCATTGATGCAGGAGACGGGCGGGGGCCGGCCGCCAATTCCCCGACTGTTCGGTAACAAGGGCGTTCTCGGCCTCATCATCGTCCACAGCGACCCCTCGATGCGCCCCTATCAGGGCGTTGTCCCGCTTGCGCGGCCGACACTCGCCGGCTGCGCGGAGGAGTATTTCGAACGCTCCGAGCAGATTCCCTCACGGATCGCGCTTGGCGTGGGCGAGATGACCGTCAGCGGCGAGGCGCCGGGCTGGCGGGGCGGGGGGCTGCTCCTGCAGAAGATGGCCGGGGATAACGCCCGTGGTGACCCGCAGGATGCCTGGGAAACGGCCAGTGCCCTGTTTGCCACGGCCACCGACCGCGAACTGATCGATCCGGCCCTGCCTCCCGACAGGCTTCTCTACCGGCTCTTCCACGAGGAGGGTGTGCGCCTGGAACAGGAAAAGCCGCTGACCGATGCCTGCAGCTGTAACGAGGCGCGCTTGCGCGAGACGCTTTCCGGCCTGTCCGATGACGGGCTTCGCGAACTGGTCGAGCCGGACGGGACATTGTCGATCAATTGCGAATTCTGCAATCGTCACTACGCGATCCCGCTCGCGGACGTGACCGGGCCGGCCGATTCGTGAAACCTGTCACACGCCCACCACCTCGCCGAGCGCGGCCTGGGCTTTGACCCAGGATATGAAGGCACGCACATCCGGCGAGAGATGACGGCCCTTCGGCCAGACCACCCAGTAGGAAAAATCGATCGCGGTGGAGCCATCGGCAAAGGGCGCAACCAGCCGGCCGGCATCCAGCTCGGCCTGCGCGATCGCCCGTTTCGCCAGCGCCACGCCGCGCCCATTGGCGGCCGCCTCGATCACCAGAACGGCCTGGTTGAACCGCGGCCCGCGCGAGGCGTCGATGTCCCGGATCCGGCGCGCGGCCAGCCAGCTTGACCAGTCGGGACAGGAGGGATCGTTCTCCGGGCTCTCATCATGAATGAGCGTATGGCGTTTGAGGTCGGCAGGCTTGCGGATGGCCTCGGCGCCGTCGAGCAGTTGCGGGGAACACACCGGCAGCACCGATTCCTCCAGCAGCTTTTCCGATTTCAGCCCCTCATATTCACCGGTGCCATAGCGGATGGCGATATCGGCATCGGCGGTATTGAAATCCGTCAGTTGCATGTCCGCCGAAACCCAGGCCTCGATCCCGGGATGGGCCTGGTGAAAACTGTCGAGCTTCGGGGCCAGCCATTTGGCCGCGAAGGAGGGCGCACAGGACACCATCACCCGCCCGCGCCGTGCCGGCTGGCGCATCTGTCGGCCGGCCTCGCCAATCTTGTCAAAGGCCTCGTGAACCAGCGGCAGGCAGGCTTGCGCGGCATCGGTAAGCAGCACTGAACGGCCGGTGCGCTTGAACAGCGGCGTTCCGGCAAACTCCTCCAGCTGGCGGATCTGCTGGGAAATCGCGCCGGGAGTCACATTCAGCTCATCGGCTGCCTTGGTGAACGACAATCGCCGCGCCGCCGCTTCAAAGGCGCGCAGGGCATTCAGCGGGGGAAGGCGGTCAGGGGACTCGGGCATTATGATAAGTTTTTCTCAATACTCGTCTTAGGGGTCGCCGGTTGTTGCAGCGCCGTCAAGCGACAATTTCGTCGATAATTCAATGCAAGCCTGCCGGAGGCGAAATGCGACAGTTTCCCGCCTTTTTCCAGATGGAGAACGCCCACGCGGTGCTCTTCGGCAGCGGCGAGGAGGCCTTGAGAAAGCTTCGCCTGCTCGCCAGCACGCCGGCGCGAATCACGGTGGTCGATCAGGAGATCAGCCCGCAGATGCATGCGGAATTCGCCGGCCGCTTCGATCATGCGTGCCCGCAAGCGGCCGATCGCGTCTTGTCCGGAGCGCGCCTGGCCATTGTGGCGCTTGAGGATGATGCGCGGGCGGAAGCCGCCATCGCGCTGGCGCGCCGCCTGGGCGTACCTGTCAATGCGGTGGACCGGCCCCGGCATTGCGACTTCACGGTGCCCTCGATCCTGGACCGAGGCGAGATTGTCGCCGCCATCGGTTCGGGCGGCTCGGCACCGGTGCTGGCCAAATCCGTCCGCGCAAGGCTGGAAGCGCTGTTGCCGGCCCGCATCGGTGAACTTGCGGCGCTCGCCCGCAAGCTGCGCCCAGAAGTGAAAGCCAAGATCAGCTCAGGCCCGGAACGCCGGCGGTTCTGGGAGGCCGCCCTGACCGGGCCGGCGGCTGAGCGCGCCTATGCCGGCGATCTTGAAGGCGCCGAGACCCGGATGCGCGCGCAGATTGATGAGGCAGGCGCCCCCGGCGGAATCGTGCATATTGTCGGGGCCGGGCCCGGCGACCCGGAACTGCTGACGCTGAAAGCCTTCCGCCTTATACAGGAGGCCGATATCGTCTTCCATGACCGGCTTGTTTCCGATGACATCATGGATCTTGTCCGCCGAGATGCCGAGCGCGTGGCTGTCGGCAAGCGTAAGGGCCATCACACGGTTGCCCAGGACCAGATCCATGAGCGCATGATCCGCGCCGCGCATGCCGGCCAGCGCGTGGTCCGGCTGAAGGGCGGCGATCCCTTCATTTTCGGGCGCGGCGGCGAGGAACTCGAAGCGCTGCAAACCGCCGGCGTGGACGCGCATGTCGTGCCGGGGATTTCCTCCGCGCTCGGCTGCGCCGCTTCGGCTGGTGTCCCGCTCACCCATCGCGATCATGCTCAGACGCTGACATTTGTCACCGGCCATGCACGGGCCGGCAACGTGCCCGACCTCGACTGGAACGCCCTCGCCCGAACGGGGCAGACCGTGTCTGTCTTCATGGGCGTGGGCACATCGGCGATTATCGCCGAAAAGCTGATTGGCGCCGGGCGCGCCGCGTCCACCCCGGTTGCGGTGATCGAGAATGGCACGCGCGACAATGAAATCCGCGTCTTCGGCACGCTGGCCCGATTGCCCCAGCTGATTTCCCGCGCCGGCATTCGCGGGCCGGCCCTGCTCATTGTCGGGGAGGTGGCCGGACTGCCGCGCGAGGCGCGCGCATCAGACCTTATGGAGGCCGTGGCATGACCAGTGTGCGACCCAAGCTCAAACCCGATGTCCCCAAAGCCATCACGGCCTGGCACACGGCCAGCGGCGAAGTGGTCTGGATGACGCCGAAGGGTGATTGGACGAGCAACCCGGACGCGCTTGGCGTCTTCACCGGTGAGGTGGCTGAGGCGCGCCTCGCCGATGCCCGGGCGGCGGAAGGCGAGGTCACCGACCCCTATTTCATGGAAGTCAGCGAAACCGGCGAAATCAGGGGCCGCGAGACCCTGCGCGAGACGATCCGCGCGCAAGGGCCGACAACTCATCCGGAATTCGCGAAAGGTGAAGCGCTTTAACGATGTACAGGTATGACGAATTCGACGCCCAGATTGTGCACGACCGTGTAAAACAGTTTCGCGGCCAGGTGGCGCGCCGCCTGTCCGGGGAGCTGAAGGAAGACGAGTTCAAGCCGCTGCGCCTGCAGAACGGGGTCTACCTCCAGCTGCACGCCTATATGCTGCGCGTGGCCATCCCCTATGGCCAGCTCAGCCCGCGTCAGTTGCGCCGGCTGGCGCATGTCGCGCGCGAATATGACCGTGGCTATGGCCATTTCACGACGCGCCAGAATATCCAGTTCAACTGGGTCGCCCTGAAGGACATCCCGGATGTGCTCGAGACCCTCGCCGAGGTCGAGATGCATGCCATCCAGACTTCGGGCAACTGCATCCGCAATGTCACCAGCGACCATTTTGCCGGCGCCACCGCCGATGAGGTGATGGACCCGCGCCCCTGGTGCGAGATCATCCGCCAGTGGAGCACATTCCATCCGGAATTCGCCTACCTTCCGCGCAAGTTCAAGATTGCGGTGACGGCAGCCGAACATGACCGCGCCGCGATCCGCGTTCACGATATCGGCCTGCATATCCGCCGGCGCGGCGAAGCGGTCGGTTTCGAGGTGCATGTCGGTGGCGGACAGGGGCGCACACCCCACATTGCCGCGAAAGTGCACGATTTCGTGCCCGAGGCCGAGATACTCGATTATCTCGAAGCCATCATGCGCGTCTATAACCGCTTCGGCCGGCGCGACAACAAATACAAGGCGCGCATCAAGATTCTTGTTTCCGAAACCGGTGCCGAAGAATTCAAGCGGCTGGTCGATGAGGAGTTCGCCGCCCAGCGCCCGGATGAGAAGGTGGAACTGCCGCGCGCCGAGATTGACCGGATCCACGCCTATTTCGCCCCGCCGCCGCTGTCCGGCAGGCCGGCACGCTCCGAGGTGTTCGAACGTGCGAAAGCCGCCGATGCGGCCTTTGCCAGCTGGGCGGAGGTCAATCTCTATCCGCACAAGCAGTCAGGCCATGCCTGCGTGACAGTCAGCCTCAAGCCCGTAGGGGGAATCGCCGGCGACGCGACAGACACGCAGATGGAAACAGTCGCCGATCTCGCCGAGCGCTTCGGCCATGGCGATATACGGGTGACCCATGCGCAGAACCTGGTCATGCCGCATGTTGCGCTCGATGACATGTATGAGGTCTATCGCGCCCTCGAGGCGGCGGGCCTCGCCAGTGCCAATGAGAGCCTGATCACGGACATGATCGTCTGTCCCGGTCTTGATTATTGCAATCTCGCCAATGCCCGCTCGATCCCGGTCGGCCAGGCGATCCAGCGCGAATTCGCCAGTGTCGAGGACCAGCGCGATATCGGCCAGCTCCATCTGAACATTTCCGGCTGTATCAATGCCTGCGGCCACCATCATGTCGGCCATATCGGCGTGCTCGGCGTCGACCGGAAGGGCGAGGAATACTACCAGATCACCTTTGGCGGTCGGGCCGACGAAAAGGCTGCCATCGGCGAGATCGCCGGCCCGGCGCTGAGCGCCGAGGATGTCCCGCCGGCCCTGAAACGCGTCGTCAACCGCTATCGCGAACTGCGCACCGACCCCTCGGAACGTTTCATCGATGTCTATGCCCGCACCGGGCTCGAACCCTTCAAGGAGGCCCTCTATGCCGCTGATCAGGAACGGTGAGGAAGCCGTCAATACCTGGCTCCATGTCGAGACGGGCGAGGCCGGTGAGACACCGAACGGCATCACCGTGCCGCTGGAGGCTTTCCTGGAAAAGCGTGATACGCTTCTGGCGCGCAACACGCCGCTCGGTGTGCGGCTGGAACCCGATGACGACCCTTGCCGGCTCGCAGGTGATCTCGACCGGCTGTCCCTGATCGAGATCGCGTTCCCGCGATACACGGACGGGCGCGGCTACTCCACGGCGCAGCTCCTGCGTCGCCGCCTCGGCTATCGCGGGGAACTGCGTGCCGTCGGCCATGTGCTGCGCGATCAGCTTCTCTATATGCACCGTTCAGGCTTTGATGCTTTCGAGACCGAGCGCGCGCAGATAGCGTGCGTGCAAGACGCGCTCGGGGAATTTTCATCCTTCTACCAGCCCGCCGCCGACGGCCATCGGCATGTTTTCGCCCGTCGCCACACCTGAACGCCAGATACGGACAGACGCCCGAACAATGCCCTATTCCGACAATCTTCAGCCCGACGGCGATGCGCCCGCAAAGCGGCTCGAACGGCTGAACGGCGAACTGCGCATGGCTTCAGCGCAAACCATCCTGCGCGTGGCCCTGCTGCGCGAATGGCCGGGCGAGCTGACCTATGTGTCGAGCTTCGGGGCCGAAAGCGCGGTGATGCTGGCCCTGATCGCGGATGTCGATCCCGGCCTGCCGGTCATCTTCCTGGAAACCGGCATGCATTTCCCGCAGACGATCCAGTATCGCGACCGCCTGGTGGACCGGCTGGGCCTGCGGGACGTGCGCAATATCGAACCTGACACTATGGAGCGCGAACGGCTCGATCCGGCTGGCGATCTGCACAGGCATGACCCCGATGCCTGCTGCGAGTTGCGCAAGGTCAGACCGCTTGAACCGGCGCTCGAAGGATTCAGCGCCTGGATCACCGGACGCAAGCGTTTTCATGGGGGGGAACGTCTCGCCCTGCCGGTCTTTGAACGCTCCGGTCCGCGTTACAAGGTCAATCCGCTGGCGGGCTGGACCCAGAGTGACGTCGACCGGTTCTTCAAAGAGCGGAACCTGCCGCGTCATCCCCTGGTCAAACAGGGCTATCCCTCGATCGGCTGCTGGCCCTGCACGCGGCCGGCGCAGGATCCGCGCGATATCCGCTCCGGACGGTGGCTCGGTCAGGACAAGAGCGAATGCGGCCTGCATGTCGAAAAGGAAGAACGCCCGCGCGTTTTCTGATATCCAGGCCGGTATGAGTGACCTCCTGGCAGCGCATGGCGAACATTTCCGCAAACAGGCCGTCTGGTGCGAAAAGCTGGGATCGCCCTTCAATGCGGCGCTCCTGAGAGGTCTCGCGGACCGTTTTGGCGAAGGGCATGCGCTCGATGAGTTGCTCGCGACGGGCCAGAAGCCGCTCAGCCCGAACGGCGCCGATGCCGGCCCGTTGCGCATCGCCGGCGCGCTGCATGCGCTGGTCCTGGGCGACATCGACGCAGAGCTTGCCGGGGTCTATCCGGCCACGAACCCGCAATGGGACATGCAGGCGGTCGTGCCGGTCGCGCTCGATGCCGCCGCGCGCCATTACGAATTTGTCGCAGATTTCATCACCCGCCCGCCGCAGACCAATGAAACCCGCCGTGCCATCGGCTTTCTGCCGGGCTTCGAGGGGCTGACAGGTCCGCTTCACCTCCTGGAAATCGGCGCGAGTGCGGGCCTCAACCAGCATTGGGAGGCGTTTGGCTATGATGGCGGGCACTGGCAAAGGGCCGGCGCGCCGGGCGCCCCGGTGATGCACACCGAATGGACGGGCGCGCCGCCGGACCTGCCCGAAAAGTTCGAGATTGCCTCGAGGCGCGCCTGCGATCTCACGCCGCTGGATATCCGTGAGGATTATGACCGGCTGCGCCTCAAAAGCTATATCTGGCCGGATCAGGCCGCGCGGCTGGACCGGCTCGACAAGGCGGTGGCCATCGCACTTGAGCGCGGCGTACAGGTCGAAGCGGCCAATGCGGCCGACTGGCTGGAAGATATTTTCTCGCGCCCGCTGCCCGAAGGGACGAGCGTGATCTATCACTCCATAGCTTGGCAGTATTTCGACGCCGACACGCATCACCGGGCAAGCGCCGCGATCGAGGCGGCGGGGGCGCGCGCTGATGATGGTCACCGCCTGGCCTGGCTGCGATACGAACACACCCGGGTCTTCAATTGTGGAGGCAGCTCATTGCGGCATGAACTGGACCGCAAGAGCTGGCCGGGCGGCGTCCATGAGCGACGGGCGGAGGTCGATCCGCACGGCTTGTTTGTCCAACGGCTGGAGGCCTGAAACCTCAGCCACCATTTTCGGCGGCCTGGAACACGCCGAGGATCTTCACCATGGCGGAAAAGAAGCCCAGCTCCTCCAGCGCGAGCTGCACCGGGCGTTCATTCGGGTGGCCCTCGATCTCGGCATAGAACTGGGTGGCCCTGAACGCCCCGCCCACCTGGTAGCTCTCCAGCTTGGTCATGTTCACGCCATTCGTCGCGAACCCGCCGAGCGCCTTGTAAAGCGCGGCCGGGATATTGCGCACCTCGAACAGGAAAGCCGTCTTCATAGGCGCCTCGCCGGGGTCGCCGTCCAGCGGCTCGCGGGCCATGATGACGAAACGCGTCGTGTTGTGCGTGGCATCCTCGATATCTTCGGCCAGGATCTCCAGGCCATAGACCTCGGCAGCCAGGCGCGGGGCGATCGCCGCGAGACTTGCGTCGCCGCGTTCGGACACCTGCCGCGCGGCACCGGCAGTGTCTGCCGCCATGACCGGCGCAATGCCATGTTCGCGCAGGAAATCACGGCACTGGCCCAGCGCCATGATATGCGAGCGCGCCGCGCGGATCTCCTCCAGCGCGGCCCCCGGCAGGGCCATGAGCTGGAAACGGATCGGCAGGTAATATTCGCCGACAATATGCAGCTTCGTGCCTGGCAGGAGATGGTGAATATCGCCGACACGCCCGGCAATCGTGTTCTCCACCGGGATCATGGCGAGGCCCGCGCGCCCGCCCTCGACGGCGGCCATCACATCCTCGAATGTCGCGCATGGCAGAGGCGTGTAGCCGGGAAACGCTTCGCGGCAGGCGATATGGGAGTTCGCACCGGGTTCGCCCTGATAGGCTATTGTCTCGCTCATGACTGTCCTGATCCCTGCCGGAGCCTTGTGGCCGCGCGGACACGGCGCCGCGAGCCGGGGTGCGGCGCACGCGCCCGCTCGTCATGGCAGGGCTGCGTCACCACGTCTGTTGTGAGCGTTGGCATAGCGTGCAAGAACATTCGCGCCAAGATGACATGATGCGAAGAGAGACGGGTTCATGGGCGATCTCACCCTCAACAAGATTTTCGGCAGCCTGCTGGCTGTTGCCCTGGTATTCTTCGGGCTGCGGGCCCTGTCAGACATGGTGTTCGCCGACAGCGGCGGTGGGCATCATGGCGGGGAGCATGGAGAAGACATTTCCTATAGCGAGAAGCTGAAGCAGCAATACGCCTATTATGTCGCTGTCGAGGGCGGAGCCGCCGGAGGCGGCGCGGAGGAAGAAGAGGTCTTTGATCTCGGCCTCGCGCTGGCGAATGCCGATCTCTCGCGCGGCGAGCGCAGCTTCAAGGCCAAATGCGCGACCTGCCACACGGTGGAACAGGGTGGTGCAAACGGCACCGGCCCGAATCTGTATGGCGTGGTGGGCGCCGACATCGCCGCGCATGACGGCTTCAGCTATTCGGGCGTGCTGTCCGGCAAGGAAGGCGAATGGACATATGCGGAAATGAGCGACTGGCTCTACAATCCGAGTTCCTATGCGCGCGGCACCTCTATGGCCTTTGCCGGGCTGCGCCGCGACGATGAGCGCGCCAATGTGATCGCTTACCTGGCCTCCTATTCCCCCGAGGCCCCGGACTTCCCCGATCCGCTGCCGGAAGAGCCCGCCGAGGATGAGGGCGAGGCCGGGACGGACGGCGGCGAGGCGCCCGAAGGCAGCGAAGCGCCTGAAGCCGGCGAGGCGGTCGAGGCCACGCTGCCGGAGGCCGGCATGGAAGCGGCCGATCCGATGAAAGCGACCGGCGAGATCGAGGTCGAGGACGCGGTTGATGGGGTCGGTGTCAATGACGGCGATGTCGGCGAGGTCGAGTCCATCGCCGGCACCACGGCCGAAGAGATCGAAGACGCCGCCGGAGAAGCGGCGGAGGCGGCGTCCGACCGGGTCGAGGAAGCGCAGGACGCCGCCGGCGAGGCGATGGACGAAGCTTCGCAGAGCAATCCTGACGAGTGATATCCAGGGCCAGTTGAAAACCCGCGATCTTGTAACGCCCCGGCCGGTCGCCGGGGCGTTCCTGTTTTTGGGGGCTGGACGCGCCCAATGTCCTCGCCAGCAGCAGCAGAAGGGTCGGAAAACTCGGCGCAATCCAGATGACGGGCGCAGCACCGTTCGCGCTTGAACCGCACCCGCGACACCCCCTTCCCCCGCCGCGCGGATTGGCGTAAGCCGCCAGACATGAAATCCGCCGTCATCGTCTTTCCCGGCTCCAATTGCGACCGTGACGCCGCCACCGCGCTGGAGAGGTTTACCGGGGCCCGGCCAGACATGGTCTGGCACAAGGAACCGGGCCTCCCCGAGGGTCTCGACCTGGTCGTGGTCCCCGGCGGCTTTTCCTATGGCGATTATCTGCGCTGCGGCGCAATGGCCGCCAATTCACCCATCGTCCCGGCGCTGAAGGCCCATGCCGGGCGCGGGGGCTATGTGCTGGGCATCTGCAACGGGTTCCAGGTCCTGACCGAAACACGCCTTCTGCCGGGCGCGCTGATACGCAATGCCTCGCTGAACTTTGTCTGCCGTCCGCAGGCGCTCTGCGTGGAGAGCGCCGATAGCGCCTTCACCAGCGCCTATGCCGGCCACAGCGAGATCTCGATCCCGGTGGCGCACCATGACGGGAACTATGTGGCTGACACGGTGACTCTGGACCGGCTCGAAGGCGAGGGGCGTGTGCTTTTCCGGTATCTCGGGAATCCGAACGGCTCGGCACGCGATATTGCCGGCATCATCAGTGAAAACGGCCGTGTTCTCGGCATGATGCCTCACCCGGAACGCGCCATTGGCGGCCATGAAGGCGGCGCGGACGGAGGCGGCCTGTTCGAAAGCCTGCTCGCGGCCGCCTGAGCACTGGCAATTCAGTGAATTCGTCGCGCCCTTCCCCAGCGGCAGGTCGAGACAAGCCCTGTGCGGCTTGCTATATGACCTTTACGCAAACGTAAGCGCCGGATCACATGGGCGCGCCCAAGGGAGACAGGAAGATGCAGGCCAGCCCGCTCGATGTTCAGCAGCCCGATTGGCGCCGTGAGGAAGAGATCACGATCTTTTCCGATGCGGTGGGGCAATTCTTCGAGCGCGAATGCGCCCCGCATACGGAGGAATGGCGGGCGCAGGGTTTCGTGCCGCGTGAAATGTGGAAGAAGGCCGGCGAGGCCGGGCTGCTCTGCGCGTCCACAGATGAGGAGTATGGCGGTGCGGGCGGCGATTTCCGACATGAGGCCGCGATCATCGAACAGCAGCAATGGAAGGGCGTCGACGGTTTCGGCATCACGCTGCACAATGGCATCATCGCGCCGTATCTGGAGCATTACGGCACCGAGGAGCAAAAGCGCAAATACCTGCCGAAATGCGCCAGCGGCGACAAGATTCTCGCCATCGCCATGACCGAGCCGGGCACGGGCTCTGATCTGCAGAATATCAGGACCACGGCGAAGAAGGATGGCAACGGCTATGTCATCAATGGACAGAAGACCTTCATTTCCAACGGACAGACCGCGAACCTGATCGTCGTTGTCGCCAAGACCGACCCCGACAAGGGGGCCAAGGGCGTCTCGCTCATGCTGGTCGATACCGACGAGGTGGATGGCTTCTCGCGCGGGCGCAATCTCGACAAGGTCGGCCAACATGCCGCCGACACTTCGGAACTGTTCTTCAATGACGTCAAGGTGCCCGCAGATGCCCTGCTTGGCGGAGAGGAGGGCCAGGGCTTCATCCAGCTGATGCAGCAGCTTCCCCAGGAGCGCCATATCATCGGGCTTCAGGGCATCGGCATGATCGAACGCGCCCTTCATGAAACGATCGAATATGTCAAACAGCGCACCGCCTTCGGCCAGCGCCTGCTCGACTTCCAGAATACCCAGTTCAAGCTCGCCGAGGCCAAGACCGAGGCGACCGTCGCGCGCATCTTTGCCGACAAATGCACCGAATTGCTGCTCAAGGGCGAGCTTGACCCGGCCACCGCGTCGATGAGCAAGTACTGGATCAGCGACCTGCAGGGCAAGATCATCGACGAATGCGTCCAGCTGCATGGCGGCTATGGCTACATGGATGAGTATCCCATCGCCCAGATGTGGGCCGACGCACGCGTCCAGCGCATCTATGGCGGCTCCAACGAGATCATGAAGGTTCTGATTTCAAGGACACTTTAGGTCCCATGCCTGACGACCGCCCCCGCATCCGTGATGTGTTTCCTGAGCCGGCCGAAAGCTCGAAATCTCTGGGATTCAGTCTTCTGGACCTCGACATGACGGCCTGGACGACGCGGGTCGGCTTTGAGGGCCGGCCGGAATTCACCAATCCCGCCGGCTATATCCAGGGCGGCTACCTGACCGCCATGATGGACGATGCGATCGGCATGTTGGCGACGATGAAGACGGGCAGGGAAAAATTCCCCTCGACCATCGACCTGCACACCAGTTTCCTGCGGCCCGTGAAGACCGGCGCCGTCGAGGTTTTCGCACGCCTGCGCAATATCGGCCGCGCCGTCATCTTCGCCGATGCCGAGCTCTATGATAACCGGGGAAAGGAGGCTGCCCGCGCGATCGCCACCCTCGCCATCAATCCGCGCAAGGCCCCGGCGACATGACGCTCGAAGAACGCTATAATCAAGTGAAGAAGGCGCGTGCTACCTTCATGAATGCGCTGGCCATAGGCGCGATCATCGCCAGTGGCTTGAGCGCACTGAATGACGGGCGATTCCTGGCTGCTGTGGTATTCGTTATTGCAGGGATCATCTTGCACCTGTTTGCACAACGCGTCCTCGAACAATTGAGGGTTGGACATGTCGAGTGAACTTGGAATCGAGAACTGGCTCGCGCTGGCCTTCGTGATTGGCGGGACCTTCCTGGCCATCTGGCTGTCCGGCCGTTCCGCCGCGCGGCTCCTGAAGCAGGACCGCAAGAATCACCCCCCCGCCGAATAACCCGAACATCCCAAGGAGGACCTCCCCCATGACCGAAGCCTATATCTACGACGCCGTGCGCACGCCGCGCGGCAAGGGCAAGCAGAGCGGTAGCCTGCATGAAATCACCGCCCTCAGCCTCGCCACGCAGGCGCTGCAGGCCGTGCGCGACCGCAATGAACTCGACACCGCGCATGTCGATGATGTGGTCCTGGGCTGCGTCTCGCCGGTGGGCGAGCAGGGCGCCGATATTGCCCGCGTTGCCACGCTGAATGCCGACTATGCCGAGACCACCGCCGGCGTGCAGATCGACCGGTTCTGCGCCTCGGGCCTCGAGGCCTGCAACATGGCTGCGGCCAAGGTCATGACCGGCGAGGCCGACATGGCTGTCGGCGGCGGCGTGGAATCCATGTCGCGTGTCCCGATGGGCGCGTCCGGCGGCGCCTGGTCATCCGACCCGCAGGTCGCCATCAAGACCTATTTCGCGCCCCAGGGCATCGGCGCCGACACGATCGCCACGAAATACGGCTTCTCGCGCGATGATGTCGACGCCTATGCCGTGGAAAGCCAGAAACGCGCGGCCAGGGCCTGGGAAGAGGGCCGGTTCGCGAAATCCATCATCCCCGTGAAGGACCAGATGGGCGGCACCATTCTCGACCATGACGAGCATATGCGCCCGGACGCCGACATGCAGTCGCTGGCCGGGCTCAACCCCTCCTTCGCCGGCATGGGCGGCATGGGCTTCGACGAGGTGATCAAGCAGCGCTATCCCGAACTCGAAGCGATCGATCATGTCCACCATGCGGGCAATTCCTCGGGCATCGTGGACGGCGCCTCGGCGGTGCTGTTCGGCTCGAAGGAGATGGGCGAGGCCAATGGAATCAAGCCGCGCGCACGCATTCGCGCCATGGCCTCCATCGGGTCCGAGCCGGGCATCATGCTGACAGGGCCGACTTATGTGACCCGGAAGGCGCTCAAGAAAGCGGGCATGGAAGTCGGCGATATCGACATCTATGAGCTCAACGAAGCCTTCGCTTCGGTGCCGATGCTGATGATGGACCTGCTCGACATCCCGCATGAAAAGATGAACGTCAACGGCGGCGCCATCGCTTTCGGCCACCCGCTCGGCGCGACCGGCGCGATGCTGCTCGGCACCATGGTCGACGAGCTCGAACGCACTGGCAAGGAAACCGCCCTCGTCACGCTCTGCGTCGGCGCCGGAATGGGCACCGCCACGATCATCGAGCGGGTGTGATGGCGGGCAATTCCGCATTCGAGAAAGGCCTGCCTGCCGGGATTGGCGTTGGTATCGCAATCGGCGCGGCGCTGGGCGTCGCCCTCGGCAACATGGCGTTTCTCGGTGCGGGGCTGGCGATCGGAATCGGGCTGTCGCCGCTGTTCGGGCGGGCGCAGCTCAAGGATATAGACGAAGACAATCAGGATAAAGACACATGAACCTCGAAACATTCGAATGGGATGTCGACAGCGACGGCATCGCCCATGCCGTGTTCGACGTGCCCGGGCGCAGCATGAATACGCTGACCGGACAGGCCATTGCCGATATCATCGCGATCACGAACGAGGTCGCGACGAATGACGCCATCAAGGGCCTGGTCATCTCGTCGGGCAAGCCTTCGGGCTTCTGCGCAGGCGCCGACCTGGGCGAGATGGGCGAGAGCGCGGGCGCCGGCAAGCCGGAAAGCGAGATGAGCGAAGCCGAACGCAAGCAGGCCCAGTTCGACCGCGGCTTCGCCCTGAACCGCACGCTGCGCGAGCTGGAGACGTGCGGCAAGCCGGTGGCCTGCGCCTTGAACGGGCTTGCCCTCGGCGGCGGCCTCGAAGTGGCGCTGGCCTGCCATTACCGCGTGGCGGCCAATGACAATCCGAAGATCCAGTTCGGCCTGCCCGAATCCAAGATCGGCCTGCTTCCCGGCGCCGGCGGCACGCAGAGGCTGCCGCGCCTGGTCGGGGTCCAGGAGGCGCTGCCGCTGATCCTGGAAGGCAAGAGCTTCGACGCTGAAAAGGCGATGAAAATGGGCGTGGTCCAGGAGCTTGCGCCGGGCGCGGAAACCGTCGAGCGCGCCAAGGCCTGGGTGAAGGCCAACCCGCAAGCCCAGGCGCCCTGGGACGAGAAGGGCTACAAGGTGCCCGGCGGCGTGCCGCACAAATCGTCGGGCGCCGGCCAGGTGATGACCATGGCCAATGCCATGCTCATGGCGAAGACCTATGGCAATTTCCCGGCGCAGAAAAACATCCTCTCATGCGTCTATGAGGGCATTCAGGTGCCCATCGATGCGGGCTTGCGGATCGAGACGCGCTATTTCATCGACACCCAGCAGCGCCCGGAAGCCAAGGCCATGATCCGCTCGCTGTTCCTGTCGATGCAGGAACTCTCCAAGGGCGCCAACCGTCCGGCCGGTCATCCGAAAACCGAGTTCAACAAGGTCGCCGTCATCGGCGCGGGCCTGATGGGCGCGGGCATTGCCTATGTCCAGGCCAAGGCCGGCATCCCGACCGTGCTCGTCGATGTGTCGAAGGAAAATGCCGAGAAGGGCAAGGATTATTCCCGCCGGCTGGTCGAAAAGGATGTCTCGCGCGGCAAGTCCACCGAGGAGAAGGGCGACAGGCTGCTCGATCTGATCACGACCACCGATGATTATGAGGAGGTGCGCGGCGCCGATCTCGTGGTCGAGGCGGTCTTCGAGAATGAGGAGCTGAAGGCCAAGATCACCCAGCAGGCCGAATCCGTTCTGGACGAGGAGGCGGTCTTCGGCTCCAACACCTCGACCCTGCCGATCACGGGCCTCGCCGAAGCGTCGAAACGCCCGGAGAATTTCATCGGCATCCACTTCTTCTCGCCCGTCGAGCGGATGGGCCTTGTCGAGATCATCAATGGCGAGAAGACCAGCGAGGCGACGCTTGCCAAATCGATCGATTATGTGCTGGCCATCAAGAAGACGCCGATCGTGGTCAACGACTCGCGCGGCTTCTACACCTCGCGCTGCTTTGGCACCTATACGCGCGAAGGCATGGAGATGCTCGCCGAGGGTATCAAACCGGCCATCATCGAGAATGTCGGGCGCCAGTCCGGCATGCCGATGGGGCCGCTGGAAGTCTCCGACTCGGTCGGCCTCGACACGGCGCTGAAAGTCACACGCGCCACGGCCGAAGCGACGGGTGTCGACATACAGGGCGATGACCGCACCCAGTTCCTCGCCTGGCTCGTGGAGGATAATGGCCGCGTCGGGCGCAAGGCCGGCAAGGGCTTTTATGACTATAACGACAAGGGCAAGCCTGAGAAGCTCTGGCCCGATCTGGGCACACGGATCGAGGTGAAAATCGATGAATGCCCGCCGGAAATGAAACAGCACCTGACCCACCGTTTCCTGGTGCGCCAGGCTATCGAAGTGGCCCGCTGTTTCGAGGAAGGCGTCATCACCGATGCGCGCGACGCCGATATCGGCTCGATCCTGGCCTGGGGCTTTGCGCCCTATACCGGCGGGTGCGCCTCCTATATGGACCTGATCTGGGGCGTGCCTGAATTCCTCGCCGAGGCCGACCGGCTGGCCGAGAAATATGGCGAGCGTTTTGCGCCGCCGGCGCTGCTTCGCGATATGGCCGAGAAGGGCGAGACCTTCTATTCGCGCTTTCCCCCGGCCGGGCAGGAAGAAAAAGCGGCGGCCTGATACGCGCCCCGAGATTGTCGGAAATTTTCGGAAGCCGGGGCCTTGCTGCCCCGGCTTTCTTCTTGATCATTGTCAAAGCCCCCGGCACGGTGCTGAGAAACAGTGACATGCGAATAACCCGTGCAGCAATTCATGCTGCGCCGAATGATCGGAGGAAACCTGATGTCCGTGACTGCCATGCTGACCGGCAGCGAACAGCTCGACGAGCTTGCCGTGAAACAGGCCCTGTCGCTTTCCACGCGCCTGCAGGTGCCGCTGCTCGGGCTGTGTGCGCTGCCGGACCCGTCCAGCGCCCTGCTCTATACAACGTCGCCTTACATGATCGGCGTTGGCGGGACGGCCATGGACAGTGTGCGAAACGCCCAGGACGAAGTCATCTCCGGAGCCCGGGAGATGTTCGAACGCGTCACGGCCGGCGCCGGGAGCGCGCGCTTCGAGCACAGGACGGACCTGACAGAGCGCGCCGCCGTCGATGCCGCCGCACTCAGCGATGCCGTGGTCTTCCCGCGCCCGGCTGGCACCTCGTCGCATCCCCTGGCACGGGCTTTTGAACATGTGATGA
Organism: Alphaproteobacteria bacterium; assembly: GCA_009909065.1. Lineage (GTDB taxonomy): Bacteria > Pseudomonadota > Alphaproteobacteria > Caulobacterales > Hyphomonadaceae > UBA5336. Next base: position 2,276 of record JAAANZ010000016.1, on the reverse strand, counting down.
TGGATGCCCGCCTGCCCGTCTATCTGACCGGGACCGCGCCGGCCGAGAGCGGACCGGCCCTGATCGCATGGGACGGCAGCCCACAGGCCGCCCGTGCTGTGCGCATGCAGGAGCGTCTGGTCCGTATGGCCGGCACCGCTGTTATCGCGCAGAACCCGGATGATCTGGGCGAACGCAGTGAGCGCGCGTCCTCAAGTGTCGATGCGCTGGCGGACTGGCTGAAGCATCGCGGCGTCAGCGTCGAGACGGCCAGTTTCACCGGCGAGGTGGCCGAGGGGCTCCTGCAACTCGCCGCGGATCGGCAGGCACAGATGATTGTCGCCGGGGCCTACGGCCATTCCCGCGCCGGCGAATTCCTGTTCGGCGGCGCAACCCGAGGGTTGCTGCGCTCCGATGAAGCGCCAGCCCTCGCGCTCGTTCACTGAGGCACGGGCGGTCGAGTGTGTTCCCGATAAACTGGCGGGTCTTTGAGGGCCCTGCCCCGGCTTACGCCGAGGCGTTCGTCTCATCCTTGTCGCCGGAGGCGTGAGCGTGCTCCCAGACCATCAGGAGCACGCCGGCAAAGACCGCGCCGAATCCGATGAGATGCGCCCAGCGAAAGCTCTCATCCAGCAGGATGTATGACAGGACAAGGGCGGAAACCGGCATTACGGCCATGAATCCGGCGGCCAGCGGGCCCGGCGCCTGGCGCACCCCGTGATACCAGATGACCGGCGCCAGCGCGCCGGTCCCGGCTCCCCAGAAAATGATGGCCGCCCAGGCGCCGGGATCGGCGACCCAATAGGCAAAGGGGGCCGGGTCGAATATCGCGGCGAGCGCGGCAAAGGCCGGTATGGCGATACATGACGCGGCAAACGTGGCGCTGAGCGACGACACTCCAGAGCTCAGGCGCTTGGACAAAAGCGTAAAGGCCGCCTCGAAACAGACCGCAATCAGGACGAGCAGGGCGCCCAGGAAGACGGCCTCGCCGCCACTGGCCCCGCGCTCGCGCAGGACATTGATCAGAACGACGCCGATCACGGCGAGCGCCAGCGCCCCGCCCTTTCGCCAGTTCATCGCCGCGCCGAGAAAGATGACGGCGGCCAGCGCGGTCACGGCCGGTGCGGAACTCATGACTGTCGCGCCGATAACGCCGGTCGTCAGCCGCATCCCGAACAATTGTGTCGCGGTGAAACCGACCATGCCGGCAAGCGCAATCAGCGAGATCGTCGTCCAGTCGCGGGCCGGCGCGTCGCGCAATTCCCCGCGCCGGGAGATCATGAACGGGGCAAGCACGGCGGCCGCGACCAGCATTCTCAGAAGCGAGGCGGAGAAGACAGGGAAATGTGCGGCGATGATCTTTGAAACCGGCGTTGAGGACCCGAAGATTGCCATGCCGGCGAACAGGAAAAGCGGCGTCAGTGGTGAAACGGATCGGTGGATGTGAAGCTCCCTGTCGCGTGAACGGGGGTGAAACGCCCGATCGCCCGCCCGGTTGCAAGAGACGCGCGCTTGAAGCGGGCTGCAAACTCCGCCTCGCCTGCGCCGGCCGAAGCAAGCCGGAACCATCGGAATCGATTGTGAACGGGGACTTACACAGACACCGCGCTTACGAGGTAACTCGAAATTCGAAGCCGTCGAATTCTGGTAGGCTTGGCGGCCCTGCCCTGCCGACCGGCCCTGGAACAAGTTCGCAGCAAACGTAACCGTTTGCGAACCGATACTTAAGCCGGAACCGGTTGGCCGCGGAGGGAGAGGGCTGGCGCAGCCCGTGCGATATCTCATGGAGCCAAGGAGCGCGAGCGGCCGTTTCCGGCGCGGTTTGCAGACAAGTGAGCGCTGGCGGGGGCGGACTCTCTGCGATAAACCCCGTGCCATGACTGACACATCCGCGATTCTCGATCACCTCCGCACGCCGCAGACCGCGGCCGATGCCGCCGACCAGGGCATCAATGCCGAGGAGTGGCAGCGCCTGACCAACCGGCTTGGCCGCGCGCCGAACCTCGTGGAACTCGGCATCTATTCGGTCATGTGGTCAGAGCATTGCTCCTACAAATCCTCCCGACGGCACCTGTCGAAATTCCCGACCCGTAACGAGCGCGTCATCCAGGGGCCCGGCGAGAATGCCGGCGTCATCGATATCGGTGACGGCCCCAATGGTCAGAGGATGGCGGCGGTCTTCAAGATGGAGAGCCACAACCACCCCTCCTATATCGAGCCCTATCAGGGTGCGGCGACGGGCGTCGGCGGCATATTGCGCGACGTCTTCACCATGGGCGCGCGGCCCATCGCGCTGG
>JAAANZ010000004.1 GCA_009909065.1 Alphaproteobacteria bacterium | reverse complement strand
CGTATTGATCGTGCTCGATGATCCCAAGGCCCACGAGGCCGACGGAGTGATGGTGGGCAGTGCCGCTGCCTATAATGCCGCGCCCACGGCCGGGCGCGTGATCGAGCGCATTGCGCCGCTACTTGGCGTGAAGCCGCGTTTCGATACGGAGCGCGCGCGCGACCTGCCTGTCCGCTCCGTGTCCGAAACAAGGAGCGACCTATGACCCTGAAGGAACTCTTCGCACAGGCTCCGGCGCAGGCCGGCGGGCAAACCGTGACCGGGCTGACTTCGGACAGCCGCAAGGTGAAGCCCGGCTTCGTCTTCGCCGCGCTCAGGGGAATGGCGGCGGATGGGCAGGATTATATCGGCCAGGCGGTCGAGGCCGGTGCGATCGCCGTGCTCACAGATCGCGAGGCCGCTACCGGCCCGGCAGCGCTGATTGTCGACCCCGAGCCGCGCCGGGCCCTGGCGCATGCCGCTTCGCGCTTCTTCGGGGCGCAGCCCGATTGCATGGTGGCGATCACGGGGACGAATGGGAAAAGCTCCAGCGTCGATTTCCTGCGCCAGATCTGGACGGCGGGCGGCCGGCGCGCGGCTTCCATGGGCACGCTGGGGGCCATAGGCCCGGAGGGGGCCATGGACCTCGGCCACACCACGCCGGATCCGGTGGCGATCCATGATACGCTGGCGCAACTGGCGCGCGATGGCGTGACTCATTGCGCCATGGAAGCCTCATCCCACGGTCTTGTTCAGTACCGGCTCGACGGGGTGAAACTCTCCGCGGTCGCCTTCACCAATTTCACGCAGGACCATCTCGACTATCACCCCACAATGGAGGCGTATCTCGCGGCCAAGCTGCGCTTGTTCGCCGAGCTCGCCCCCCGCGGCATACCGGCGGTGATCAATGCTGACAGCGATACCCGGGCGCCCTTCGAGCAGGCGGCGGTCGCAGCCGGCCTGAAGCCCGTCTCGGTCGGCTGGCGCGGCCAGGACCTGAAGATTGCCGAACTCATGCCGCGCGCGACAGGCCAGCGCATGTTCCTGAAATGGGCGGGCGAGGAAGAGACCGTCGAACTCCCGCTGATCGGCGAATTCCAGGCGCTCAACGCGCTGACCGCCGCGGGGCTTGCCCTCGCCCTGGGCATGGATTTCGAGACCGTGGCGAGGGGCATGGAAGGGCTGAAACCCGTCAATGGACGGCTCGAATATGTCGGCCAGACGCGAGCGGGCGCCGGCGTCTTCGTCGACTACGCCCACACGCCCGACGGGCTCGACACGCTGCTGCGCGCCGCGCGCCCGCATACGGCCGGACGCCTGATAGTGGTCTTCGGCTGCGGCGGCGACCGCGATGCGCTCAAGCGCCCCATCATGGGCGAGGTCGCCGCGCGCCAGGCCGATCTTGCCATCATCACCGATGACAATCCGCGCAGCGAAGACCCCGCCACCATCCGCGCCCAGATCCTTCAGGGCGCACCGGGCGCGCGCGAGATTCCCGACCGAGGCGAGGCCATCGGTGCCGGTGTGGCCGAGCTGAAGGCCGGCGATACGCTGCTTATCGCCGGCAAGGGTCATGAAACCGGACAGACTGTCGGTGAGACGGTGCTGCCCTTTTCAGACCAGGCCGAGGCACTGAAAGCGCTGAAGGAGGCCGCCAATGGCTGACACGCTCTGGACCTGCGAGGATATCGAGGCGGCCACCGGCGGGCGGGCGAGCCGGCCGTTCACCGCGACCGGCCTGTCGATCGACACCCGGTCGATCCGGCCCGGCGAGCTGTTCGTGGCGCTGGCGGACCGGCGCGACGGGCACGAATTTGTCGACGCGGCCTTCGCGGCCGGAGCCGCCGGCGCGCTGGTCAGTCGACACGTCGACGCTGAGGGTCCGGTGCTGATTGTCGATGATGTTCTGGACGCCCTCAAGGACATGGCCGTTGCGGCCCGCGCCCGTTCGCCGGCGATCCGCACGGCGGTCACCGGGTCGGTGGGCAAGACCTCCGTCAAGGAGATGCTGGCGCGCATCTACGCCGCCGCGGGCCCCGCACACTGGCCGGAAAAAAGCTTCAACAATCATTGGGGCGTTCCGCTCACGCTGGCGCGCATGCCGGAGGCGACCGCCCGAGCAATCTTCGAGATCGGCATGAGCACGCCGGGCGAAATCGCCCCGCGCTCGCGCCTGGTGCGCCCCCATCATGCGCTGATTACCAAGATCGCGCCGGCGCATCTCGAAGGGGTCGGCTCGATCGAGGGCGTGGCCGACGAGAAGGCCGACATCTTTGCCGGGCTGGAAGCGGGCGGCACCATTATCGTGCCGGAAGATGATGTCTTCCGCGAGCGTCTCGCCCGCCAGGGCCGTGCCGCCTGCCCGACGGCGAGCCTGGAGAGCTTCGGGACCGCGCGCGAAGCGACGGCCCGGCTGGTGTCCGTCGACACCGATGGCGTATCGAGCCGGGCCGAGATCGAGGTCGCGGGCCATCGCGCGAAGGTCGAGCTGGCCGCGGTCGGCGAGCATTGGGCCATGAATGCGACCGCGGCCCTCCTGATGGCGACGCTGACCGGCATCAAGCTGGGCGACGCGGCCGATGCGCTCAGGGGGTTCGGCCCGCCGCCCGGGCGCGGCACGGCGCAGGCTTTGGCTTTGCCGTACGGCGGGACCGCCTTGCTGGTTGATGACTCCTACAATGCGAACCCGGAAAGCATGCGCGCGGCCCTCGAGGCCCTTGGCGAGCGGCGCGCACCGCGCCGGCTGGCGGCGCTTGGCGAAATGCTGGAAATCGGAGACGGGACGCGCGAGGCCCATGCCGGGCTTGCCGGCGCCGTCGAGGCGGCCGGCGTGACTGAAGTCTTCCTCGCCGGCGAGGCGATGGGGGCCCTGGAGGAAGCACTGGCGCCGGGAATCGGCTGCACGCGCGCGGCGGATGCCGATTCCCTTGAAGAAAAGGTTAAAAACTCTCTGCGCGACGGCGATGTGCTCTTGATCAAGGGGTCGAATGCCTCCGGGATGGGAAGGCTCGCTGATGCGCTTCGCGACTGGAGCCGGGAGGCTTCGGCGAGCGTGATGGGCAGCGGGGCAGAACGCACCGCGAGGGGTCAAGATGCTGTATGAATTGCTCGCCGCCGACAGCGGCCTGTTCAACCTGCTGAATTACATCACCTTCCGCTCGGGCGCGGCGGTGGTCACCGCTTTCGCGATCGCGGTTCTCCTTGGCGGGCCGATCATCGACAAGCTGCGTTCGGGGCAGGGCCGCGGCCAGCCGATTCGCGACCTGTCCTTCGAGGACCAGATGGCCAAGCGCGGCACGCCCACCATGGGCGGCTTCATCATCTGGCTGGGCCTGTTCGTCTCGGCGCTGCTCTGGGCCGATATCGCCAATCCCTACATCTGGGTGATCCTGTTCGTGACCGCGAGTTTCGCGCTGCTTGGCTACCTGGATGACCGCGCAAAGGTGAGGAAACAGACCGATGCCGGCGTGTCGGCGCGGATCCGGCTGCTCGTCGAGTTCCTGGTCGCGGGCCTGGCCTGCGCCTTCATCATGGGCCTGCACGGGGCGCATACGCCGAGTGGTCATGCCGACTGGGGAGCCCTGACGCCGCTGGCCGAGCAGGTCGCCGCGCTGGCGCCGGCGACCTCGGTCGAGCCGAATGATGCGAGTTTCGCCGGCGGCGTGGCGGTGCCCTTCGTCAATGACTATTTCCTGCCGCTCGGCGGTCTCTTCATCCTGTTCGGCATGGTGGTGATCGTGGGATCGGCGAATGCGGTGAATTTCACCGATGGCCTCGACGGGCTGGCTATCGTGCCGATGATGTTTGCCGCCGCCAGCTATGCACTGATCGCCTATCTGACCGGCAATTTCATCTTTTCCGATTATCTCGGCATCCAGTTCGCCCCCGGGACCGGCGAGATTGCCGTGACGCTCGCCGCGATGATCGGCGCCGGGATGGGCTTTCTGTGGTTCAATGCCTATCCCGCGCAGGTGTTCATGGGCGATACCGGCTCGCTGGGGCTCGGCGCGATGCTGGGTGTCGTGGCCGTGGCGGTGAAACACGAATTTGCGCTGGTCATCATCGGCGGCCTGTTCGTGCTCGAGGCGCTGTCGGTGATCGTGCAGGTGGGCGGTTTCAAGCTGACGCGCCGGCTGACCGGCGAGGGCCGGCGCATCTTCGCAATGGCGCCGCTGCACCATCATTTCCAGAAGAATGACTGGCCCGAAACGCGCGTGGTGGTGCGTTTCTGGATCCTGTCGGTGATGTTCTCGCTGGCGGGTCTGGCCACGCTGAAACTGAGGTGACCGAACAGACATGATCCCGATCACCGAATATGCCGGGCGCGATGTCGCCGTTTTCGGACTGGGCCGCACGGGTCTGAGCGCCGCAAAAGCCCTTGCGGCCGGCGGTGCGCGTGTTCATGCCTGGGACGACAATGACGCCACGCGTGAGCGCGCGGAGGCCGAAGGGGTGACCCTGTCCGACATCAACAAGCGCGACTGGCAGCAATTCGCCGCGCTCGTGCTTTCGCCCGGCGTGCCCTATCGCTATCCCCAGCCGCACCGCATCGTGCGCATGGCCGAGGCGATGGATGTGCCGGTCGTCGGTGACATGGAGCTGTTCGCACGCGCGGTGCAGGCTCTGCCCGAACGCGGCCGGCCGAAAGTGATCGGAATCACCGGGACGAACGGCAAATCCACGACGACCGCGCTGATCGGCCATATCCTCAGACGTGCCGGGCGCGACGCGCGCGTCGGCGGGAATATCGGGCAGGGCGTCCTCGACATGGAGCCGCTGCACGCCAATGCCGTCTATGTGCTGGAACTGTCCTCATACCAGCTCGACCTCGTGCGCTCACTGCATTGCGATGTCTCCGTCTTCCTGAACATCTCGCCGGACCATCTCGATCGCCATGGCGGGATGGATGGTTATGTCGCCGCGAAGAAGCGTATCTTCCGCAACCAGCAGCCCGGTGACACAGCCGTGGTGGGCATTGACGACGAATACTCCCAGGCCGTTGCCATGGGGCTGAAACGCGGCCCGGCGCGCGTTATGCAGGTCTCCTCGGAATTCGCGCTGGGCCGCGGTGTCAGCGCGATTGACGACAGGCTGTTCGACAGCCTGTCGGGCAAGGCGATCCGGGTTGGCGATCTCGGCCGTGCCGAGGCGCTGCGCGGGCGCCACAATCACCAGAATGCCGCGGCCGCCTATGCGGCCTGCCGGGCGCTCGGCCTCGAGCCGGCCGTGATCATGGCGGGCATCGAGAGTTTCCCCGGCCTGCCACACCGGCTGGAACTGGTCGCCCGCGAGGGCAATGTGCGCTTCATCAATGACAGCAAGGCCACCAATGCGCAGGCGGCCGAACAGGCCTTGTTGACCTTCCCGGAAGTCTACTGGATCGCCGGCGGGCAGGCCAAGGCCGAGGGCATCGCCCCACTGG
>JAAANZ010000038.1 GCA_009909065.1 Alphaproteobacteria bacterium | reverse complement strand
GCCTCAACGGCAAACCGCGCGCCGCGCTCGCCCTCTTGCCGCTCCACCACGGTCAGGCACACCCCGGAATGCAGGATCGAAGCGCCAAGCGCGATCTCCTCCAGCGGGAATCCGCTCTCGATCTGGAACCGTGTCAGCCCGTTGCGGTGCTCGGCCTTCGCGACCGTGCCGACATCCGTGACGAGACCTGTGAACATGCCCGCTCCTTCGCCTTTGTTCAGTTTTTCAGATAGGTGTCGAGCGTGTCATCCCCAATCCGTTCCGTTGCGGCATGACGCCATCGCGGGGCATCCTCCATCCGCCTCAGGCCAAGCGCGGCCACGGCCGGCAGGCCATCGCCGCCGATCAGGATGGGGGCGCGGAACCAGGCAAGCTGGTCGACGAGCCCCTCGCGCAGGAAAGCGGCGGCCAGCTGGCCCCCACCCTCGATCATCAGCGAGGCGAGGCCCTCGACTTCGGCCCGGCGCACCAGTTCGCTCGGCGCTACCCGCCCGTCGCGCCCACCGCAATTCCAGACCTCGACACCTGCGGCATGCAGCTCTTCATGGCTGCCGCGGGCCACCGCGACAATGACACGGCCCAGATGGACCGACCGGACCATGCGCGAGTGTGGCGGCGTGCGCCCCTCACTGTCGGCCACGATCCGCACCGGCTGGCGCGCCGGCGGCGGAACCGTTCGCGCGGTCAGCAGCGGGTCATCGGCGAGCGCCGTGCCGACCCCGACAAGGACGCCGTCATGGGCTGCGCGCATCTCGTGGCTGCGCGCGCGGGCCTGCGGGCCGGTAATCCACTGGCTGGTGCCGTCCGACAGGGCGATCCGCCCGTCCAGCGAAGTCGCCAGTTTCAGCGTGACACGCACAGCGCTCATGCGTCGCCTTCCTCGATCTCATCGATGAATTTCGCGTTCTCTATGAACTGGGCAAAATCGGACGGATTGGAAAAATCCTTGTAGACGCTGGCATAGCGCACATAGCCGACCGGATCGATCTCGCGCAGGGCCGACATGACCAGCTCGCCGATGCGCGCGGATTCCACCTCGGTCTCGCCGCCCGATTCGAGCTTGCGCACGATCCCGGAAACAAGCTGGTCGAGCTGTTCGGGTTCGACCGGGCGCTTGCGCAGTGCGATCTTGACCGAACGCACGACCTTCTCACGATCAAAGGCCACGCGTTTCCCGTCGCGCTTGATGACGTTGACCTCGCGCAGCTGCACCCGTTCGAAGGTGGTGAAGCGCGCCGTGCAGCGCTCGCACTGGCGACGCCGGCGCACCACCGTATTGTCCTCGGCCGGCCGGCTGTCCTTGACCGCCGTGGCCTCGGCCCCGCAGAACGGACAGCGCAATGCGTCAGGCTCCCAGGCCCTGATAGATCGGGAACCGGGATGTCAGTTCCATGACCTCGGCCTTGACCTTCTCCTCGACCGCGCCGGTCTCCCCGCCCGTCGCCAACGCATCGACCACTTCGCCGATCCAGTCGCCGACCTGGGTGAACTCGGCCTCGCGGAAGCCGCGGGTCGTCCCGGCCGGCGAGCCGACACGGATCCCGCTGGTCACGGCCGGTTTTTCCGGATCGAAGGGCACCCCATTCTTGTTGCAGGTGATGAAGGCGCGCTCGAGAGCCTGTTCGGCGGCATTGCCCTTCACGCCCTTGGGCCGCAGGTCGATCAGCGCGACATGCGTATCGGTGCCCCCGGCTACGACATCGAGACCGCGATCCTTCGCGGCGTTCGCCATGGCCCGCGCATTGGCGACAACCTGTGCGGCATAGTCGCGGAAGTCCTCAGTCAGGGCTTCGCCGAACGCAACCGCCTTGGCCGCCACGACATGCATCAACGGACCGCCCTGAATCCCGGGAAACACCGCGGAATTGACTTTCCGGGCGATGGTCTCGTCATTGGTCAGGACCATGCCGCCACGCGGCCCGCGAAGTGTCTTGTGGGTCGTGGTCGTGGCCACATGGGCATGATCGAGCGGATTGGGATGCGCCCGGCCGGCAACGAGACCGGCGAAGTGCGCCATGTCGACCAGGAACCAGGCGCCGATTTCGTCGGCGATCTGGCGGAAACGCGCGAAATCTATTTGGCGGGGATAGGCGGATCCACCGGCAATGATCAGCTTCGGCCTGTGTTCCTTCGCCAGGGCTTCGACCTCGTCGAAATCGATGAGATCATCTTCGCGGCGCACCCCGTATTGCACCGCGTTGAACCATTTGCCCGACTGATTCGGCCGGGCGCCGTGAGTAAGGTGCCCGCCTGCCGCAAGGCTCATCCCGAGAATCGTATCCCCCGGCTTTATCAGCGCCTGGAAAACGGCCTGGTTGGCCTGGCTGCCGGAATTGGCCTGCACATTGGCAAAGCCGCAGTCGAAAAGCCGGCAGGCCCTTTCGATCGCGAGCCGCTCGGCCTCATCGACAAATTCACAGCCGCCATAATAGCGCCGTCCCGGATAGCCCTCGGCATATTTGTTGGTCAGGATCGAGCCCTGCGCGTCCAGGACGGCACGGCTGACGATGTTTTCCGATGCGATGAGTTCAATCTGCTGCTGCTGGCGCGTCTGTTCGCGCGCAATGGCCTCGTAGAGTTCGGGGTCTGCCTGTTCCAGTGCCTCGCCGAAGAAAGCGCCGCTGACCAGGTTTGAATGTGTGATCGTATCAGGCATGCTCAGTCTCCTTGATGTTGTCTAATGTCTAGGGTCCAGCCGCCTGTTCGACAAGCCGAAGCGGCGAAACGCCACCATGCAAGAACTTGCACGTGCACATAGCAGTGATTAAACCCTGAGTGTTCGCCCTGTTGCGCTGAAATCCAGAATTGCTGTAATGATTGAATGTGTAGACATTACAGATTTGTAGAGTATTGCAGTTTTCATCAATCGTAAAACTTGATGAAGCCATTGAGTTACCGCGCGGAACCGCCTCAACAGTCGAGCGCTGTACCGGAAAGAATAATGCCACGGAGCCATTATGAGCGAGACGGACGAGAGAAAGCTAGTAGAATTGACGACAGAGATCGTTTCATCCTTTGTGACGAAAAACCCCATACCGGTGGCAAGTTTGCCGGACCTCATCAAGTCGGTTCATGCGACTCTGGCCGACCTCGACACGAGTGGCCGCAAGCCAGCTCCGCGCCCGGAGCCTGCCGTGCCCGTCAGCAAGTCGATCACGCCGGATTACCTCATTTGTCTGGAAGACGGGCGCAAGCTCAAGATGCTCAAGCGCTATCTGCGTTCGCGTTATGACATGACACCAGAAGAGTATCGCGCGCGCTGGAACCTGCCGGCCGATTATCCGATGGTTGCCCCGAACTACGCCAAGATCCGTTCGGAGAAGGCCAAGGAAATCGGTCTCGGCCGCAAGACGGGCACGCAGGGCTGACGTTCTGCGCCGTTCCGATCATGGATGAAACGGGCCGCCGGCGGCCCGTCAGGCGGCGTGTTCCAGGCCAAGCTGCTTCCAGATCGCGAGGATCGCCGAAACCAGTTCGTCCATCATCGCCTCCGTATGCACCGGGCTTGGCGTGAAACGCAGCCGCTCTGTGCCCTTGGGAACAGTCGGGTAATTGATCGGCTGGACATAGATCCCGAAATCGAAGAGCAGTGTGTCCGACAGGGCCTTGCAGCGTTCCGGGTCACCGACCATCAGCGGCACGATATGCGTCTCGGTGGGCAGGACGGGAAGGCCTGCGGACTCGAATTTGCGCTTCAGCATATCGGCCTGTGCCTGGTGACAGGCGCGCAGCTGGCGGCCGTCTTCACTGCGCAGTTTTCGCACGCTGGCCAGCGAGCCGGCCGTCATCACCGGGCAGGAGGAGGTGGTGAAGATGAAACCCGACGCCATGGACCGGATCGCATCCACGATAAGCCGGTCGGCGGCAATATAGCCGCCCATGACACCGAAAGCCTTGCCGAGTGTGCCCTCGATGATGTCGACACGCTCCATGACCGCGTCGCGTTGCGCCACGCCGGCGCCTTCATGGCCGTAAAGGCCGACAGCATGCACCTCATCAAGATAGGTCATGGCCCCGAATTCATCGGCCAAGTCGCAGAATCCCGCGAGCGGGCCGACATCGCCATCCATTGAATAGACGCTTTCGAAAGCGATCAGCTTGGGACGGTCGGGATCGTCATTCTCCATCAGGGCGCGCAGGTGATCGAGATCATTGTGGCGGAAGACGCGCCTGTCGCAGCCCGAACGTCGGATTCCCTCGATCATTGAGGCATGGTTGAGGGCGTCGGAATAGATGATCAGTCCGGGAAGGATCTTGCCCAGCGTAGAGAGCGTCGCATCATTGGCGACATAGCCGGAGGTGAACAGGAGCGCCCCGCTCTTGCCGTGCAGGTCGGCCAGTTCGCGTTCGAGATCAACATGATATCGCGTCGTGCCGGATATGTTGCGCGTGCCGCCGGATCCCGCCCCGAACAGGTCAATCGCTTCATGCATCGCCGCAAGGACATCCTCGTCCTGTCCCATGCCGAGATAATCATTCGAACACCAGACCGTGATTTCCCGTTCGCCAGCCTCGAAACGGGCGGTGGCCTTCGGGAAAGCGCCGCGCTGGCGATGCAGATCGACAAAGACGCGGTAACGCCCTTCTTCATGAATGGTGGCAAGAGCGTCTTCGAAGGCCTTCAGATGTCTCATAACGCTGTGTTCCCGGAGCGGTCTTTTCTGTTCTGGAGCACCAAACTAATGGCGCGCAACGCGGATTGCATCTGTCACAATCGCCGCAGGTCCATGCTCCTGCACCTGATCGCGCCCCACTCCCTTGATCCAGATCAAGCATCATAACCGGGAAGTTCCCGGTCGAGACGGCGCAGAAGGCCCGGCCAGGCCAGCTTGTTGGCGAGGGTTTTCGTGCCCTCGGGATTGGACTGCCCCTTCACGACCGCCTGAACATCATCGTTCGGGACGATCACATTCTCGCGGCCGGCTGTCAGTGCACGAACCTGCATCGAACAGGCACGTTCCAGGAAAAACATGCGCAGGAAACACTCCGCGGCCGAGCCGCCCACCGTCAGCGTGCCATGGTTTTTCAACAGCAGATTGTTCCTTTCACCGAGATCGGCGACAATCCGCTGGCGCTCATCATGGTCGAGGGCGACACCTTCATAATCATGATAGGCAAGATCGTGGCGCACGAGCATGGCGGTCTGGCTGAGCGCCATCAGCCCGTCCTTCTGGGCCGAAACCGCCACGCCGTCATCGGTATGCAGATGCATGACCACCTGGGCATCCTCACGCGCGGCATGGACGGCGGAATGGATGGTGAAACCGGCCGGATTTATGAAATACTCCGTCTCCTGGACAATGTTTCCCTCCAGGTCGACCTTGACCAGCGACGAAGCGGTCATCTCCTCGAAGAAGAAGCCGTAGGGATTGATCAGGAAATGGTGGTCGGGACCGGGGACACGGTGGGAAATATGCGTGAAGATCATGTCATCCCAGCCATTCAGCGCCACGAGCCGGTACATCGCGGCCAGGTCCACCCGCGCTTTCCATTCCTCGGCGCTGACGGAATTGCGCACATCAAGTGTTTTCATGTCATCGGCCATGGCCGTGTCCTCCCGGCGTCATTCTTGCTTGTTACTGGCCGAGTTTAGCCGAAACGCAGCAGCCATGCGAGTCTTGACGCGGGCGGGCGGCGCAGACGAGATGACGCGCTGATGAGTGACATCATGATTGCCTTCACCGCCTCGAACCGGCCCGAAGCCCAGGAGGCGCTCGATCGGCTGATCCGGAAATACGGCCAGTGCGACGAAGACAAGGCCGATGTGATTGTCGCGCTCGGCGGCGATGGCGCCATGCTGGAAGCGCTGCGCCGGCGGTTTGCCGACCACAAGCCGGTCTATGGCATGCATCGCGGAACGGTCGGCTTTCTCATGAATGACTATGACGAGGATGATCTGCCCGCGCGGATCGACCGAGCCGAGCGGGCCCGCCTGCACCCGCTCCTGATGTCGGCCACCGATATCCATGACGAGACCCACCAGCGCCTGGCCATCAATGAGGTTTCGATGTTGCGCCAGACCGCGCAGACCGCCAGGCTGCGGATCATTGTGGACGGGCGCGAACGGCTTTCGCAGCTGTCCTGCGACGGCGTGATGGTCGCCACGCCGGCCGGCTCCACGGCCTACAACCTTTCGGCACATGGCCCGATCCTGCCCATCGGTGCCAATCTCCTGGCGCTGACGCCGATAAGCCCGTTCCGGCCGAGGCGCTGGCGCGGGGCGCTCCTGCGTCATGATGCGCGGGTCAGGCTCGAGGTGATCGCCGCCGAGCACCGGCCGGTCTCGGCCGCCGCCGACAACCAGGAAGTGCGTGACATCGCGATGGTCGAAGTGGCCGAGGATCGTTCACGCCATCTCACCCTGCTCTTCGATCCCGGTCATGCGCTGGACGAGCGCATCCTGCGCGAGCAATTCGCGATCTGACACGTACCGGTTTGCACGTTCCCGGTAAAACTCTGTTCAAATCCTCCGCTTAGGATCGTTTTCATGATGAGAACATTCATGCGCCTGCTGACCCGCCGTTCCTTGCCTGACGAGGAACTGCCGACCCCTGACCTGTCACGAATCTTTCCGGAATTGCGCCGCTCAGAGCCGGAGGGGAACGACACGGCGGCCGACAAGGATGCCGCAGAACCCGAGGCATCGGGGAATGACGAACCCGCCAATTTGCCGGCGGCCGAGACCGGCTCGCCGGAAATGAACGGAGATGACATTCCCGGCCCGCTGGAACCGGCCGAGTTTTCCGACTGGCTGGCCGGCGATCTCGAGCAGATGCGCGAGAATTTCCATGCGCTACGCGATCTGCCGACCTCGCCGCGGCGGATCCGGGCGCTGTTCCTGTCGGCCCACAATCTTCGCGGGACCGCGGAGCCCTATGGATACCCGATCATCGGCCGGATCTGCACATCCCTTTGCCGCCTGCTCGAGGATATCGAGGATGCCGAACCGGATCTTGCGCTGATCAACCTGCATGTCGAGGCGTCGTCGGCGGCCGCACGCACGGGCGGCGCAGCGGCCTCCGAGGAACTTGCCGATACGGTTTGCCGCTCGCTCGAAGAGAAGGTGGACCTGCGCGCCGCGCGGCGCTGATCAGCCGCGATGGCCGGGGCCGGCCACATCCTTCACATTTTCCAGCGGTTCCAGTGTCTGGCCATAGCCCTCCACCTCCGGGATCCGCAGGCAGGGATTGCCGTCCTCATCCTCTGTCATCTCGGGCAGCACACGCGGCACGGGCGCGTCTGCGAAACGCGACATTGCCGCTTTTGTATCCGAGACCAGCGCAAGACGTTTCAGGTTCATGCGCGTGGGAAAGATGATCGTCGCCTCGCCCGATGATTCCTGGCGAAGGGCCTCGCCCGGCGAGAGCCAGGTGGCCAGCGTCGTCTCACGCCCGTCCTGACGGGCGATCTGCGCGTCTGGAGTGGCGGCAATGAAGAAGTGCGTGTCGAAACGTTTCGGCATCAGGGTCGGGGTGACCCAGTGGCCGAAATGCACGAGCGTATCGGTGGCAAGCACCAGTTCATGATCGCGCACGAGATCAAGGAAGCTCTGTTCGCCCCTGTCGACCGCCGAACGGAAGGGATCGAGCCGTTCGGCCACATCGACCCCGACAAGCGGCCGGCCGGCGCCGCGCGCCGCGATCGAACGCGCCAGGAGGATACCGGACTCCTCATAGCATTCACGAATGGCCGCGATGCGCACGCTCAGCGGCTCGGCCGAATGCTCGCAATCGCTCAGGCCCGACCATTCCGGCGAAGCATCCTCGTCATTGGCCTTGCCACCGGGAAAGACAAGGGCGCCGGACGCGAAATCGATACGATGGTGGCGCTTGACCATCAGCACCTGCATCTCGCCGGCATCACGCAGCAGCAGAATGGTCGCCGAAAGTCTGGGCTCGCTGGCGGTTTCGGACATGGCTGGCTCCCGCGAATGATCGAATTTCACTGAAATCAGGGCAGTCCGGTGCGCGTGATGTTCAGTGGCCCGTGGCATCAGGTCGGTTTGTTGAGCAGTATTGGTGTCCCAGATGCAATCCCATGCAATCCCTCACGCTAGGGCAAGTCAGAAATCGCCCCGGCGCACGCAACGTTTCGCCCCGGTCATGCACATCGTGACCGGAGAGCGCACCGCGACCCTTTGCGAAGGCGAGCGGCGTTTCGATGACGCTGCGCGCTTCACCTCTCAAGGCTTCTGCCCGCCCGCGACCTCCCCCGGCGACTGGCTGGCCGGCCAGATAGAAAGCGTCGTGCGCGCGGCCGAGTGCGAGGACGACATCGCGCGGCCCCTGCATGTGGCAGCGCCGGCCCCGGCCCTGATCGATCCGGCCGCGCGCGGCGCCTGTCTCGATGCGCTGCA
This sequence comes from Alphaproteobacteria bacterium, assembly GCA_009909065.1. Taxonomy (GTDB): domain Bacteria; phylum Pseudomonadota; class Alphaproteobacteria; order Caulobacterales; family Hyphomonadaceae; genus UBA5336. The sequence continues at coordinate 16,073 of JAAANZ010000038.1, read as the reverse complement.
CCGTGTGCGCGGCTGTGCGCCGGAAATCACCCTGGAATTCGATGACTGGGTTCTCGGCGCGCAGCGACGCGATCTCGTCTTCGGCCTCAGCCGCTACAAGAGCGTGGGGTTCCGCATCTCCGTCAACGCAACCGCCAGCTGGCAGATGCGCTCCAGCGAGGCCGTGCGCCTGCTCATCGACAGTGTCCGCGTCAGCGCTCCGGCCCTGTTCGCAGATTCAGAGCTCGCCGCGCGCTGTCACGAGATTGCCCTTGAGGGAACCGACATCATCGCCGATCAGCCACGCTGGCGCGATGCGGCCGCTCTCGGCGACCTGGGCGTCCTCTATGCCAGCCGCCCGCTGGCGGACGCCTGATCAGGCCGCGCCGGCGGCCCCATTTTCGGGTTCATTGGCGTCGAGCTTGTCGAGCAGATAATCGACATCTTCGCGCGGCAGCGCCTGGAACTGGGTCAGGACTCGCTCGACCATCCGGTTACGGAAGCGTGTGCGGTCACGCGGGCCGCCATCATATTCGGTCTCGTGAAAGACCGCGATGGCCGCACGGAAGACCGGCAGGTATTTGCGCGGCAGGCCCGCACGGTCGAATACGGCCTGCAGGCCGAGCGGGCCGGCATCATGGATCATCAGCCAGACACGCTGATGCGGCACGCCCGACATTTCGGCCATGGCATGTTCGACAAAGCTGACATGGCCAAGACACAGCGCCCGGATGATCAGCGAATGGGTGAGGCGGCCATTGAGATTGAGCTGGGAGACGAACCGCGGAAGATCACTCGTGCGGCCGGCCTGTTCGACGAGATCGATGGTCGCGCGTTCACGGGCGCCGGCGGCAAGGTCGATGGCCAGCTGAGCGGGCAGTTCATGGCGGTTCACCAGCATGTCGAAGACTTTGCCGGACACCATGGACACCATCTTCTCGGCAATGTGCATGGGCACATATTCGCGTTGGACAAGCGCTTCATGCAGGCCCGGATCGGTCGGAAAGCGCCGCAGGCTGTCGGCAAATGCCTTGTCGCTCCATTCGGCGCCGTCATTCTCGGCCAGCCGCTGGACGGCCTCGCCGGCGGCATGTTCGGCGATTATCTCGGCAAGGGTCGTAGAAACGCGCTCGCGCCCGGCCACGGCCGATTGCTTCGCCGCGGTGGCCGACAGGACGATCTCTATGAGGTCCTCTTCGCTGAAGGAGGGTGAATTCTCGAGAACCGGGATCGCCACCGATTCGACATCGCGCGCGAGTTTCAGCGCGATTTCGCGTGGCAGGACCGGCGAGTTGCGCAGCGTGATCGACAGCGTCCGGCGAACCAGTTCGGCCGCATCCTCGGCGAGGATCGACATGATCTCCTCGGCATGCGTACGCTCGGTGTCGCTGAGCACGTCGAGCGCCATGCGCCGGCACAGCCGGTGGGCCACGGATGCGCGCTGCTCGGGCGTTTCGCCCTTTACCAGCCGATGGATATCGTCTTGGCTCAGTTCCGGTCGTATCGTCTTTACGCTCATCGTATCGGCACTTTCCGCAAGGACAGGGCAGGACAATTCCCGCGAAATTGACGAGATTGCGGTTAACATTGATTTACCGGGCGGACAGGGCCGGGTCACAAACCATCGGGGAGGAGACATGCTGGACGGTATCCGCGTGATCGAACACGCCACATACATGGCCGCGCCGGGCGCGGGCGCGATTCTCAGTGACTGGGGCGCGGAAGTGATCAAGATCGAGCCGCCGGGCGGCGATCCGATTCGCGGTTTTTTCCGCACCATCGGCACAGACATACAGGACAATCCGGTCTTCGATTTCGACAATCGCGGCAAGAAGTCGATCATCCTCGACACGTCCACGCCGGATGGACAGGAGATCCTGCGAAAGCTGGCGGCCGGCGCAGATGTGTTCCTGACGAATGTCCGCCCGGGCGGGCTGGCTCGCGCCGGGCTGGATTTTCCGGCCCTGCACGGCCTCAACCGGAAGCTGGTCTATTGCTCCCTGACCGGCTACGGCCTCGAGGGGCCCGATGCCGACCGGCCCGGTTTCGACGTGGCAAGCTTCTGGAGCCGGTCGGGCGTGGCCAATCTCACCATCCCGAAAGGCGAAGAGCCTTTCGCCCTGCGCACCGCATTCGGCGACCATGTCACCTCGATTTCAGCGGCCGCCGGGATCTGTGCGGCCCTGGTCAAGGCACTGCGGACCGGTGAAGGCCAGCTTGTCGAGGCCTCGCTGCTGCGCGCGGCCCTGTTTGCCCTTGGCTCCGATCTCGCCATCCAGCTGTTTTTCGGGCGGATTGGCTCGACCAAGCCGCGCCATGACCAGATCCAGCCGCTGATGAACTTCTTCAGGACGTCCGACGATGCATGGATCTGCATTGTCTCGCGTCAGGGCAATGTCGACTGGGCACCGCTCTGCCGCGCGCTCGGCCTCGAGGAGCATATCGAGGATGAGCGTTTCACCACGGCCAAGGGCCGGCGGACCCATTCGAGGGAACTGGTCAGCCTGTTCGACACGGCCTTCGCGCGTTACACGAAGGCCGAGGTCTCGAGGCGACTCGACGCCGAGTCGATCGCCTGGGCCCCGGTCCAGACACTCGCCGAAGTCGCACAGGACCCCCAGGTCCATGCCGCCGGCGCAATCCAGCAGACCCCTTCATCGGCGGGCGACGGAACCCGCTACGCCTCACCCGGCGCCCCGCTGCGCCTGCCCGGCTATGATGACAGCCCCAAGGGACCGGCCCCGCATCCCGGAGAACATTCGCGAGACGTGCTTGAAGGGCTCGGGCTTGGCGCTGACGAGATCGACCGGCTCTTTCGCGACGCGATTGCAAGAACAGGCATGGATTAGGAACGATCTTGGCGATTTTCCCGGAGTGTGTTCCTCTTACTATAGCCGAAACTTGTTGCCGCATTTATCCAGGTTCAGGGAAATCATGGCCGCCAGCGAAGCCCCGTTTCATCATTATACGCTCTCGGCACGCGGGCGCGTGGTCGAGCCGGATGCCGAACTGGGCACCGCGCCGGGCCCGGCGTTCCTTTCGGCAAAGGTCTGGGCGCCCGGTCACGAGGCTGCCGGCGACATGCTGATTGCGCTGGCCAATCGCTTCGGTGTCAAACTGGCCGGGACGGTGGATCTTTGTGAAAGCGAACCCTCGAGGCCGGCCGAGGATCGACCCTACGCCTATGACGTCCAGGTGACGCCCGAGGACGCCGCAGCCTGACACGCTCGGCTGCGATGGAGTTGTGCAGTCAACCGGCTGCACGGTTAACCGGGTCGCCTCACAGGCCATTTGTCAGAAAACCGAGATACCGCTTGCCAGTCTTGTCGCCGCGGGGTATCGAGTTATGCTCATATGGTAGATAAGGTCTGAGCTCTGGATCTCTGACCAGATGGTTCTGCGCGGGAATGGCTGTCGCCCTTGTTTCCCCGCTTAAGCGCAACCACATTATGCTCATTATGAGCAAAACAGCGGCCCTTGGGTCGAAAGGAGGCAAGCCATGGCGAGACTGATTGATTCGGGACCGGGATGCCCGACGCCGACCCCGCTGCGCGCGGCCAACGCCGCAGAGGCGCGCGGGCTTGAATATACCGAAGAGGTGAAGGCCGCGACGGATGAGCTTTATCCGCTTGTGGAGGATTTCATCACGCCGATGGAGTGGCCGGCCGTCGCTCCGCTTGTCCATGAGATCAACCGGCTGAAACACGAAAAGAACGCGGTTGTTCTGGCCCATAATTATATGACACCCGACATTTTCCGCCTCGTCGGCGATTTTCGCGGCGACAGTCTTCAGCTGGCGCGCGAGGCGGCCGAAACCGGTGCCGGGACGATCGTGCAGGCCGGTGTGCATTTCATGGCCGAGACATCCAAGATCCTCGCGCCGGAAAAGACCGTCCTGATCCCTGATCTCGAGGCGGGCTGCTCGCTTGCGGCATCCATCACCGGCGAAGATGTGCGCCTGATCAAGCAGCGCTATCCCGACTATCCGGTCGTCACCTATGTCAACACCACGGCGGACGTGAAGGCCGAATGCCATATCACCTGCACGAGTTCGAACGCCTCCCAGGTGGTGGAACATGTCGCCAGGGAATGGGACAGCGACACGGTGATTCTCGTGCCTGACCAGTATCTTGCCAAGAATGTGGCCGCGCAAACCGATATCCGGATCCTGACCTGGCCGGGCGCCTGCGAAGTGCATGAGCTTTTCAATGCCGAGGATGTGGCCGCGCTTCGCGAGGCTCATCCCGGCGTAATGATCCTGGCTCACCCCGAATGTCCGCCCGATGTGCTCGAAGCGGCCGATTTTGCCGGCTCGACCTCGGCGCTTGCCGGCTATGTCGGCGACAATCACCCATCCAAGGTGGTCCTGCTGACCGAGTGTTCCATGAGTGACAATGTCGCCGCGGAGAACCCGGATGTCGATTTCGTGCGCCCTTGCAATCTTTGCCCGCACATGAAGCGGATCACGCTCGAGAACATCCATGACAGCCTCGTCGAGATGAAGCATGAGGTGACGATCGAGGAAGATGTGAGGATCCGGGCAAAACAGGCGATTGATGCCATGCTGGCCCTGCCGAAACTCGAGAAGCCGGCCGCCTTCGAAACCGGGTTGGAGCCGCTCGATATCGAGCTGGTCGAAACGGCCTGACGACGCATTTCGCCTGAAAGAGGTCTTGAATCCGCCGCAGGCTCGGTCAAAGCTTGCATGAGTTCGGGGGAGCGAGGTTGTCCATGTCACTGATGCGCGCTTTTGCGTCGATTGTCTGCGCGGTCTTGCTGGGCGCGCCGGCGCTTGCGGATGCGGCCGGCGGGCGCGATCCGGGGGATGTGCTGGGCACATGGCGTTTCCAGACCAAGCCCTATCGCGGCGGACAGTGCATCATGTCGGGCCTCATGCACCTGAAGGATGCGCCTGAAAGTGGCGTTTACAGTTGCGAACTGACAGCGCTCGAAGTCTGCTCATTATGGGGACGCTCCCGCGTCAGGCAGTCCTGTGAGGCGCGACGGTTCGGTAACCAGGTCTCGGTACGCTCCTCGATCGAGGAATTCCTCGAAACCAAGTCCGATCTGGAGGACTACACTTTCAATTATGTCCCCGACAATTTCGCGCTGACGGTTCAGAGCGCCGAGCGGATGTATGGCTCGCTGGTGTCGGCAGTCACGGCGCCTGTCGAATTCCGGCGCACCCGGGAGGGCGTCTCGTGATCACCAGGAGCCTGGCATGCGCGCTTGCGGCGCTGATGGCCGGCCAGGTTCCGGGTGCCGCTCAGACGCCGGACACGCGCGCCAAACAGCCGGACCTGTCGGGCAGCTGGGTTTTCAAGAGCTGGACCCATGACGGGTGCGATTTCGGCGGCAATTTGCATCTCGGCCCGACGAGTGAAGAGGGCTCATATGCCTGCGAGCTCGTCGCCAACCAGGTCTGCCCGAGCGTGACATGGCGCGTGCGCCAGAGTTGCACGGCGCGGCAATCAAACGGCCAGCTCGTGATCAATTCGCAGATAGAGGAATTTCTCGAAGGCGAGCCCTCGCCGAATTACTGGCCTGACAATTTCATACTTACCATTCGAAGCCGGGAGCATATGAAGGGTTCGTTGATTTCCCATGGGGTTCATGCCAGCGAATTTCGCCGCGATGCGGGAGGTATCTCTTGAGACCGGTCTGCGCCACTCTTGTCGCTCTCATGCTTCACGCCGGCACATCGGCCGGGTCAGAGGGGGATCCGCGCGGTCTTTGGGGCTTTCGCACAGATATTGCCGAGAAGGGCTGCACGATCACGGGCAAGATGTCCATCGACGCGCGTGTCCCCGGCGAGAGCGTGCGCGGCTGCCGGTTCGTCAGCGCGGAAACCTGCGGCCCAGAGGATGGCGAACCGACACGGATGGAGCAGGCCTGCCGCGTCATCCCTCAGGGTGAGTTCCTGCTGATCCGCAGTGAAGTCACCGCGTCGCTGACCCCTGAGGTCCCTGCCGAGTATTATCTGCCCGACCATTTCGACGTGAAACCCGACGGCCCCGGACGCATGACCGGGACATGGCACGATCGCAATTTCCGTGACAGTGTCGAGTTCTGGCGGATGCACGCGGCCCCCTCTTCCTGATGGCGGCGGAAGGCGACATCCTGCGGGCCGGGCCAGCGCCGGCCGATACCGGCATCGCCATTGTCGGGGCCGGCCTTGCCGGGCTGTTTCTCGCCCTGAAACTGGCCCCGCGCCCCTGCAGGGTCATCTCGCCGGCGCCTCTCGGCAAGGCCGCTTCCTCGGCCTGGGCGCAGGGCGGGCTGGCCGCCGCGCTTGATCCGGAGGACTCACCGCCCGCGCACGCCGCCGACACGGTCGCCGCCGGCGCAGGTCTCGTCGACCCGGTGATTGCCCGGCTGATCGCGGAAGACGGCCCGGCGCGCGTGCGTGACCTCCTGGCCCTCGGCGTGCCGTTCGACCGCACCGAAAGCGGCGAACTGGCACTGTCCCTGGAAGCGGCCCATTCGCGCCCGCGCGTCGCCCGGGTGGCCGGCGACCTGGCCGGCAAGGCGATCATGGATGCGCTCACCGATGCGGTCCTGGCCGCGCCCCACATCGAGGTTTGCGAAGGCCAGCGCGCCGTGGCGCTGCTCCAGGACGATGCCGGCGCCATTGCGGGTGTCGTGACCGAGGATTGGGATGGCCATACAGCCACACTGGCCGCCTCGGAAACCGTATTGTGCACCGGCGGAAGCGGCGGCCTCTTCCGGGTGACAACCAATCCGCCCTCCGCGCGCGGCGACGGCCTGGCGATGGCGGCCCACTGCGGCGCGCTCATCGCCGACCCGGAATTCGTGCAGTTCCATCCCACAGCGATGGATATCGGGGTCGATCCCGCACCGCTCGCCACAGAGGCCCTGCGCGGTGAAGGCGCCGTCCTGCTGAACGATGACGGGGCGGCGTTCATGCACCGTTACCATCCTGACGGCGAACTGGCCCCGCGTGACGAGGTGGCTCGTGCCATTCACGCCGAGCGCGAAGCCGGGCGCGGCGCCAATCTCGACTGCCGCGCGGCCGTCGGTGCCGACTTCCCCGAGCTTTTCCCGACGGTCTTTGCCGCCGCCATGAAGGCCGGGCTGGACCCGCGCCAGACGCCCCTGCCCGTCTCGCCGGCCGCCCATTACCATATGGGCGGCCTGGTGAGTGACACGTGGGGACGCACAACCCTGGACGGATTGTCCGCCTGCGGGGAATGCGCCTCGACAGGCGCCCACGGCGCCAATCGGCTTGCCTCGAATTCGCTGCTGGAGGCGGTCGTCTTCGCCGAACGTATTGCCCGGCGCCTCCGGGAGACCCGACTGGCCGGGCGCGGCGAAAGCCATGCCCGCCTGGCTCCGACGCTGGATCGCGGCATCCTGGCGGAGCTTCGCAAGCGGATGCAGGCCGATTGCGGCGTGGTGCGCGATGCGCGCGGACTCGGCGGGCTCCTGGACTGGCTCGACGGGCAGATAACGGCCCATGGCCCGGCGCGGCCGCTGACCGCGGCAAGCTTGATCGCCGTGTCCGCACTGGCGCGAGAGGACAGCCGTGGTGGCCATTTCCGCCGGGACCATCCCCGGCCGGACACGCCGCGCAGGAGTTTTCTTAGCCTCGACGCCTCTTGCGCCATCCGACACAGACTGGAACCGATGACATGACCCGGCCCATCGCCCCTCCCCCGCTCCCGGCGGTCATTCTCGACCCGATTGTCCGACTTGCGCTCACAGAGGATCTTGGCCGGGCCGGCGACCTGACCAGTGACGCCACGCTTGCCCCGCACGCCCGCCTGCGCACGGTGATCCGGGCGCGACAGGCCGGCCGGCTGGCGGGCCTCGATGCGGCGGCCCATGCGCTCTCGCTCGTCGACCCGGCGGTGAAAATGCAGGCTGAACAGTCCGATGGGGCCGCATTGTCCGCCGGCAGCCTGGTGGCGCGCCTTGAAGGGCCGGCCCGTTCGATCCTGACGGCTGAACGAACCATGCTCAACTTCCTCGGGCGCCTTTCCGCGATTGCCACGCTGACCGCCGAGTTTGCCAGCCGCATTTCCCATACGAAGGCGCAGATCGTCTGCACGAGAAAGACCACGCCAGGTCACAGGGCGCTGGAAAAACGCGCCGTGCGGTGTGGTGGCGGAACCTCTCATCGCTACGGTCTCGACGATGCGATCCTGATCAAGGACAACCACATCGCCGCCTGCGGCTCGATCGCTTCGGCGCTGGAACGCGCGCGCGCCTATGCCGGCCATCTTCGCATGATCGAGATCGAGGTCGACACGCTGGACCAGCTTGAAGAGGTCCTGGAAACGCCGCCGCATGCCGTGCTCCTCGACAATATGGACACAGACACGCTCGCCCGCGCTGTCGACAGGATTGCCGGGACCTGTATTGCGGAGGCCTCCGGCGGCGTCACGCTGGACACCGTGCGCGAAATCGCGGGCACGGGGGTCGATTTCATTTCCGTCGGCGCTCTGACCCATTCGGCCGGCAACCTTGACCTTGGCATGGATGTGGACTGACGATCACGCGAACCAACACACCATCAGGGCGAGGACAGGAATATGAGCGAGAGCCGGGGCCGCAAGAGCATCTTCATCACGGGCGCCGCCTCGGGAATCGGCGCCGAGGCGGCGCGGTATTTCGCCAAGCGCGGCTGGTTTGTCGGCCTTTATGATCTCGATGAGCAGGGCCTTGCCGAAGTCGCCGACGTCATCGGCGGCGGAAATTCCCATATGGCCGTCCTGGATGTGCGCGACCGCGCCCAGTGGGCTGCGGCGGTAAACGGCTTCGGCGAGGCCACGCACGGCCAGATGAATGTGCTCTTCAACAATGCCGGGGTGGGCCGGCATGGCTGGTTCGAGGACATCCCGCCCGAGGACTGCGACTGGATCGTGGACGTGAATGTGAAGGGTGTCGTCAATGGCGTCTATGCCGCCCTGCCCCTCCTGCGCGAGACCCATGGTGCGCGGATCATCAACACCGCCTCCACGGCCGGCATGGTCGGATCGCCCCGGCTGGCAGTCTATTCGGCAACGAAATTCGCAGTGCGCGGGCTGACCGAGGCGCTCGATGTCGAGTTCAGCGGGCTGGGAATTCGCGTGACCAGCCTGATGCCCTGGTTCGTCGACACGCCGATCCTCGACATCGGCGCAAGTGAGGGCGCGAATGTGAAAATGGCGGACGAGATCCGCGCCATCGGCCAGCCGGTCTATTCGGTCGGGGACGCCGCCGCGAAGGTCTGGGAAGCCGCCCATGGCGACGAGATCCACTATATGGTCGGCAAGGAAGCCGAACGGGCGCGTTTTGCCCAGCGCTTCATGCCCGGACGCCTGAAAAAGCAGATCCTGAAAGGCCTTCCGGAACGCGAATAAGCCAGACGGGCTTGATTGCCGTTCAGGCAGGCGCGCCAGGCTTGTGGCCAAACGATGACACAAACACCCGGAGGAAAACAGGATGAGCCTGCCCCTTGTCAGCGAAACCGCGGTCGACGAAGCGGCCTCGACAGAGCCGAAACATCCCCGCCGCTGGGCGATCACACCGCCGGTCGATCTCGAAAACGCCGTCGAATTCACGAAGGGCCAGCCCTTCGAGGCCTTCGCGCAGATGCGCGAAAATGCCCCGGTCATGTGGTTCCCCCAGCAATACGGGGCCGGCTTCTGGGCGTTGACGCGCTACAGTGACGTGCGGGCCGTCGATCTCGACACGCAGCGCTTTTCCTCGCAGGCCGGCGGAATCCTGATGAGCTACGCCCCGCCGGAGCGGCGTCACCCGCTTTTGCATCGCGCCTCGCTCGACGCGATGATCAATCTCGACAAGCCCTGGCACATGCCCCTTCGCCGCGAGCACATGCCCTTCTTCACACCCGCCTATATCGCCGAGCTCAGGAAAAAGGTCGAGAACAAGGTCAGCGATCTCCTCGACCGGCTGGAAGAAAAAGGTCCGGTGGTTGACCTCGTGGAGGATTTCTCCGCCGAGCTGCCCCTGTTCACGCTTTGCGAAATGCTCGGCGTGCCGGAGGCCGACCGGCCGAAATTCATCGAATGGATGCATTTTCTCGAAACCGCCGGATACACGCTTCAACGCGAAGAGCTCGGAGAGGTCGATCCCGAGGACATCAACCGCTTCCTGTCCGAGGTTCAGGCGATGTTCGAGTATGGCCAGGCCATACTCAAGGAACGGCGAGCCGATCCGAAGGATGATCTGCTCTCGGCCATCGCGAATGCGAAGGTCGATGGCGAGTTGCTCAGCGATGAGTATCTTGACGGCTCATGGCTGCTGATCGTGTTCGCCGGCAATGACACGACTCGCAATTCGATTTCCGGCACGATGCGCCTGTTGACCGAATTTCCCGGCGAGCGCGAGAAACTCATCGACGATCCCGGGCTGATCCCCAACATGGTTCATGAAGCCATCCGGATGGTGAGCCCGGTCATGTATATGCGGCGCACCTGCCTGGAAGATACCGAAATCGGCGGGCAGATGATCGGCGAAGGCGAGAAGGTTCTGATGTATTACGGCGCGGCCAACCGCGACCCGGCCGTTTTTGCCGATCCCGACAGTTTCGATGTCACCCGTGCCAATGCGAAGGACCATCTCGCCTTCGGCATCGGACCGCATGTCTGTCTCGGTCAGCGTGTGGCGAACATGCAGCTCGAGGCGGCCTATCGCCAGATCCTGCAACGCTTCCCGCAGGCGCGCTGGACGGGTCGGCAGGAGATCGCGCCGAACAATTTCGTCCATGCGATCTCGAAACTCGAAGTCGATCTGCGGGGTTAGGGCCGTGTCCGCCCATGGCCGGCGGCCTATTCGCGCTCGCGCAGGATGAATTCCGTGCGCCGGTTGCGGCGATGGGCTTCCTCCGTGTCGCGCTCATCGAGCAGGCGCGCGGCGCCGTAACCGGCCGCGCTGAGGGTTTCGGCCGGCACGCCGCGATCGATGAGATAGTCGCGCACCGCATTCGCACGCGCTTCGGACAGGCGCTGATTGTCGATCGGGTCGCCGCGCTTGTCAGTATGGCCGGCCACCTCGATTTCGTAGTCCTGGCAGATGATCGCCACACCGGTGGCCGCGTCCAGCAACCTGGCACTTTCGGTGTCAATCTGCGCGCCCGCGGTCGAGAAGGAGACGTTTCGCCCTTCCATCACGCGCGAAAAGGCGTTCTGGCATTCGGCGGCACTCGGCGTCCCGTCAAGCTCGCTCAGCGCTGCGCCCACGGCTTCGTCGCCGCCCTCGACCGAGATGCCATCAATGACGAGCAGATCGCGCCCTTCCGGCACGGATTTGATCGCCGCCTCGCCCGCTTCGAGACCCGCCGCCTTGGCCGCCGCGCTCGGCGCGGTTCCGGTCAGTGCCAGAACGCCCGCGCCGACATTGCGGTCATCCAGGCCCAGCCAGCCGAACCCGTTTTCAGCGATCTGCCGCTCCACCCGGCCGGTCCACCCCGTTGCATCAGCCAGCGGATTGGCGCCATCGGTCGCCACAAGCCGGCCATTCTCGACGCGGAAGGTGGCCCCTTCCTCAACGGGCACGCACCACTCATCGGCCTGTGTGCCGGCCCCGTTGCCCGGGCCACCGCACGCGGCGAGCGCTCCGGCGAGAGCCATGATCGACACAGTCGCTGCAATGCCGCGCATTCCGCGCATGTCAGCCTCCATTGATGCACCAGCGCTGGCCGCCAGTCCCTCAGACTGTTTTGTCAGGCGATTGGACAGCCTTGTCAAAACGCCTCGCCGTTGAGGCGAACGGCAATTCGCCCTTACCGGCTGTCCGGCCCGCGGGCGGGCTTGTAGACCTGTCCGCCCTTCATGACGAAATCCACGTCCTCCAGCTCGGCGATGTTTTCGAGGGGATTGCCTTGCGTCGCGATCAGGTCGGCCAGCTTTCCCGCCTCCAGAGTGCCGATGCGATCGGACATCTCGATATGTTCGGACGCGGTCACGGTCGCCGAGCGGATGGCCTCTTCCGGGGAAAAGCCCGCCTCGACCATGAGCGCGAACTCTTTCGCATTCTTGCCATGCGCGGACACCCCGGTATCTGTCCCGAAAGCCACGCGAACGCCCCCTTCGCGGGCCAGGCGGAGCATTTCCAGCATGCGCGGGCCGACGATTTCGGCCTTTTCGCGTGAGGCTTTTGGCAGCCAGGGTTCATCGGTCCAGCCGGTCACGGTCACACCCGCAAGCACGGTGGGAACGAGGACGGCCTCATGTTCCAGGAACAGGGCGATCGTCTCGTCATCGAGATAGGTGCCATGTTCGATGGAATGCACGCCGGCGCGCAGGGCCGCATCGATCCCGCTCTTGCCATGGGCATGAGCCGTCACCTTGCGGCCCATGGACTCGGCGGCCTCGACAATGGCGGCGAGTTCGGCATCGCTGAACTGTTTCTCCAGGCCCGCATCGGTGTTCGACAGGACCCCGCCGGTGGCGGTGATCTTGATGATATCGGCACCCTGCTTGATCTGCTGGCGCGTTGCGCGGCGGCAGTCATCGGCGCCGTTGCAGATATTGTCGCCCACCATCATCGCCATGTAGCGCGGCGCGAATCCATTGATGTCGCCGTGTCCGCCGGTAACCGCAACGGCCCGCCCCGAAGCGCGGATATGCGGCCCGGCCAGCTTGCCGGCCGCCACGCCATCACGCAGGGCAAAGATCGCCTCATCCGTGCCACCGACATCCTGGACAGCGGTAAAACCCGCCAGAAGCGTGTCGCGGGCATGGACAACCCCGTCCAGCGTGACGTCGGACGTGGTCTTGGTGAAGGTGTCCAGCCGGTCGCGCGGCGGCTTGGTGCTGAGCAGGTGCACATGGGAATCGATCAGCCCCGGAAGGACATAAGCCTCCTTCAGATCGATGATTTGCGCGCCGTCCGGCGAGACATAGCCTTCGCGAAGGCCCGAAACCGTCTCGCCGTCAATCAGTATGGACCGGCGTGTCTGCCAGCCTTCTCCGGGAACCGCCATCACGTGACCGGCATGGATCACGATATCCTGTGCGCCGGCAGGCAGGCGTGACGCTCCGGCCAGCAGGGCGCAAAAAACGACAGCAAGGAAATGTTTCATCGGCTTTTCTTTCCTCATGGCCGGCAAGAGACGGGTCGAACCGGGCCGCAGACGGCAAGTTCGTAGCAAGCTTTTGGGCCCGCAGAAACGGTTTGTAAATCGGCTCGGGCCGTCGCCCGGGGCTAGTCCTGCATCCCGGCGCGGCGCGCGCACTCTGCCGCGAATCTGGCAAGGGGGATCACTCTTTCGGCATTGGTGGCGGCATGGGCGGAGTTGGCCGTGCCATCGCGCACGCGCCCGACAATGCCCTGCAGGATGCCGGCAAGGCGGAACCCGTTATAGGCGAAATAATAGTCCAGTTCCGGCAGCCCGTCGCGGCCGGTATGCGCACAATACATCTGCGCATAGGCTTCCTTTGTGGGAATGCCGTGCGCTTCGAGATCCTCGATATCGACCAGCGCCCTGCGATTGGGGTCGGAGCTCGGCAGCACCCAGTTCATCAGGTGATAGGAGAAGTCCGCCAGCGGATCGCCGAGCGTGCACAGCTCCCAGTCGAGCACGGCGATCACTTCCGGCTCTTCGGGATGCAGGATCATATTGTCGAGACGATAGTCGCCATGAACGATGGTGGTCATCTCGCCCGGGGGGATGTTTTTCGGCAGCCAGTCGATCAGGGCTTCCATTTCGGGAATATGCTCGGTTTCGGAGGCCTTGTACTGCTTGGTCCAGCGATGAATCTGCCGGGCGACATAGTCGCCTTCCTTGCCGAAGCCCTCAAGGCCGACGGCCCGCCAGTCCACCATGTGAAGCTCGGCCAGGGTCCTGCACTGCGCCTCATAGATCCGGCGGCGTTCGGCAGGCTCGTAATCCGGCAGGGTCTGGTCCCAGAGGATGCGCCCTTCGACATGGTCCATGACATAGAACATGGTTCCGATGACACTCTCGTCCTCGCAAAGCGCATAGGGCCGCGCCACGGGATAGCCGATCGGGTGAAGCGCCGAGATCACCCGGAATTCGCGGTCCACCGCATGTGCGGACGGCAGAAGCTTGCCCGGCGGCTTGCGGCGCATGACATAGGCCTTTTGCGGCGTGAGCAGCTTGTAGGTCGGATTGGACTGCCCGCCCTTGAACTGGCGAACGGTCAGCGGGCCTTCATAGCCCTCGACATTCGCCTCCATCCAGCCGGCTAGCGCCGCCTCGTCGAAACGGTGGCTTTCGGTCACTTCCTGCGTTCCGGAGAACATTTCCTGTGCGCTGACGGTCTCGGCCATCGGCTGCCTCCCTGATCGTGACTGTCTTTGCGAACAGTTTGTACCCAAGCTTACGCTAACGTAAATGGCGGACGCCGGGTTAGCCCGCCTTTGTCATGCCGCTGCGCACCCGCCATGCGATGTCTCGCCGGCAGAAACCTTCCGGCCATGCGATGGCATCAACACCCGAATAAGCCCGCATGAGGGCTTCCTCCAGCGTGGCGCCCGTCGCCGTGACCGAGAGGACGCGCCCGCCCGCCGAGATGAGCTGGCCATCGCCGTTGATGTCGGTGCCGGCCTGGAAGACAGTCACGCCGTCCTGTTCCTGCGCCGCGTCCACGCCCCGGATCACGGCCCCCTTTTCATACGGGCCCGGATAGCCCTGGCTGGCCATCACGACCGTGGCGGCGGGGCAGAATTCATCCAGACCCATCAGCGCCTCGAAAGCGGCCTCATTGCCCTTCACACCTCCGGTCGCCGCGGCCAGCAGGCCCGGCACGATATCACCGGGCAGGCCCGCCATGAGCGCCTGGCATTCGGGATCTCCGAAACGGGCATTGAACTCGACCACTTTCGGCCCGTCCGGCGTGATCATCAGCCCGATATAGAGCACGCCGCGATAGGTCATCCCATCATCGGCCATCCCGGCAATCATCGGTGCGGCGATCTCGGCCCTAATGCGCCCCGCCAGCTCCGGCGTGATGACCGGCGCGGGCACATAGGCGCCCATGCCGCCTGTGTTCGGGCCCGTGTCCCCCTCGCCGGCGCGCTTGTGGTCCTGGACCGCGGGCATGAGGATCATTCCCTCGCCATCGGTGAGGACGAAAATACTCGCCTCCTCACCGGGCATGAACTCCTCGATGACGAGACTTTGCGAGGCTGGCCCGAACCGCCCGGCAAGCAGGGCCTCGGCTTCGGCCGCGGCCTCCTCCAGCGTATCGGCGATCACCACGCCCTTGCCGGCGGCAAGCCCGTCGGCCTTGAGCACATAGGGCGCATCGAGGGTGGCGAGGTAGGCTTTTGCGGTCTCCGGGTCACTGACGGTCTTGCAGGCCGCCGTGGGCACGCCGAATTTCTCCATCTGCGCCTTTGAAAAGGCCTTTGAGCTTTCCAGGCGCGCGGCCGCCCTGTCGGGGCCGAACACGTCGAAGCCGCGCGCACGCAACCGGTCGGCCAGCCCGGCCGCGAGCGGCGCCTCCGGCCCGATCACGACCAGATGCGGCTCGAGCTGAAGGGTGAGCTTCTCCAGCGCCTCCACATCATCGGCCGCGACATCAAAACACGGCCCGATGGCATCCATGCCGGGATTGCCGGGCGCCGACCAGACTTCATCGACGAGATCCGACCGGGCGATTTTCCAGGCCAGCGCGTGTTCGCGCGCGCCTGATCCGATAACGAGAATATTCATGGCTCTGCTTGATGCGCCGGGCGGCTTGCGCGATCAAGGGGGCAGCGTGTGAAAGCCGGCAGGATGAAGGACAAACATGGGTAAGCGCCCCGACATGAACGGGCTGTGGACCGGCTGGTATGACTATACCGGCTTTTCCGACCCCGTGCCCTTCACGGCCTGGTTCGACGATGTCGATGGCCGCCTTTCGGGCACGATGCTGGAACCCAACACCTTTGCCGAGGACGCGCTGGAAGACCTCGAGGCGCAGATATCCGGTGAGCGCGGCGGGCTCGTCATCTCTTTCGACAAGACCTATTGCCCGGACCAGGGCGCTCATGGCCTTCCGATCCGCTACGAAGGCCATGCCGATTCCGATTTCGAGATGGTCGTCGGCGAATGGCATTTCGAACTGGGCGGCTACGGCTCCGGCCGGTTCCAGCTCTCGCGCGCCTCGCGCGGCCTC
>JAAANZ010000103.1 GCA_009909065.1 Alphaproteobacteria bacterium | reverse complement strand
CGCAGGTCAATAATGGCATTGATGAGGATCATGAGGCCCAGTGCGAGAAGGCCGGCGATGAGCAGCGATGCCAGACGCGAACCGGTCTCGCGCGCCAGCCGCAGTCCGGCCAGCAGGAGCGCGCCGCCCGCGCCGACAGCGGCCGCTTCCGTCGGCGAGGCCACACCGCCAAGGATCGAGCCGAGCACGGCAATGATCAGGAGTATCGGGGCGCCCAGTCCGAAGGCGACCTCTCCGGCTTTCAGCGGCGGGCTGCCGGTCGCCGAGACAGGCGGGCAGGCGGCCGGGCGCAGGAGCGCCGTCACGGCGATATAGGCAAGATAGATTCCTACCAGCAGGAGGCCCGGTATCAGCGCACCGGCAAACAGGTCGCCGACCGAAACCACGCTGGGTCCCATGCCGGACTGCATGCTCGCGGTCTGGTTGGCATTGGAGATGGCATCGGCCAGCAGGATGAGCACGATGGAGGGCGGGATGATCTGCCCCAGCGTGCCTGAGGCGGCGATGGTGCCCGAGGCCAGGCGCGGGTCATAACCCTCGCGCAACATCGTAGGCAGGGCGATCAGCGTCATGGTGATCACCGTCGCCCCGACAATGCCTGTCGAGGCGGCCAGCAGCGCGCCGACGATCACCACGGAAAAGCCGAGCCCGCCGCGCAACTGGCCGAGCAGGCGCCCGGCAATGCGCAATAGGTCCTCGGCCACCCGGGAGCGCTCCAGGATCACGCCCATCATCACGAAGAGCGGCACCGCGATCAGCACCTGGTTCTCCATCGAACCCTGTATGCGGGCCGGAAAGCCCTTCAGGAATGCGGTCGGGAAGACATCCAGCGAAATCCCGATCAGGGCGAAGAGCAGGGCGATGCCGCCGAGCGTCAGCGCCACGGGATAGCCGGCCAGGAGCGCGGCAATCGCGCTGGCAAACATCGCCACGGCGAGGATCAGCTCGATGTCCATCAGGTTCCGCCCCCTTGGGCATGCAGCGCTTGCGGCCTGCGAAACCCGCGCAGGACCAACGCCGCCTTCAGGGCCTGGCTGAGTCCCTGGGCGAGCAGGAGTGCGGCAAAGACCGGGATCAGGGTGCGAAACAGGAACAGGATCGGCAGGCCATCGCTTTCGCGCGAGGCTTCGAACTGCGCCCAGCTGCGCACGAAGGAGGGCGAGATGGCGGACCAGAAGACGAGGAGGCAGATCGGTATGAGCAGCAGATAGGTGCCTGCCAGCTCGATGCCCGCACGGGCAGTCGGGCCGTAACGCTGTCGCAGGATATCCACGCGCACATGCTCATCATCGCGCAGCGCCGACGCCGCGGCGATCAGGAACATGGCTGCAAAACTGTAGACCACCGTCTCGCTCAGCCAGGAAAAGGCCAGGCCGAAGACATAGCGCGCGATGACGACGGCCAGCTGGGCGACCAGCATCAATACGCTCATCGTCATGGCGAAACCGAGTGCGGCGCCTGAAACCGCGTCGAGCAGGCGCGAGAGGCGTTCGGCCAGCGGCGCAAGCGGGCGACCCGCGACAAGCACGAGAAGCGGCAGGGCCAGCAGCGGCGAAGCCAGCCAGCCGGCCCATTTGATCACGGTTCCGAGCGTGAGGAAAAACTCCGCCACGGCGCCTACCGGCTGCCGAGTTCGCGGGCGGTGTAATAGGCCCCGTCAGAGACTCTCGCCCAGCCACGCATGGATTTCAGTGCGGCCTCAAAGCTGTCATATATGCGCTTTTCCAGCCCACCGGAATTGCCGGCCGAGGCACGCACGTCCGCGCTCGCCTCGGACATGCGGGCGACCACGTCATCGGGAAAGCTGCGCAGCTGCGTCCCGTGCTCATTGACGAGAATATCGAGATGGCGGGCATTCTGGTAGGTAAACTCGCCGACCGAAAGGTGGTTCACCGAGCGGCAGGCCTGGCGGATGATGGCCTGCTCGGTCTCGGTGAGACTGTCCCAGACCCCGCGATTCATGCCCACAGCCAGCGAGGCGCCGGGCTCATGGAAGCCGGGCCCATAATAATACGCGGCCTCGCGGTGGAACCCGAGATAGAAATCATTCCACGGGCCGACCCATTCTGTGGCGTCGATCTGCCCGGTCTGAAGCGCCTGGTAGATTTCCCCGCCCGACAGGGCCACGGCCGAGCCGCCGAGCGCGCGCAGAACGTCGCCGCCCTGGCCGGGAATGCGCATCTTCAGCCCGTTGAGATCGTCCAGGCTGTTGATCTCCTTGCGGAACCAGCCGCCCATCTGGTGGCCGGTATTGGCCGCCTGGAAAGCCTTGACGCCATACTGTCCGGACAATTCGTCCCAGAGCTCCTGTCCGCCGCCGAAATCGATCCAGCCCATGATTTCCTGGGCGGTCATGCCCATCGGCACGGCGGTGAAGAAGGGGAAGCCCTCCGATTTGGCTTTCCAGTAATATTCGGCGCCGTGATACATGTCCGCCGTGCCATCGGCGACCGCGTCGAAGCTCTGGAAGGGCGGGACCAGTTCGCCGGCCGCGAAGACCTTCACTTCCATCTTTCCGCCCGACAGGGCGCCGACCTGTTCGGCGACGCGCTCGGCCGCCTTGCCGAGTCCGGGCAGGTTCTTCGGCCAGGTTGTGACCATGTTGAAACGCCGGCGCCTTTGCGTCACTGCAGGGGCACTCGGGCCCGACTCCGCCCGATCAGTCTGCCCGCAGGCGGTCAGTGCCGTCCCGGCGGCGCCCAGTGTGGCTGCGCCAAGCAGCTTGCGACGATCCATCATGGCCCACTCCCGTTCGTGTCAGCGCCGCTTGTCTAGGGCGCCTTGCTATTCGCTGTCCAGAAGCGGGCGCCATTCCTCGCCGTCAAGTACCTCCAGGGGTGTGTAATCGCGCTTGTAATCCATCTTCGCCGCCCCCTTGATCCAGTAGCCGAGATAGACATGGGGCAGGGCGAGTTCGCGCACCTGGCGGATATGGTCGAGGATCATGAACTTGCCGAGGCTGCGGCGCGGCAGGTCGGGGTCGAAGAAGGTGTAGACCATGGACAGCCCGTCGCGCAGCACGTCCGTGATCGCGGCCGCGACCAGCGGGGCGTTAGGTTCACTGCCGAGGCGGTATTCGAAGATCAGGCTCTGGATCGGACTGTCACCGACCATGTTGACATAGTCACGATACGACATTTCCGACATGCCGCCGCCGTCATGGCGCCCCTTGAGATAGGATTTCAGCAGCCGAAACTGCTGGCGTGTCGCATTGGCCGGCGCCGGGCTGCGCACAAGGTCGTCATTCTTGTTGAGGATGCGTCGCTGGCTCCGGCTCGGCCGGAACCCCTGGGCATCGACACGCACCGAGCGACAGGCATTGCAGGCCGGGCAGGCGGGCCGGTAGGCAATTGACTGGCTGCGGCGAAAGCCCGATTTCGACAGCTGGTCATGCAGCGCCTCGGCATCCGAGACGGCAAGGCTGGTAAACGCTTTGCGCTCGCGCCGGCCCGGCAGATAGGGGCAGGGCGAGGGATTGGTCAGGTAGAAGCGCAGATTGCGCTTCAGCCCGAGTGGAAAATTCTGCGAGTCATTTAACTTCATCAGGACCGATTAAGACATTCAAAGACCGAACCGCCAAGGGGCCGCAAACGTAAAAACGAGCCACAACAGGATCACAAGCGGTCCGCCAAACTTCATGAAGTCCGAAAATTTGTAGTGACCGGGCCCCATGACAAGCATGTTCGTCTGATAGGCGATGGGTGTGGCAAAACAGCAATTGGCGCCGTAGATCACCGCCAGCAGGAACGGAACGGGGTCGCCGGCGCCAAGCTGGTCGGCCGCCGACAAGGCAATCGGCGAGAACAAGACGGCCGTTGCGGCATTGCTCAGCAGGTTGGTGAGGACAGCCACCGCCAGGAAAATGGCCGAGAGCACGGCCAGCGTGCCATAGGGCTCGGCCAGGGCGACGACGCCATGGGCGATGAGGGCGGCTGCGCCTGTCTGTTCGAGCGCCACGCCCATGGAGAGCGCCGCGGCGATCACCAGGAAGATCCGAAGATCGAGCGCACGGCTGGCCTGGCGCGTGTTCAGGCAGCCGGCGAGGATCATGGCGAGGGCCGCCAGAACCGAGGCATGCAGGATCTGAAGCACTCCCGTGGCCGCGGCCACCACCATCAGGACGGCAATGATCCGGGCACTCAGGGCGCGTGCCGACAGGGCGATTTCCGTCTGGGACCATTCCAGCAGGATGAGGTCGCGGCTGGCCCGCAATTCGCGCAGCGCATCCGCCGGCCCGCACAGGAGCAGCGTGTCCCCCGCCTCGAGCCGGATCTCGCCGAGCTTGGAGCGGATCATGTGTGAGCGTCTCTGGATGCCCATCACCACGGCGCGCGTCAGCCGGCGGAAGCCGAGCATCTCCACCGTGCGCCCCGCCATGCGCGAGCCCGGGGCGACAACCGCCTCGGTCAGTACCAGCGAGCGCGGTGAATCGGCCTCGTCGGCCACCCCCGTGCCCGAACGCCAGATCTGCTCGAGCATTTCCGGCTGGGAGGAGAGGACATCCATCAGAGCGCCGCGCGTGGCCGCGACAATCACCAGGTCGCCCTGTTCGAGGGCGACATCCTCGAAGGGCGGCAGGATGGCGCGCTCGCCGCGCTGGATCAGTCGCACGGTGAAATTGGGCAATTCCTTGAACATGCCGGCGACCGGTTTCTTGCCGATCAGGAAATGCTCCCGGCCGACCTCGATCTGCGCCACGAACTGTTTTCCCGAGGTCTCGAGTATGTCGGCATCCATTCCGCTGCGTCTGGGCAACAGGAATTTCGAGAACAGGGCCAGGTAGACGAAACCGGCGCCGGCGAGGACGAGTCCCATCGGCGTCTGGGTGAAAAAGCCGAGCGGTTCGCCTTCCAGGCGCTGGAAGGTCTCTGCGGCCAGGAGATTGGTCGATGTGCCGATCAGGGTTGTCATGCCCGCGAATACGCTGGCGAAGCTGAGCGGCATCATCAGGCGCGAGGGCGAGCTTTTCATGCGCTGGGCGATCGCGCTGACCACCGGCAGGAACATGATGACGACAGGCGTATTGTTGATGAAGGCGCTGATGGCAAAGACCGCGAAAAAGGCCGCGGCGAGCGTGGGTAGCGGACGCTTGTCATAGGAGTTGAGCAGGGCGCGCGTCGGGCCTTCCAGCGCGCCGGTCTGGAACAGCCCCTGGCCGACGACGAGCAGCGCCATGATCGTGATCAGGGCGGGATTGCCGAAGCCCGACAGCAATGTCGCCGGCGAAACGGGCTCACCGGCCGGCCCATGGGCGCCCGGCAGGGTGAACACCAGCAGGAGGACCGCAATCACCCCGATGGAGACGATTTCCATGGACCAGCGGTCGATCATGTAGAAAACGATCGCCCCGAACACGACGAACAGGCTCGCGATCATCGGCCAGTTTGCGAGACTTTCAGCGAGCAAGTGCGTC
>JAAANZ010000028.1 GCA_009909065.1 Alphaproteobacteria bacterium | reverse complement strand
ACCTTCACCGAAAAGGACGGGGCCTATACCGGCACGATCCGCACCATGACGATCAATGTCAAAGCCCAGCTCGTGCCCAATGCCGAGAAGGCCTCCGGCGGCGCACCGGATTATCGCCTCTATGCCGGCGGCGCCGAGCTGGGGGCCGGCTGGAACCAGGAGAGCAGGGATGGCACGACGGCCTATGTCGCCCTGAAGCTGGACGATCCGAGCTTTTCTGAGCCGGTGCGCGCAGCGTTCTTCGCCAATGTCGATGACGGCACCGGCGTCATGGTGTGGAAGCGCTGAAGGACCATCAGAGACTTTGTCGAACGCATAATGATCACCGACGACGACCTGGCAACCGCACGGCGCATCGCTGCCGAAGTGGTTCAGAAGATGGGCGATAAATACTGGCCCATCTTCGAAATGGTCGACGCCGAGTGGTCCCGGCGCAGGGAGCGGCGTGAAAGGCTCGGCCAGTGCCTGCGCGAAACCTCCGGGCTGCCACCAGGACACAACGACTAGGGCAGAATCTGCCCTAGCTTGTGCGGCGCGCAGGCGCCAGGTCCGGAAAGGCCGCGTCAATCCGCCTGAAAACCTCGCCATCATAGGGATGAGCGATCTTCAGGAGCTCGTCGCGGCGATAGGCCATCGAGCCGCCATCTCCATAGCTCGGACGCGTGTTGCGATGGCCCATCAGAAGACACCGGAGCCCGTAGTCGATATTGGCCTCCTGCATGCGTTTCTCGAAAGCATGCCGGAAGGAGTAGATCACGTGCGCGTCTGTCGGAAACAGCCCCCGTGCCCGGAACGCCTTCATCATGTTGGCCGAGAAGAGCTCGCCCCGATCATGATAATGCGGAAATCCTGCGGGTGAGCGCCGGGCGGCTTCCAGCGCCACGCCGACCAGCGGGATGTCCCGGATCGAGGATTCGGTCTTGATCTCGCGCTTCCGGCGCGGGGCGATCGAGATGAAGGGAACATCACCGCCCAGATGGATATCCTCGGGACGCAGATTGATGATCTCGCTTGGCCGGCAGCCGGTCTCGATCAGAAGATAGGTGATGAGCTGCAATTCCGCCCGCAAGCCGATCAGCGCGCCCGGCGCGAGGATGCGGCCACGAACCCAGGCGTCGGGGAAGGCCGGCACCTCGGACCGCGACTTTGCCTTGAAGAACAGGTTCCGGAAGGGGTTTGGCCGGGTTTCCTCGCCCACATGCCTGAAATAGGCGCTGTAAAGCAGGCGGATATTGCCGATATGCCTGTTGGCGGTATTGGGTTTCACAGTCTTGCATCCCGATGCGCCCGTGACGCGATCTGACCAGAAGCGATGATAGGCCAGGGCATGATCTCGGGTGATGTCGACCAGCGGCAGGTCGCCGACCTGTTCGGTGAAATAGCTGATCGAAAGCCGCTTGACCTTCCGCCACTGATAGGCCTGAGCGTCTGATTTCGCGTACTGGTCATCGATGGCGATCTCGTTGAAATAGATCTCCAGCGCCTCGCTGACCGTGACCCCGGGCGCCTCGACACCGCCGAGCAGCGCCTCGACCTGCTCGGGCTGTTCGTCGACGACCGCGCTTCCGCGAGCGTCCAGCGCGACCAGGCGGCGAACCACGTCGTCGAGATGTGGCTCACTGACCAACTGCTCAACCGGCCGGTACCGGAACCCGCAGGCCATCGCCGCGGCTCTTGCGGCTTCATAGCGCTTGCGCGCCAGGGCCCGCCGGGCATCCGCGTCGCCGTCTTCGGCGGCCGCCGCAAGCGCCATGCCGGCCCAGAAGGCCTCGTCGGCGTGTGCCAGCTCATCGCGGCGAATACGGGCGGTCTCCAGTGAAGAGGTCCCCAGCGCGAGCCGGATTGTTCCGCGATCATCGAAGCGTTGAAACTGCTTCGGCACCCGCCGGTAATAATGCCAGCGGCCACCCCTCTGGCGCAGGTGCCGGTCAATGTCGCGGGTTCGATCCATGCATTCGTGTGGCACAAAATGAGCGCAATTTGTAGCACAAAATCGGGAGAAGCGCAGAAAGCGGCAGAGTGCCCGGGTGTTAGATCGTTGATTATAATGAATTTTAGAGAAGATAAATGGTGCGGATGGAGGGACTCGAACCCCCACGCCTTGCGGCACTTGGACCTAAACCAAGCGCGTCTACCAGTTCCGCCACATCCGCATACCGGTCCGACCCGTCTGCTAAGCTTCGCCTGCGCCCTTTTCAAGACATTCCCGCAGGATCGCGGGCAGGACGTCCGGCAGGTCCTCGGAGATCAAGCCATGGCCGAGCCTGCGGCCGGCCTCGCCATGCAGCCAGGCCCCGGCCGCGGCGGCTTCAAATGCTGGCATGCCCTGGGCGCGAAGCCCGGCAATGATTCCCGCCAGAACATCTCCGGAGCCGGCCGTGGCCAGCCATGGAGAGGCATGGGTGTTGATCACGGCCCGCCCGCCCGGTTCGCCAATCACGGTGTCCGGGCCTTTGAGAAGGATCACGGCGCCGGCGCGCGCACAAGCGCGGCGCACCGCCTCGATCCGGTTGTCCGAGACCTCGATGAGGTCGGCGAAAAGGCGAGCGAACTCTCCGGGATGAGGGGTAAGAATATCTTCGGGGCGCAAGGCGTCGAACAGCGTGCCCGGCTCGGCGGCGAAAACCGTCAGCGCATCGGCATCGAGCACGCTTGAACATTGGGTCGACAATAGCGCCAGCGTATCGGCCCGCGTTTCCTCGCGCACGCCGGCCGCCGGCCCGATGACCGCGCAGTCAGCCCCGCGTGCGGCCTCGGCAAGAGCGCGGGATTCGGAAAAGGCGCGCACCATGATCGCGGTGACATGAGAGGCGTTGATATTGAGCGCCGAGGGCGGCGAGAGCAGCGTCACCAGTCCTGCGCCCGCCCGCAAGCCCGCCATTGCCGCCAGCCGGGCCGCCCCCGTATTTGACGGCCCGCCCGTCACGCAGATCAGCCGGCCGCGCGAATGCTTGTGCGTATCGGACTGCGGGGCCGGCAGCGCGTCCTGCCAGATGCCGGGCGTATTCTCATGGCAGTCGCTGTCGACGGCGAGACCGATGTCCGCGACCTCGACAGCGCCACAAAACCCCGATCCCGGGCGCAGGAGATGGGCCGGGCGGAGCGCCGCGAAACTCAGGGTCCGGTCGGCCTGGAAGACGGCGCCGCGCGGCTGTCCGGTCAGGCCGTCGAGACCTGAAGGGACATCGACACTCAGCGTCGGCAGACGCCGCGCGGCCAGCTGCGCGGCGGCCCCCTCCAGCGGGCGCGAGAGGCCGGCGCCGAACAGCGCATCGATGACAAGATCCGGCGTGTGCTCCAGTGCGGCGCTCAGCGGCTCGACCGGCCCGTCCCAGTCGCTGGCGGCCCGCGCCGCATCGCCGTCCAGCGTTTCGCTTTCACCCAGGAGGAAGACGCGGACACTGCGTCCGGCCTGCCTGAGATGGCGCGCGGCCACGAAGCCGTCACCCCCATTGCCGCCGGGACCGCACAGGACATGCACTTCGCCTTCGGGCCAGGCCTCCATCAGCGCGTGCGCGGCCGCCGCGCCGGCGCGCTGCATCAGCGCATAGGACGGCGTTCCGGCCTTAATCGCCGCGGCTTCGGCTGCGCGAATTTCCTCGGGGGTCAGGACCGGTCTTGTCATGGCCACGCGAGTTTATCGGAGCCACGGCGATCGGGCAAAAGCATTCTTGGACAAGGGCGGGCCTGCCGGTCAGGCCGCGCGCATGCGGATCTGCTCGCGGCCGGCGGCCGTGCGGGTGGCAACCGGCTGAAAGCCGAGCGCTTCATAGGCGGCACGCGCGCGCCTGTTCTGGCGGTCGACATCAAGGCTCAGCGCGCGGCTCGTCACTCTTCGTGCGCCGGCCAGAAATCCGCGCCCGATCCCGCAAAGCCGCCAGTCGCGTTCGACGAGCAGATAGCTGACATAGCCGGTTTCAGAATTGAACATGATGAAGCCGACAAGGCCGGCCTGGCGCACCTCGGCCACATGGATGGCAAGGCCGCAACCGGGCGAGCCCCAGCCGGCCGGCAGGCTCTGCGCGGTATCCAGCCAGCTGAATTCGCCGACACAGGCCTGGAAAACCCGCTCGCATCCCGCGCGGTCCGGCCCGGGGCGAAACGGCCTGATCTGCCAGCCGGCGGCGGGATGAAAGTCCATGCCGCCAGTATGGCCGCTACATCTGCATCGTCCAGCCCTCGACGCCCATGGCCGCCTGGCGAACGGCTTCCGACATCGTCGGATGGGCATGGCAGGTGCGCGCAATATCTTCCGAGGCGCCTCCGAATTCCATCGCGACACACACCTCATGGATCATGTCGCCGACGCCGACACCGATCATGTGCGCGCCGAGCACGCGATCGGTTTTCTTGTCGGCAAGGATTTTCACGAAGCCCTCGGTTTCATGATTGCAGCGCGCGCGGGAATTGGCCTGGAAAGGGAATTTGCCCTTGCTGTATTCGATGCCGGCCTGTTTGAGCTGTTCCTCTGTCCGCCCGACCCAGGCGATTTCCGGGTTCGTGTAAACGACGCTGGGCACCAGGTCATAGTCCACGTGCCCCGCCTTGCCGGCGATGAGTTCGGCCACGGCGACGCCGTCATCCTCGGCCTTGTGGGCGAGCATCGGGCCGTGAATGGCATCGCCGACGGCCCAGATCCCCTCGGCCACGCGGAAATGCCCGTCGCTCACCTCGATGACGCCGCGCTTGTCGGTGGCGATGCCCGCCTTGTCCAGGCCCAGCCCCTCGGTATAGGGGCGCCGGCCGACCGCCACGATTACCGCGTCAGCGTCCAGGGTCTGTGTCTCGCCGCCCGAAACCGCCTCCATATTGACCTTGAGCTTGGTCTTCAGCTTTTCGACGCCGGTGACTTTCTGGCCGAAATGGAAATTCAGCCCCTGCGATTCGAATGTCTTGCGCGTGGCCTTGGAAATCTCGCCATCGGCTCCGGGAAGGCAGTGATCGAGATATTCGACGACCTCGACCTCCGCGCCGAGGCGCGACCAGACCGAACCGAGTTCGAGGCCGATCACGCCGGCGCCGATCAGGACAAGCTTTTTCGGCACATTCTTCAATGCGATCGCGCCGGTATTGGTGACGATTCGCTCCTCGTCTATCTCGATGCCCGGCAGCGTGGCGGGTTCCGAGCCCGTTGCGATGACGATGTGCCGGGTCTTCAGCACTTGGACATCACCTTCCGGCGTGGCCACCTCGACCTGTCCCGGCCCGAGTATACGGCCATGTCCGTTCACGCGCTCGACCTTGTTCTTCTTGAACAGGTATTCGACGCCCTTGGTCAGCCCGTCGACGGCCTCATCCTTCTGCGCCATCATCTGCTTGAGATCGAGATCGAGCTTGCCGAACTTGATGCCCATCCCGGCGAAGTCATGCTTGGCGGCCGCAAACATCTCCGACGCATGCAGCAGCGCCTTGGACGGGATGCAGCCGACATTCAGGCAGGTGCCGCCAAGCGTCGGGTTCTTTTCGACGCAGGCCACCTTCAGGCCGAGCTGGCCCGCCCGGATCGCGCAATTGTAACCGCCGGGACCGGCGCCGATGATGACGACGTCATAAGTGTCTGACATGGAGAATTTCGCCTTGAGACAGGAGGTGATTCAAGCTGGTGCGAACCTAAGGGGTTCGCCCATGGAATCAATGCTTCTAAAGGCGAAGACGCCGGCTCAGCCGCGGCGGGTGAAAACAAGAATCAGGGCAAGCGGGACCAGCGCGCCGGACCACAGGGCTTCATCGCGCCAGAGCGAGATGTCGGCGCCGGCGGAGGCGAGCAGAAGCCCCAGCGCGGCGAAGCCGAGCGCGCCGGTCAGGCCGAGCGGCGCCCCGCCCGGACGCCCGGCAAGGGCAAGCCCGCCGCCCAGAAGGGCCAGCGCAGTGCTGGCGACCCGTATGATGCCGGATGGCGGCTCGAACAGAGCGCTGGCAAGCGATCCTCCGCGCGCCATGAACACCTCGATCGCATGCAGCCCCTGCCAGAGCAGCCAGGCGGAGATGAGTAAGAGGCCGAGGCCGGCCAGTTTCCGGATCATGTCAGGCTCTCCCGCACCGCCAGATCCCGAATGCACCGCGTTTGGGCCCGATAGGCAAGAGTTTGGAGGACGCGGTCAAGGCATGCGCCGATGGGCGTTCATCTTGCGGCCCTCGCGGGCGAAGGCGGCGCGGTTGCGCGCGGTGGCATTGGGGAAGGCACCGCGCGGGTATCTGTAAGCCCGTCGCGGAGCGACAGCCTGTTTCGTGTCCGCCCGGTCCGCGGTCGCATCAGCGTCCGGGAGCGGGGTGGGCTGTGGCTTCCTGCGGCGCAAACGCAGGTCCCAGACGGCCGCTGCCAGCAGGATGGCGATCACCGCCAGCCCGGCCACCGCGCCTTCGCCAGCGCTCGGGTCGCGCCACCAGCCCGGCTCGAAATCCACTATGAAAACAGCCGGAAAGCCGGCTGCGCAGCCCAGCAGATACCATGCGACGGCCCCCTTGCGCCGGCGCGCCACCATGACCGAGGCGGCGTAGAAACACAGCGCGGCCAGGAAATAGGGCGCGCCATAGATGATTCCGATCTCACGCCAGTTGATCCCGTCCAGGGTGGCGCTCGGCTCACCGCCCGCCAGCAGGCTGAGCGCCATGATGATCGAAGGCCAGCGAATGGCCGCCATCGCCGCAAAGGCAAAGCCGACGGCCAGAAGCGAGATCAGTATGGCGACCAGCTTGCGCGACATGTCGGCAGACTAATGCCGGCGGGATTGACGGGCGATGAACCGGTCTGACGAAAACCGCGTTAGGGCAGATTCCGCCCAAATTGGACCACTTGGCGGGGTGTATTTTGTGGTCTGGCGAGGAGCAGACCGGAGCAGGATGCGAGCATCCTGCGAGGATTGCGACGCGGCCAGAGCGCAAAAGACGCCCCAGCGTTTCCGAGCGTCAGACTGCTGGAAAGTCAAAGGAAAACTCTTTGAGCCTCAACAGCCACTCGTCTTTTCCGCCAGGATCGTCGCCCTCGCAAGGTCCGACGATGCCCGCATCGCCGGACGCCACGCTCCTGGCCCTGACGAAAAATCCAAGCGGCCAAGTGATTCAATTTGGGCGGAATCTGCCCTTGGCAGATTGCCGGAAGCGCGCCTGGCGCACCGGGAAAAGGGCTGCCTGACGCCTGGCGCAGGTCAGACTCGCGCCCGGCGAACTTCACAGGCGTTCAACCGCATGCCCGCTGCGCGTCCATTTCAGGAAGGGCGCGCCCGAGACACGCTGGGGCTGTTCCAGGCGCTCCTTGATCTCGCCGAGCATGAAGCGCGTCACCGAGGGGATATCCAGCGCCATTGCGTCATCCAGCGTGACCCACTGGAGATCGGACAGTTCGGCGCCGTCCACGGGCGGGCGCTCGTCGATCAGGGATTCTTCGGCCAGCGCCATGAAAAACCGCGCATCATATCGCCGCGGGCGATAGGGCGGCGTCACGGCCCGCCCGATCAGCTGGAAGCCCTGCAGGCAGGGCGCCGCGCCGCGGCCATAATAGGTTTCCCAGCCCTGGGGTGGCTTGCCGTCCACCTGCCCGGCGCGCCCGACAATCAGGCCGGTCTCCTCGAAAGTCTCGCGGATCGCGGTCAGCGGGAAAGCCCGCGGGCGCCGGCGTGCCGCCTTTTCCAGGCGCTCGTGTTCCGTCTCGGGCAGTTCGGTCAGCGACGGCGCGCGCCCATCCGGCGGATCGACCCGCCCGCCCGGGAAGACGTATTTTTTCGGCATGAAGGCATGCTGGCCCGAGCGCATGCCCATCAGGACGCGCGCAGCCGCCTGGTCGCGCCGGACAAGGATCAGCGTGGCCGCATCGCGCGGGCGCGGGCTCGGCCGGTCCCTGATGAGGACTTCGCCATCCTCCGGCTTGTCATAGGCATTCGGGCCGCGCTTTGTCGTTTCAGCCATTTTCCCCCCTTCCCTTCCGGTTCTTCCGGGTTTTCGCCCCGCCTGGCCTGCCCGGTCTCGACCGGGGATCGCGGCCGGCCGGCGTGGCCTGCCCTTTCCGGCGCGGCTTCGGCGCCGATATGAGTTCAAGCAGCAATCCGCCCTGCAAGGGGGTGACTTCGAGCAGCTTGACCTTCACGGTCTGACCGAGGACATAGCGCCGGCCCGAGCCGCGCGCGACCAGCTGCATGGCCGCCTCGTCAAAAACCCAGTAATCATCGGAGATGGTGGAAATCGGCACGAAGCCGTCCGCGGCGGTATCGGCAAGCCGGATGAACAGGCCCGCCCGGGTCACGCCCGTGATCCGCCCGTCGAATTGTGCGCCGACACGGTCCTCAAGGAAGAGCGCGAGATAACGGTCGGTTGCATCGCGCTCGGCGGCCATGGAGCGGCGCTCGGTCTCGACCAGGTGCGAAGCGGTCTCCTCTAGCCGCGCGGAACTCTCGGGCCCGAGACCATCGGGGCCAAGATCATGGGCCGCAATCAGCGCCCGGTGGACAATCAGGTCGGCATAACGCCGGATCGGCGAGGTGAAATGAGCATAGCGGCTGAGATTGAGCCCGAAATGGCCCAGATTCTCATGGGCATAGATCGCCTGTGACTGGCTGCGCAGAACCATCTCGCTGACCATGTCCTCGTGATCGCTGTCCTCCACATCCGACAGGAGCCGGTTGAAACGCGCCGCTTGCGGACGCTCGCCCAGCGGCCACTTTATGTTCACTGTCTTCAGGAATTCCGCCAGCGCGGCAAGCTTGGCATCGCTCGGCTGGTCATGAACGCGATAAAGCAGCGGCGATTTCGCGTTTTCCAGGCTCTCGGCCGCGGCGACATTCGCCTGGATCATGAATTCCTCGATCAGCTTGTGGGCATCGAAACGCGCCTTTGTGGCGATCGCCTCTATCGTGCCATCGTCGGCAAACTCGATGCGGCGTTCCGGCAGGTCGAGCTCCAGCGGGCCGCGGCGTTCGCGCGCCGATTTCAGGGCGCCATAGGCGCCCCAGAGTGGCTTGAGAACCGGGTCCAGAAGCGGGGCAGCGCGCTCGCCCGGCTGTCCGTCAATGGCCGTCTGGGCCTCCTCATAGGACAGTCCGGCGGCCGAACGCATCATCGCACGGAAGAACCGATGGGCGCGTTTGCGGCCCGACCGGTCGAACTCCATCTCGACGGCCAGACAGCGGCGCGGCTCGCCCTCCTTCAGCGAGCATTCGCCCGCCGAAAGCTCCAGGGGCAGCATCGGCACGACCCGGTCGGGAAAATAGGTGGAATTGCCACGCTTCCAGGCTTCGCGGTCGAGCGCCGAGCCTTCGGTCACATAGGCCGCCACATCGGCAATCGCAACGATCACTTTCCAGCCATTGTCCAGGGCCTCGGCATAGACAGCATCGTCATGGTCGCGCGCATCGGACGGGTCGATGGTGATCAGCGGCGTCTGCGTGAGATCTTCGCGCTCGCTGGGGGCCGCATTGGCCGCACGCGCCTCTTCCAGGGCGGCGTCGGGGAATTCGGTGGGAATGGAATGGGCATGTATCGCAATAAGGCTGGCCGCGCGCGGGTCGCCGGCCTTGCCGATCACTTCGCGCACGACATAGTGGCGCGGCCCCGAGGGATGGCCGCGCATGGGCTTGGGTTCGGCGCGCACCAGGTCGCCATCGCCGGCGCCATGGACATCGCTGGCCTCGACCCGCAATTCGCGCTTCTGGCGCCGGTCGGCGCTTTCGATGCGCCCGCCTTTCCCGTGACGCGTGAAAAGACCGATAACCGGCTCGTCCTCACGCTTGTCGAACAGCTTGATCAGGCGCGCCTTCCAGCCACCGCCCGACTCGCTGAGCCGGCAGAGACCGCGATCGCCTATGCCCGGCTCTTTCTGTCGCTGGCCCTTGCCCCGGGAGCGATGCGCGGCGCCGGCATAGATGAGGTCCGGACCGAACGGACCGTCGCGGCCCAGCGCCTTGCCGATCAGGTCGCCATGTTCGTCGATGCGCAGGAAGACGACGACCGTGGTCGAGGGCGGCGCGTCGGCGCGGGCATAGGCGCGCTTGCCGGTGCGTTCCAGGTTGCCTTCGCGTTCCAGGTCCTTGAGGACCTCGCGTAGCTGTGTGCGTTCCTTGCCCTTGACCGATAGGCCCTTGGCAATCTCGCGGCGGGAAGTGATGTGCGGGTGCCTGTCGAGAAAATCGAGCACCGTCTGCTTATCGGGAAATGTCATGGGCCCCAATATAGGGGAGTCGCGTGACAAAATCGCCCGCAGAATCCGTCAGCGGAGCCTGCGGGCGCAGAAATCTTCAGGCAAATTGCGGGGCGATCTTCAGGTTGCGCACCCAGCCCACCTTTTCCATGGCGAGGAGCAGGGTGCCATTATAATCGACGATACGGTTCCACAGGCCCTTGCGCGGACGGTGCAGCGCGCTGACCGGCTCCTCGTGATGATGATCGTGGAAAGCCTCGCCGCCCGTCAGCAGGCCGATCAGATGATCGGCCCATTTCGGCGTCTTCAGGTGGCCGAGCACATTGATCCCGTAAACGGTCGCATGGAACTGGATGGCGCGCCCGATCACGAAACAGGCGTGCAATATCGCCGTCAGCAGGAGCGATCCGCCCGCCGCCCAGACAATGAGATAGATCAGTGCGGGAATGGCGAGATGCACCACGAGCGAAATCGAATTGTAGAACCGGTCCATCCAGACAATGATCGGCTGCTTCTTCAGCCAGAGCGGCATCGGGCGGGCCATTTCCCGGGCATCGCGCCAGATGATCCAGCCGACCCAGGCCCAGCGCTTGGATTCGAAGGGATTGTGCGGATCGCCCGGCTTGTCGGAGAACCGGTGATGCTGGGAATGGTAATTCACCCAGTCCTTCACCTGCCCCTGCATGGCGATGATCAGGTTGAGCATCGTCATCACCTGGGCCGGCGTGCGCAGCTCGCCGGCGCGATGCTGGAGGATCCGGTGCAGGGGACCGATGCCCATATTGCAGACGATGATCGCCCCCAGCACCGTCGCGGCGCCGACCGGGGCATACCACCAGTGCAGTTGCAAAGGCTCGAGCGCGAGGCCGAGCACGACCAGGGTGATGAGAACGCCCAGGCCCAGTATCGGATAGAGAATGGCCGAAAAAAAGCTGGCGACATTGAATGTCTGCCAGGTTTTCGGGATCGCCATCGAACGCGGGATCATGTTCAAGATTTCCTCCACTGCGCATCCGGGACATGCCGGCCCCTTTGCGCGATATTCCTCGTGTCGCAGACAGGTTGCGAGCTGATCCTGTAGCCTGTTCTGAGAATCATTCTCGCGCAAGCGTTCTCGCCGCGACAGATGCGCTGAATATGATAATCTCGGCGCCGAACACAAAGAGGGAGTTTGCAGTGGCTGAGCCATTCGACCCGCCGGAGGGGCTGCGCCGGATCGTGACCTGTAATGATGACAACGGACGCTCGCACATCCTGCTCGATGGTCCGCCGGCGCAGATACATGAGGTGGCCGGCCTTCACGAAATCTGGACCGATGCGGCAAGCGGCCCGATCGATGCGAGGGAAACCATCGATCGCGGAACCGGCCCGGTTCAGCTTTCCCCGCCGGCCGGCGGGGTCAAGATCCGCTGGTTCGTGACCCGGCCGCAGCCGGAGGAAATCCCCGCAGAAGAATTCGCCCGTTTCGTCCGCGCCGCTTTCGAGGATATCGGCGCAGGCGATCACCAGCCCGACACCACGCGCCACCCGGCCATGCACGCCACGCACACGATCGATGCGATCATCCTGATACGCGGCGAGGTCAGGCTCCTGCTCGATGATGACGAGACGGTGGTGCGCCCCGGCGATGTCGTGGTCCAGCGCGCCACCAATCATGCCTGGGTGGTCGAGGGGGAGGAACCGGCCCTTTTCGTGGCCGTGCTGGTCGATCGCAGCTGAAGAATGGCGCCCCACAAAGCGCCCTGAATCCGCCGCGGTTACGAGTGCCATATTTCGTAGCCGGTTTCGCTCGAATGCGCGAACGTCTCATGGGCAGTCTTTGAGTTGGGGCCGTTGGCGCACCGGCACCAGCTGGCTTATCGGATCCGGAATTTCTCGCGGTCTTCGCCTTTTTCCTCGCGCTCGCGAAGCCAGACCGGTGTTCGGCCGCGGCCCGACCAGGTTTTGCCCGACACCGGATCCTTGAATTTCGCAGGCGCCTTGCCGGTGGCGCGCTTGCGCCCGGTGCCTTTCACGAAGGGACGCAATTCCTCCATTTGCTGTTCCAGCTGCGCCATCTCGTCTTCCGCCAGCTGCTCCAGGCGCGCATTTACGCGCTCCTTCAATTCGAGCAACTCGGGGATCTGCATGTTTTCGATAGTGTCGCTTGTT
Organism: Alphaproteobacteria bacterium; assembly: GCA_009909065.1. Taxonomy (GTDB): domain Bacteria; phylum Pseudomonadota; class Alphaproteobacteria; order Caulobacterales; family Hyphomonadaceae; genus UBA5336. The sequence goes on along the minus strand of JAAANZ010000028.1, from coordinate 12,184 downwards.
TTGCTCATGATTTTCTCCGAAGACTTGCGATTGCGATCCGCTAATCCGGATCCGTTAGCGGCCAAATAATGAGGGTTCGTAAATTTGACAATAACCGGCTCACACACAGCCCGGCAAAACGGATCACGGCGGTAGAAACTCCTAATACAGGTTGCAAACACGAAACCCGCGCACTGTTGCGGGATTATCACCGCCTGCGAGTAAGTGAATCGTCGTGGCCCGGGGGCGAAAGCTGAACAAAAGTAATAAACTGTTGAGCCACTGACGGTTCGAACACGAAACCATCGGTCTGCCGTTTCCCACCAGGGCCGTGATTACCAAACCGGTTTTCTACGCAGGTCCCCCAGCGTATATTTTCCAGTGCTCCAGACGATCTTATATGACAACCGTAAGCCTTGAAGGCGCGGCCTCGGCAGGAAAACGTGTGACACCCGACCAAGGCTTGTGCCCGCCAGCCCTGGCTGAACAGGACTTCCGAAGTCGGCAATTATGACTGCCGGCGGGCAGGCCGCGATGCAGGCTCTTTTGGGGGCTGATCGCGATGATCTGGATACGCAGTCGCTGTTTTTCTTTTCGCACGAGCGTCTCGAGTTTGATTGAGGCGTGTCCGATCTACGGGTTTAATCGACTTTAACTGACTTCGCCAGATTACGCGGCTGATCGACATCGGTGCCCTTGAGGAGGGCGGTGTGACAGGCGAGCCGCTGCAGCGGGATGCTGGCCAGGACAGGCGTGAGCAAGGGGCCGGAGCGGGGTCAAATCCATGACGGCCTCGGCCCTTGCCCTGTTCGAGAAAGCCTGACCGGTTCCGCTCGCCAGCCATTCCCCTGGCGGTCAAACGCCGTTAGGTATCGGCTCATGAGTGATGCTCCCGATCCGCATGAGCCGACCCTTGTCGAAAGCCCGCTCCAACCTTCGGCCAGGCCGGGACCGTGGCGCCTGGCCAATATCATCGACTCGCGCGCCTTGCGCGTGAAGCTGAGCACTGCAGCGCTCGACAATATCGGCGATGATGCGGCGGCGCGGGCCCGCGCGATGGATCTCCTGCATGGCGCGCTGTTCCGCGGGCGGCTGATTGCCCAGGAACGCCTCCAGCAGGGCGCGGACGGGCTGGATACCGCCCGGCTCCTGGCATGCGTGCAGGACGAGGTGATTTCCGCGCTCTATGACTTCACGACCACGCATGTTTTCCGCGCGCGCAATCCCACCGAGGGCGAACGCATGGCGATTGCCGCGACGGGCGGCTATGGGCGCGGCGTGCTGGCCCCCTCCTCCGACATCGACCTTCTCGTGCTGCATGCCTGGAAGACCAGTCCGCATGCCGAAAGCGTTCTGGAATACATGCTCTATGCGCTTTGGGACATGGGGCTGAAAGTGGGCCATGCCTTCCGCACACCCGCCGAATGCGTGCGCCTGGCGCATGAGGATGTCACGATCAAGACGTCACTTCTGGACATGCGTTTCATCTGTGGCGATCGCGACCTGTTCGCCCAGGCACGCGAGGATTTTCACGACAAGTGCGTCGCCGGACAGGATGCCCAGTTCATCGCCGACAAGCTGGCCGAGCGCGATGCGCGTCATGCCCGGCAGGGCGATACGCGTTATGTGGTCGAACCGAATCTCAAGGAAGGCAAGGGCGGCCTGCGCGACCTTCAGACGCTTTACTGGATCATCAAGCATATGGAGGGCGGCGAGACTCTCGAGGAGGTCATAAGGTCCTCGGTGTTTGCGCGCGCCGATTATCGCCGCTATGTCCGCGCGGCGCGTTTCTTCTGGACGGTGCGCTGCCACCTGCACTATCTCACGGGCCGCCCCGAGGAGCGGATCGGGTTCGACCTCCAGCCGGAAATCGCCGAACGCATGGGCTATCGCGACCGCGGGGAACAGCTCGGCGTCGAGCGGTTCATGAAGCGCTATTTCCTGGTGGCCAAGGATGTTGGCTCGCTGACACGGATCCTCGCCGCCAAGCTGGAAGCGCGCGAGAAGAAGAAGCCCGAGGGGCTGATGCGATTCCTGCCCCAGCGCGGGCCCAAGCCCCTTGAGGATGCGCCGGAATTCGTGATCGATGCGGGACGGCTTTCGGTGCGCGAGGATACGGTCCTGGCCGAGGATCCGGTCAGCATGATCCGCCTGTTCGTCCTGGCCGAGCGCGAGGATCTCGACATTCATCCGGACGCGCTCTGGGCGGTGACGCGCCATCTCGGCAAGTTCCGGCCGAGCATGCGCAAGACGCACGAGGCGCGCGACGCCCTGTTGTCGGCCATCCTCGATGGCACACGCCCGGCGCTTACGCTCAAGCGGATGAACGAGGCGGGCGTTCTGGGCAAGGCCCTGCCGGAATTCGGCGGGATCGTGGCCCAGACCCAGTTCAACATGTATCACCATTTCACGGTGGATGAGCACACGCTGCGCGCGGTCGAGCGGATCTCAGACATCGAGCATGGCCGGGTCGACGGGCTGAAACTCGCCCGGGACATCTTCCCCCTGATCGAGAACCGGCGCGCGCTTTATCTGGCGATGCTCCTGCATGATACCGGCAAGGGGCGCGGCGACCAGCAGATCGAGGGCGAGAAGACCGCGCGGCGCGCGGCGAAACGTCTGGGCCTGCCGCGCGCGGAGGTGGACCTGATCGGCTGGCTGGTGCGCAACCATCTGGAAATGAGCGAAACCGCGCAGAAACGGGATATCTCCGATCCGCGAACGGTGTCGCAGTTCACTTCACTGGTTAAAGATCTGGAGCGGCTGCGCTGCCTCTACATCCTGACCATTGCCGACATATGGGCCGTCGGCCCCGGCGTCTGGAATGCCTGGAAGGGCCAGCTCCTCGCCGATCTCTACCACAACACCGCCGCCGCGCTGCGGGGCGGACGCACCGACGAAGCGGCCGTGCAGGCAGCGCTGGAAGACCGGGCCACGCGCCGGCGCGCGCAACTCGTCGAACTCAATGGCCAGTTGCCCGAGCGGATGCTGCGCATGGAAACGGCCTACTGGACAGGCTTCGATACCGAGGATCTGCAATGGCATTGCGAGCAGATCCGCGCGGTTGGCGAGGCCCCGCTGGTCGCCCACCGGGTGCGCGAAGGGCGCGGCGGCGTGGATCTCCTCGTCAGCGGGCGCGACCGTATCGGCCTGTTTGCCAGCCTCGTTGGCGCGATCGTCGCGCGCGGGGCGAATATCGTTTCCGCCCAGGCCTTTACCAGCCTGGAAGGGGAGGTGATCGACACTTTCGTCCTGCAGACGCCGAATGGCGAGATCTTTGCCGAGGGCGACCCGTCCCGGCTCGAACGCCTGGGCGAGGATGTGAAACGCGCCCTGACCGGCGAAAGCGAGGCGGTCGAAATCAAGACACGGCGCGAGCGCCGCGAGGCGGCCTTCATCGTCCAGCCCATGGTGCAGATCCGCCAGGACCTTTCGGCCGAATGCACGGTCATCGACCTGGCCGGGCGCGACCGCGAAGGCCTGCTCTACGATGTGGCCCGCGTGCTGGCCCGCGAGGCGCTGTCCATCCGCTCGGCTCATGTCGGCAGTTATGGCGAGCGCGTTTTCGACGCATTCTATGTGCAGACCCCGGCCGGGGGAAAGATCCAGGGCGCGGCGCATGCCGAGCGCTTGCGTGAAGAGCTGATGGCGGTGCTTGAGCGCGATGCCCCCGAAGCCCCCTCGACGCCGGTGCGCGAACTCAGGCGCGCAAGCGCTGTGGACAGTTTCTGACAGCCGGGCCCCCAACGATCCCATGAGTCTCGTGCGCAACACCCTGGTCCAGTCGTCGCTGACACTGGTCAGCCGGATTCTCGGCTTTGCGCGGGACGTGGTGCTGGCCGCCAGGATCGGCGCGGGGCCGGTCGGCGATGCCTTCTTCGCAGCCCTGATGTTCCCGAACCTGTTCCGGCGTTTCTTTGCCGAGGGTGCCTTCGCCCAGGCCTTCGTCCCCGCCTATGCGCGCACGCTCGAGGCGGACGGACCGCAAGCGGCGCGCCAGGTCGCCGAGGAGGCGATGCGCGTCCTTTTCGCGGTCACCGCGGCCATCGTCATCGCCGCACAGCTCGCCATGCCCTGGATCATGGTGGTCTTCATGGGCAGCTATCTGGACGATACGGACATTTTCGGGCTGGCGGTCCTGCTCACGCAGATCACCATGCCCTATCTCGCCTGCATGGCGCTCGCCGCCCTGCTGGCCGGCCTGCTCAACTCCGCCGGCCGGTTCGCGCTGACGGCCGGGGCGCCGACGGTTCTCAATATCTGCATCATCGCCGCCGCGCTGCTGGGCGGGGACAAGGCGGTGACCGCCCGGTTCGCGGCCATCGCCGTCACGCTGGCAGGCCTGCTCCAGGTCGCGCTGCTCTGGCACGGTGTGCGCCGGCAGGGATTGCGCCTGTCCCTGATCGGCCTGCCGCGGCTGACAACGAATGTGAAGCGCGTCATGGCGCTTGCCGTGCCCGGGGCGATTGCCGCCTCGGGGATGCAGATCAATATCCTTGTCAGCCAGGCGCTGGCGGGCCTGGAGCAGGGGGCGCGTTCCTGGCTGCAATTTGCCGACCGTCTTTACCAGCTCCCGCTCGGGCTTGTCGGCGTGGCCGTGGGTGTCGCCATACTGCCGCGCCTGTCGCGCGCCGCGCGCGCCGGCGACAGCGCCGCAGGCGGGCAGATGATGGATGACGCGGTCGGCCTTGCCATGGCGCTGACCCTGCCGGCAGCGGCCGCGCTGCTGGTGGCGCCGGCCTATCTGATCGAGGGGCTGTTCGCACGCGGCGCCTTCACCAGCGAGGATGCCCGGCTGGCGGGCCTCGCCCTGTTGCATTTCGCCTGGGGTGTTCCGGCCTTTGTCCTGATCAAGGTCCTGGCGCCGGGCTTTTTCGCGCGCGAGGACACGAAGACGCCGATGCGGTTTGCGCTTGTTTCAGTGGTGATCAATACGCTTCTCGGCGCCGGGCTCTTCTTCTGGCTGCGCCAGCAGGGCGAGCCGGGCTTTCCCGGTCTTGCCCTGGCGACCAGTGCGGCCGCCTGGGTGAATGCCGGCGCGCTTTTCCTCACGCTGCGTGCGCGCGGCTGGTACAGGCCCGGGCCGCTCCTGGCGAGGCGTCTGGCCAGCGCAATCATGGCGAGCCTCGGCATGGCCTTCACGCTGGTGATCCTCCTGACCCGGGCGCGCGGCTGGCTCGACGGGCTGGCGCCGAGCCGTTTCCTGGAAGCGCTCGCCTTCATCGCCATCGGCATGGGCGTCTATGGCCTTTTCGCACTCTGGTTCGGCGCGGTTCGCCCCGGCGACATCAAGGCACTGGCGCGACGGCCCGCGGCAGAGTAACGAGACCGCCATGACTGACGACACCCCCACCTATTCCGGCCCCGAGCGGGTCTTTTCCGGCGTCCAGCCCACGGGCGACCTGCATCTTGGCAATTATCTCGGCGCGCTGGTGAAGTTTGTCGCAATGCAGGAAAGCCATGACTGCATCTTCTGCGTCGTCGACCTGCATGCCATTACCGTGCCGCAGGATCCCGGGCAGCTGGCGTCGAAGACCCGCGAGATCGCCGCGGCCTTCATGGCGGCCGGGATCGATCCCGAACGCGCGATCATCTTCGCCCAGTCAGCCGTGCCGGCGCATGTCGAACTGGCCTGGTATTTCAACTGCATCGCGCGGATGGGCTGGCTCGAACGCATGACCCAGTTCAAGGACAAGGCCGGCAAGGACCGCGAGCGCGCCTCGGTCGGCCTGTTCGACTATCCCGTTCTGCAGGCCGCCGACATCCTTGCCTACAAGGCCACGCATGTCCCCGTCGGCGAGGACCAGAAACAGCATCTGGAGCTGACCCGCGACATTGCCGACCGGTTCAATCGCGACTTCGCGGTGCCGGGTTTCTTCCCCCTGCCCGACCCGCTGGCCGAAGGGCCGGGCGCGCGGATCATGAGCCTGAAGGACGGTTCGAAGAAGATGTCGAAATCGGACCTGTCCGATCTTTCGCGGATCAATCTCATCGATGATGCCGACACGATCTCGAAAAAGCTCCGCAAGGCGAAGACGGACCCCGCGCCCATTCCGGACACCGCCGAAGGGCTGGAAGGGCGCCCGGAGGTGGACAATCTGGTCAACATCTACGCCACGCTCAGCGGCCTGGAGACCGGGCAGGTCCTGGAACGATTTGCGGGTGAGGGATTTGGTGTGTTCAAGCCCGCGCTGGCCGAACTCGCCGTGGAGAAGCTTTCCCCGGTCACGCAGAAAATGCGTGAGCTGATGGATGATCCGGGCGAAATCGACCGCATACTCGCCGAGGGCGCAGCGAAGGCCGAGGCCATTGCCACACCGGTGATGGAAGAGGTCCGGCAGATCATGGGTTTCTGGCGCGCATGAGCGCGGCAGACAACAGGAGCGACACGAAGATGATGAGAACGACACTCGCCGCCGGGCTGATGGTGCTGGCGGCCGCCTGCGCCCCGGCAACCGAAATTCCCGAACCGCAGATCGAGGCCGGAAACGCCTTTATCATGGAGCCGCCGGGCGGCCGCGACCTGACCATGGGCGGCGTCGATCTTTCGGCGACCGGAGGCGACTTCCGCCTTGTGGGTGCGCGCAGCACGATTGCCGAGCGAATCGAGATTCACACGATGGAAATGACAGACGGCAAGATGCGGATGCGCAAGGTCGAGGATATCCAGATACCCGCTGGCGAAACAGTTCAGCTCGAACGCGGCGGTGATCATCTCATGATGTTCGGCATTGATACCATCGCGGCCGGTGAAAAGCACATGATCGAGCTCGAATTGGTGGGCCCGGACGCCGAAGAGCTTGTCATAGAGGTGGCCGCCGCGGTGCGCGGCCTCGGCGAATAGTCGAATACTCCGCCAGTCAAGCCCGAATATTGCTGTAAATTCATTAACGCCGGCTTGCGATCCTTACCGCGAGTGATCAATGTGGGCGCGGGGCGAAGGGAAACACTGTCGATGTCTCGAGTGCCAGCCAGACTGCCAGATTTTTACCGTCGTGAGGGGCCGGTCGTTACGGTGATCGGCAATGAGGACGCCATGAACCTGGACGAGGCGCGGCCCAGCCCTGTCATGGTCACCGCCAGCCGCATCTGGCGTGCCGGCAAGACAATGCTGAAGGCCGGGCTCATCGTGGCTCTCCTCGCGACCTATCCGGCGATGATGTGGTCGGCGCATTCGATTGATGACACGCCTGTCGAGGCCGATGAGATCGCCCTTTGGCCGGCGCCGGAAGCCGGCGTGGCGATCTCGCTGATTGCGCGGGAAGTGGAAGGGCCGGGCTGGACCGGGGACATGGCCGCCTGGCGCCCGGCCACACGCCTGACCGCCCAGCCGGCCTGGCAGGAATCTCTGGTCGTGGCGCTGGCGGATTTCGTTCAGCTCAGTGCCACCGTCGTGGCCGATGACGGCGAAACCGACAGTGATCTCGCCGCCGCAAGCCGGCTGTTGCGCCCGCTCGAGGATGAGGCGATGACGTCGCGCCTGATCGCTGCGGCTGAAGCGATTGCCCGATATAACGGCCGTGTCGATCACGGCCTCGCCGGCAGGCTCGACACGAACCCGGAACTGGCGCAGGCCATCGGCCTGTTCGGCAACTGGGCCGAGGAGTCCGAACGGGAAATCGGCACACTGGTGGGCATGCCGGACGGCTGGCCAGCCGGACAGAGCGATGTTACCGCCTTTTACCGCGCCCGCGCACGCGCCCATGTGGCCACCAACATGCTCAGCGCGCTGGCGGCCAACAATCCCGACCTGGAAATGAGCGCCAGCCTGCGCGCCCAATGGCGCGAGGTCGAACTGCTCTGGCAGCGGATCGCCGAACAGTCGCCGCTGATGGTCTCGAACCAGAATGGCGACGGGCTGCTCCTGCCCAACCACCTGGCGTCCATGGCCTGGCGGCTCGAACAGGCCGGCGAGGCCACATCCCGGCTGGCCGAGCTTCTGCATGGTGCCCAGCCCGACACGGCTCTCGCCGAGGCCGATCTGGTGATCATGACCACATCGCCCTGAGGGCTGAAACGCCAAAAGATATTGAAACCGCGCTGCGCAAAGCCATTTATCAGTCGCGCAGATGAAAGGCGTTCTCAGATGTTCATTCAGACCGAACCCACGCCCAATCCGGACACGCTGAAATTCCTTCCAGGCCAGACCGTGGCCGGCGACGCGGGCCCCTATGATTTCCCCGATGCCGGCGCCGCGGCGTCCAGCCCGCTTGCGCGTGCGCTGTTCGAAGTGGATGGCGTGACCGGCGTCTTTCTTGGCAGCGATTTCCTGTCAGTCTCCAAGAGCGAAGCGGCCGACTGGAAGCATGTCAAACCCCTGGCGCTCGCCGCGATCATGGACCATTTCATGGCCGGCCTTCCGGTGATCGAGGAAGCCGCAGGCTCAGGCGCCGGGCCGTCGGTGGACGAAACCGAGTATGAAGGCGAAACCGCCGAGATTGTCGGCGAAATCCGTGAACTGATCGAAACGCGGGTTCGCCCCGCCGTGGCCCAGGATGGCGGCGACATCATCTTCCAGCGCTTCGAGGCCGAGACCGGAATCGTGCACCTGCACATGCGCGGGGCCTGCGCGGGGTGTCCGTCATCGACCTATACGCTCAAGCAGGGCATCGAGAACATGCTCAAGGCCTATGTGCCCGAAGTGACCGCTGTCGAAGCGGCGCTCTGAGCCCGGCCGGCACCTGCCGGCGCCCCTGCCCGGCGAGACACACTCGGAATGGAAAGGATATCCCCATGGCTGCACCGGTCAGTGACAATGCGCTCGACGTCATCTTTCGCGAGGCGCGCACCTATAACGCCTGGGATGATACACAGGTGCCGGAAACACTGATCCGGGCAATTTATGACCTGCACAAATGGGGGCCGACCAGCGCGAATTGCTCGCCGGCGCGCTATCTGTTCCTGCCGAAGGACAGCGAGGGGCGCCAGCGTCTCCTGCCTCACATGATCGGCCCCAATCGCGACAAGACCGAAGCGGCCCCCTGGACGGTCATCATCGCCTATGACCACGAGTTCCACGAGAAGATCCCGGACCTGTTCCCGCACAATCCTGGCGCCCGGGAGTGGTTCGCGGACGAACCGGCGCGCACGGATAATGCCTTTCGCAACGGCACGCTGCAAAGCGCCTATTTCCTGATCGCGGCCCGCGCGCTGGGACTTGATTGCGGACCGATGTCCGGCTTCGACATGGATGCGGTCAACCGCGAATTCTTCGAGGCCGCCGAAGGCGAGATGCAGAACTGGCGGGCGAACTGGATCTGCAATCTGGGCCATGGCACGAGCGAGAACCTGTTCGAGCGCTCTCCGCGCCTGAGCTTCGAGGACGCTTGTGTCATCCTCTGACCGGCGCGTGACAGCATCATGGTGATCCTCGCCATCAACACGGCCGCCCGGGCCTGCGACCTCGCCTTGGTGGGGGCCGGGACGCTGCTGGCTGAAACGAAAGAAGACATGGCGAAAGGCCAGGACGCACGCCTTCCCGGCGCCGTCAGCGAAATCCTCATGCAGGCGGGCCTTGAGGCCGGCGAACTCGACCGGATCGCCGTGGTCTGCGGACCGGGAAGTTTCACCGGGGTGCGCATCGGCGTGGCCTTCGCGCGCGGGTTTGCGCTCGCGCTCGGTATCGATTGCGTGGGCGTGACAAGCCTCGAGGCCGCCAGCCCGGTCGAGCGCGCGGCGGCCCACCGTGTCGCGCTCATCGCCCGCCAGCGCCCGCCCGATATCAGCTTCTGGACGCAGGACCTGTCGGGAGCGGGCGCGAGCGGCCCGGCCGAGGAACGCCCCCTCGACCAGGTTACAGGCCCTTTGCCGGTTTACAGCGACCGGCCCGATCTCCTGGAGGGCGCACGGCCCTGCGCGCCGGCGGCGGTCACTGCCGCGCGGCGCGCCGAAGCGCTCACGCCTGGCCGTCATCCGGCGCGCCCGGTCTATGTGCGCGCGCCCGATGCGGCTCTACCGGCCCGGCCCTGATGACCGGCCCTGTCATCATACTGCGGCCCGGCGACAGCGAACGCCTCGCTCGGCTTCACGTTCGCGCCTTCGCGAACCCCTGGTCGCGTGCCGATTTCGAGGCCCTTCTGGAGACGCCTTCCACGCTCGGCCTCGGCATCGAGGAAAACGACAGCGACCTGGCGGCCGCCTGCCTTGTTCAGTTCGCGGCCGACACGGCCGAGATCCTGACCCTCGCGACAGCGCCCGGACAGGGCCGCAAGGGGCTGGCGTCAACCCTCATGGAATGCGCCATCCGGCGAGCCGGCGAACGCGGCATTGCGCGTTTCCTTCTGGACGTGGCCGAGGGCAATGACGCGGCCCGCGCCCTTTATCGCCGACACGGATTTGTCGAGGATGGACGCCGGCGCGGCTATTACGGCCCCGGGCGCGACGCGCTGCTTCTTTCAAGGACACTGCCCGCCTGAACTGGACTCGCATGGCATTTATCGTCATTTAGGAGATATGAGTAGGATCGAGAAACTCTGCATCGAAAAAGGCCTGCGCATGACGCAACCCCGGCGTATCATTGCCCGGGTTCTGTCCGAGGCGGATGACCATCCCGATGCCGAAGAACTGCACCGCCGCGCGAACGGCCTCGATGCCTCGATCTCGCTTGCCACGGTCTATCGCACCGTCAAACTGTTCGCCGATTACGACATTATCGAACGCCACGATTTCCGCGATGGGCGCTCACGCTTCGAGGAAATGCCCGAAGAGCATCATGATCATCTGATCGATGTGCGCACCGGCAAGGTCGTGGAGTTCCATAATGAGGAAATCGAGCGCCTCCAGGAGGAAATCGCCCGCCAGCTCGGCTACCGCCTGGTCGATCACCGTCTCGAACTCTACGCCGTGCCGCTCGGGGATACAGAGAAAGATCAAGATTAGCGCATCTGGAAAACAAAGCTCTGGACGACGTTGTCCCGCGACATTCGGCAAGGCTCTTCCGGCTGGGCTTCGTCGCGCTTCCAGCGCCATTTCGAGACTGTGTTCACAACCTGCTCCTCGAAGCCCTCGAAGGGAACCGATGCGAGGACTTCGACGTTCGAGGCGCGCCCGTCGACAAATTCGTAGCCAATGATGACCGCACCAACCTGCCCGCGAAAAGCGGCCGAGCCGGGATATTTCAGTCTTGGCGTCTGATCGACTTCGCCTTCACAGAAAGGGAGCTCATTTTCTCCTTCCGGTTCTTTTACGGCGTTCCGCGCCCGATCGACCCCGTCCTTGTAGCCAGCCAGCAATTCATCGACCTGTCTTTCGGACAGGCCCTCTGGCGCGCCGATCTGGGAACCTGTCCGCCTCCCTCCGGTCGAGGCAAAATAGGCTGACATGGCCTGGCGCCACGCACTGGCCCGCCAATAGGCATCCTTGAGCCAGCCGGGCGCCTCCTCCTTGCCGTCTTCATGCCCGTAAAACATCTGATAGAGCTCACCCTCCAGGTGAACCATCGCTTCGTGCTGCGGGTTACGACGCCGGTGATTGAACCCTGCAATGATCTCGTAGAAACGGGCAGTGATCCAGACCTGTGGCACCTGGTCGCCAACCGGTTCGAGATGGCGGGCCGCCTGCCCGGCGCTGTCTTCGAGGCGTGACCAGTCGCCCTCCTGCAGGTCATGACCAAAGCGATCCTGGAACGCGGTCAGTGAGACCATGCTGGGCGTCTCCCCGGTGACCGCTTCAAGGGCACTGTCGAGACGTTTGCGATTGCGGCGGTTCTGCTTGTCCGTCCAGGTCGCAAAAGCGGCCAGCAACTCGCGATCCAGCATGACCGGATGCTCGCTCGTCGGTGGCTGCGTCAGGGCAAATTCCGCCGGCGCGATCGCGGCCTGGCACTGGCCAATCCGGCACAGTGACCAGGCCCCCTCAAAGGCGAGAAGCGTTGACCTTTCATCGTCGGGATTGGCCATCGCCGCCTGCGTCAGGTCCAGGGCGGCAGTCTCAAGCTGGGAGGTGTCGCCGGCCTCCAGAGCGGTGTTATAGGCCTGTATAGGCTCCGGGGGAATGTCCGCAATTGCGCCCGAGGCCATGACGGCCGTAATACATGCCACGATCATCTGCCGCATCCCGCGCACCCTCCTCCTCGAGCACTGAGAAGTTACCGGTTGCTGGGCATTCGCGTCAATCCATGAACGCACAGGATCGGAAAACACGCCTGGCTAGAGGCCTGCGCAAAGATGGCCGCCATCGACCGCAATACAGGTGCCGGTCATATAGG
>JAAANZ010000023.1 GCA_009909065.1 Alphaproteobacteria bacterium | reverse complement strand
ACGCTGATGTATCTCGGCGCGGCGGGCAATACGCTGGCGAATGAGAATTTCCGCTATACGCGGGTTTTCGACTGCGGCGACAAGGCCGTACTGGAATTCGAAAGCGAGATGGACGGGATCGAGGTCAACGGGATCGACATGATCGAGTGGGACGAGGACGGGCTGATCACCGACTTCAAGGTGATGGTCCGCCCGCTGAAGGCCATCCAGACCGTTCACGCCGCCATGAAGGCGATGCTCGAACAGATGAAGGATGAGGCCGGTGCATGACACCGCCGGTGATCATGACCGACCGCCTTGTCCTGCGCGGTCACGAGGCCGGGGATTTCGAAGATTGCGCAGCCATGTGGAGCGACTGGCGGGTAACACGCTATATCGGCTTCAACCGCTCACGCCAGGATACATGGTTCACGATGGCCCGCTATCGCGGCTTCTGGGACCTGCTGGGATATGGCTACTGGATAGCGCGCGACAGGCAGACAGGTGCCTTCGTCGGCGAGATGGGGTTCGCCGATTTCCGCAGGAGCCTGGAGCCCGATATTGCCGGCGGCCCCGAGGCCGGCTGGGCGCTGGCATCGCACGCTTTCGGCCAGGGGTTTGGCCTCGAGGCCGTGCGCGCCATTCATGGCTGGCTCGACGCGGCCCTGCCGCGCCAGCCGTGTCACTGCATCATCGACCCGGCCAACGCGGCATCCATTCGCCTCGCCGAGAAAGCCGGCTATCGCTACCTGCAGGAGGCGATGAGCGGGGAGACGCGCGTCCTGCTTTTCAGGCGGGCGCCACTGCGCGTCTGACGCGAAAGGGCTTTTCGTCACGGGTCAGAGACGCTATCAGCGCGCCATGTCGATGAATTATCTCGAATTCGAGAAGCCGCTTGCTGAGCTCGAAGCCAAGATCGCCGAGCTTGAAGCGGTCGATGGCAGCGAGGATGGCCCGTCCATCACCGAAGAGCTGGAGAAACTGCGCGAAAAGGCTGCGCGCCAGCTCAAGGAGACATATCGCGAACTTTCGCCGTGGCGGAAGACACAGGTCGCGCGCCATCCCGACAGGCCGCATTTCAGCAATTATCTCGCCCAGCTCTTCGAGGATTTCCAGGAACTGGCCGGTGACCGTGTGTTCGGCAATGATGAGGCGATCATCGGCGGGCTTGCCCGGTTCAATGGTCGCTCCGTGATCGTCATGGGCCATGAGAAGGGCCACACCACGGAAAGCCGCATCCGCCACAATTTCGGCATGGCCCATCCGGAAGGCTATCGCAAGGCGCAGCGGCTGATGGACCTGGCGGAGCGCTTCAACCTGCCGGTGATCAGTTTTGTCGACACATCCGGCGCCTATCCCGGCAAGGCCGGCGAAGAACGCGGCCAGGCCGAGGCGATCGCCCGCTCCACCGAGCGATTATTGACACTGCCCGTCCCGAGCGTGGCGCTGATCATCGGCGAGGGCGGATCAGGCGGCGCCATTGCGATCGCCGCGGCCAGCCAGGTCCTGATGATGGAACATGCCGTTTATTCCGTGATCTCGCCGGAAGGCTGCGCGTCGATACTTTACCGCGATTCCGCCAAGTCGCGCGAGGCGGCCGAGGCCATGAAGATCACCGCGCAGGATCTCAAGCGCATGAAAGTGATTGACGAAATCGTGAAGGAGCCGGTCGGCGGGGCCCACCGTGAACCGGAAAAAGCCATCCATGCCGCGGGCAAGGCGCTGGAGAAATCACTTGCGTCAATCGAGGGCCTCAGCGCGCTGGAGCTCAAGCGTGAGCGAAGAGAACGCTATTACCGGATCGGACGCGAAGGCCTGAACTAACAGGCTGCTGAAGAACGGATCCTTCGGCCATCCATTGGCCCGGGCAGTCGTGCGACTCTCCATCCTTCGAGACGCGCTTCGCGCGCCTCAGGACGAGGTGAGTGCGTTGTTTCGAAAGCTCAAAATCTTCATCCTGAGGAGCGATCCGTCCAGGATCGCGTCTCGAAGGATGGCGACGCGATCATGCGTTCAGGTTCGAACGACCCAATTGCAGGAGTTCTTCAGCAGCGTGTCAGGAAAAGTTGCACGCTCTTCAGACCCGACGCCTTCAATGAGCCGGAACAATTGCCGCGAGGTCTCGCCCGGCGCATGGCAGCCCATCGTCGCCTTTCCGGCCTCAGACCGTGACGCCGGCCTTGTGCGCGTCGGCCAGGAAGGCCGTCAGGCCCTTGTCGGTCAGCGGGTGATTGGCCAGCCCCTTGAGCACGTCCGGCGGCAGGGTGGCGACATCGGCCCCGGCCAGCGCCGACAGGCGCACATGATTGGGGCCTCGGATGGAGGCTGCGAGGATCTGCGTGTCGTAGAAATAATTGTCATAGATCGCGCGGATTTCCTCGATCAGTTCCATGCCGTCGATATGAATATCGTCGAGCCGTCCGATAAAGGGCGAAATGAAGGTCGCGCCGGCCTTGGCCGCGAGCAGGGCCTGGTTGGCCGAGAAGCAGAGCGTGACATTCACCGCAGTTCCCTCGTCGGAAAGTGCCCGGCAGGCGCGCAGCCCGTCCCAGGTCAACGGCACTTTCACGGCCACATTGCCGGCAATGGCGGCGAGCTTGCGCCCCTCCGCCAGCATCGTGTCATAATCCGTGGCGACGACTTCGGCGCTGACCGGGCCGGGCGTGATCTCGCATATCTCGGCAATCACCTCGCCAAAGGGCCGGCCCAACTTGGCCACGAGGGACGGATTGGTCGTCACGCCATCGACAAGGCCGGTTTCAGCCAGTTCGCGGATGACATTCGTTTCGGCGGTATCGATGAAGAATTTCATGGCGGCCGGGATCCCTTGATAGACTTGTCATGTCGGGGCGCCCACGCGCTCTAACAGGCTTCAGGCCGGGCCGCCAGCCTCAGGCGAGCGGCCGGGGCGGGTAGCCGGCCGCTGTCAGCACCTCGATCACCTCGTTGGTGTGCTGGCGGTCGCGGGTCTCGATCAGGATGTCGAATTCGGCGCCCTTGGCCGGAACGTCCAGCGCGATCCGGTTATGGGCCACCTCGATGATGTTCGCGCCGGCCTCGCCGATGATCTGTGACACTTCGGCGAGCAAGCCGGGCTTGTCGTCGCCGATGATCCGGATATTGGCCAGCCGGTTCTCGCGAACGAGCGCGCGGGTCAGCACAGAGGCGAGCAGGCGCAGGTCGATATTGCCCCCGCACAGAATGAGTCCGACGCGGCGACCTGAAAAACGGGCCGGATGGGCCAGCAGCGCCGCCAGGCCCGCCGCGCCCGCCCCCTCGACAACGGTCTTCTCGACATCCGCCAGCAGCGTGATGGCCCGTTCGAGATGCTCTTCCTCGGCCAGAACCACCTCGTCGACGAGGTTGCGCGCCACGGCCATGCCCACCGCGCCGGGGGTCTTGACCGCAATCCCTTCGGCAATCGTTGCCCCGCCAGCCTTCATTTCCTGACCGTGGAAGGCGGCATACATGGACGGATACATGGCCGCTTCGACGCCGACAACGGAAATGTCGGGCTTCATCGCCTTCGCGGCCATGGCGACACCCGCGATCAGACCCCCGCCCCCCACTGGCACCACGATCGTGTCGAGTTCCGGCATCGCTTCCATCATTTCCAGGCCGACCGTGCCCTGCCCGGCCGCGATCAGCGGATCGTCATAGGGATGGATGAAGGTGTAACCCTCGCGGTCGCGCAGCATGAAGGCATGCTCGGTCGCTTCACTCAGAGTGTCCCCCTCCAGGATGACACGGGCGCCATGATCGCGGGTCTGCTTGACCTTCGTGAAAGGCGTTGTCTTTGGCATGACGATGGTCACGGGAATGGACAGCCGGCGGCCATGATAGGCCACGCCCTGGGCATGGTTGCCCGCCGACATGGCGATCACGCCGGCCGATTTCTCCGCATCGGTCAGATTTGTCAGCCGGTTGAGCGCCCCGCGCTCCTTGAAGCTGGCAGTGAACTGCATGTTCTCGAACTTGATCCGGACATCCGCGCCGGTGATCTCGGAGAGCGTCTGCGAACGGCTCATCGGCGTGCGTTCGACCTGTCCGGCGATCACCCCGGCAGCCGCGTGAACATCATCGATCGTGAAGGGCAATTCGTCAGTCATGAATTCAGTCGCTTGCAGGGGGATGTCGGAAAGCGCGCGACCCTATTCGCGGCGCCGCTCGATCGCAAGCTCACCCGCCGACGGCATGCAGTTCCGGGCCGTGCCGGCGCAGCCAGGCGCGCTGGCGTTTCCAGTCGGGCCGGCATTGGGCGACATGCGCCCAGAAAGCCGGCGAATGGTTCATCTCCAGCCTGTGCGCGGTTTCGTGGGCGGCGACATAATCGAGAACCTCCGGCGGCGCGCAGACGAGGCGCCAGGAAAAGGACAAACGCCCGTCACGGGTGCACGAGCCCCAGCGCGAGCGAGTGTCCTTGACCGTGATGCGCGCAACGGACACGCCCAGCGTCGCGGCATGGCGCTCGACGGCATCGGAAATATCCGACATGGCGGCCTTTTTCAGATAGCGGGCCACGCGCGAGGCGAAGGTTTCCGGCGCACCGGGCGCGCAGAGCACCCGTTCGGGCCGGGTATAAAGGCGCGCGACGCGTCCCGGACCGTCAAGACTGAGCCGACAGGGCTCGCCGCGCAGGGGGAAATGACCGCCCGGCTCGAAAGGCATGGCGGCCGGGGCGGCGGCCAGCCGACTGGAGATCCAGTCCACCCGCTCGGCGGCAAAAGCAACCGCCGCCGGGATCTGGCGGGGGTGCGGAGCCACGGCCACCGCCTCGCGCGCACGCTCGTCAAGCCGCAGGATCAGGCGGCGTGCGCGCGGATTGACCTCAATGCGGACGATTATTTCCTCGCCAGCCTCGGTTTTCAGCGCCATTTTCTGGCCATTCTCTGGGAACATGTTAAACTCGAATCGCCTTGAGGTGAGTGTAGGACTTCACCACGAAACTGGGGATCTAGAAATGAAACATCTGTTTTTCGGCGCAGCCGCCATCGCCCTTCTCACCGCTTGCGGAGGTTCGGACAATGGCGATGTCAGCAAGGAAATCGCCGGCGCCGGCGAGGCCGCCGTCAAGAGCGCGGAAAGCGCGATCAGCGATCTTGGCAATATCACACTGCGCGAAGGCGATGCCTCCGAAGCGGCTCAAGCCCTGGCGGCCATGTCTCTGGACGCCTCGGGCGCCGGGCGTATCGAATTCGATGACAGCAGTTCGGACGCGGCCGCGGCGAGCTTTGACAGCCTGAATTTTTCGGTCCCCGAGGAGGACACGAATTTCACCATCGGCCAGATGGCCTTTGACGGCCTCGACATGACAGAAGAGGGCGCAAGCTTTGCCAAGCTGAGCTTGTCGGACATCGTGATCATGCCCGACGAGGACGAAGAGACCCAGGGCGAGATCAGGATCGGCGGCATGGAACTGATCAATCCCTCGCCCGGGCTGGCGGCCTGGATCGCCAGCCTGAATGGCGAAGGCGAGCCCGGCCCCTTCCCGGCGGGCGAAGACCTCTCGTTCGACCGCTGGAGCCTGTCCGACATCGACATGCAGATCGAGGAAGGTGACGAGGGCGCGATGAATTTCGCGCTGGAATCGATCGAGCTTGGCGGTGTCGGCAATGATGAAGTGGCGGTCGCGGCGATCAGCGGGATCACCATGGACGGCACGGCCGAAGGCACACCTTTCAACATGAATCTCGGCTCGATGAGCCTGCTCGGCGCGAACAGGAGCTTTGTCGATGCCCTGCGCAACAATGCCGGCGACGAGGAAGAAATGGTCGCGGCGATGATGTCGGCGGCCTATCAGAATCCGCTGGACCCGGGCTATGACAGCGTCGTCATCGACGATTTCGCCTTCGATGCCGGCGGGGTCAGTTTCGCCCTTCCCGGTCTCAATACCTCGGTCGAGCGCAACGCGGATGGCCAGCCGGTCAAATATGTTACCCAGCCCTATACAATGACGCTGGAAGCCGATGCCGAGGGCGGCGAACCTGGCAGCCAGCTGGCCGCCGGTCTGGGCATGGTCGGATATGAGTCGCTTGAACTCTCCGGCGCGGGCGTGACCGACTATGATCCGGAAACCGATACGATGAGCTTTGACTCCAAAAGCAATTTCCTCAAGCTGACCGATGGTTTCGAGATGCGTTTCGGCGGCAAGCTGGAAGGTTACAGCGCCTATGCCGAATCCTTTGCCGGCATGGATTTCGAGCAGATGATGAGCGGCTCGGCCCCTGACGATCAGATGATGCAGCAGGCAATTTCCCAGCTCAAGCTGCACGGCTTCAATCTGCAGCTGACCGACAACTCCATCGTTGACCGGCTGTTCAATCTCGCCGCCGCGCAATCGGGCGAAGACCCCGAACAGCTGCGCACCCAGGTCGTGGGGATGACATCCATGGCCCCGATGATGGCTGCCGAAAGCGGGATCGACATGGAAATCGTCAATGAAGCGGTGACCGCGGTCCAGGGCTTCCTCCAGGAGCCGGGCACGCTGACCCTGGCACTGGACCCGGAGGCGCCGCTGTCGATGGAGAGCATTGCCGCCATGGAAGACCCCAGCCAGCTGACCAAGTCCTATCTCGGCTTCTCGGCCAGGCACGAGGAACTAGGGCCGTTTCAAGCCAAGTGGGCGCCGGTTCGCGTCAAGAAAATGCGCGAGGACAAGACACTCGCGCATCTTCACTGACCGGGATTGACTTGAAGATGCGCCAGACTCGGGGCCCCGAACAAGAAACTGAAAATTGGCGCGCACCCGCCCGGCGGGTGCGCGCTTTGCTTTTCAATTGCGATGCCCCATAGTCATTATCATGAAACTGGCATTCTTTGGCGATGTGGTCGGAAAACCCGGCCGAAAGGCTGTTCTGGACCATCTTGCCGCCCTGAGAGCGCGGCTCTGCCTCGATTTTGTTGTTGTCAATGCCGAGAATGCGGCCGGCGGATTCGGCCTGACGGGGGCCATTGCCGAGGATTTCTTCACCGCCGGTGCCGACTGCCTGACCCTGGGCGACCATGCCTGGGACCAGCGCGAAATGCTCATCCATATCGATCGTGACCCGCGGATTCTTCGCCCGCGCAATTATCCGGCCCGCGCCAATGCGCCGGGCCATGGCGCCCACCTTTTCGAACTGGCAGACCGACGGCGGGTCGGCGTGGTCCAGGTTCAGGGCAATGTCTTCATGCGCGACAATCTTGAATGCCCCTTTGCCCATGCCGAGGCGGCGCTGGAGGAGTTTCCGCTGCGGCGCGTCAGCGACGCGGTGATTGTCGATGTGCATTGCGAGGCGACCTCGGAGAAAATGGCCATGGGCCATTTCTGCGACGGCCGGGCGAGCCTCGTTGTCGGCTCGCACACGCATGTGCCGACCGCCGACACGATGATCCTTGAAAACGGCACCGCGTATCAGAGCGATGCCGGCATGTGCGGCGATTATGACAGCGTCATCGGCATGCGGAAAGAAAATTCCATCTACCGGTTCGAAACACAGCTTCCCGGCCAGCGCTACGAGCCGGCGCTCGGCGAGGCAACCCTGGCCGGCGTGTTCGTCGAGACCGATGATGCCACGGGCCTTGCCAGGCGCGTCGAGCCGATCCGCATTGGCGGGCGTCTCTCACCGGCCGAACCGGCCGTCTGAAATCAAAGCCCGACCAGCGCCCGCGCGAACGCATCCGCCGAGAAAGGATGCAGGTCCTCGGCCCTTTCGCCGACGCCGACGAAATGGATCGGCAGGTCATGCTTGTCGGCAATCGCCACGAGCACGCCGCCCTTGGCCGTGCCGTCAAGCTTGGTCATGACAAGGCCGCTCACCTGCGCGCTGTGGCGGAAAGCCTCGACCTGGCTCAGCGCGTTCTGTCCGACGGTGGCGTCGAGCACGAGAATGACATCATGCGGTGCGGTAGGGTCAAGTTTGCGCGTCACGCGGATGATCTTGGCAAGCTCGGCCATGAGCTCGCTCTTGTTCTGGAGCCGCCCGGCCGTGTCCACGAGGACGAGATCCAGGTTCTCCGCCCGGGCCTTCTCCACGGCTTCATAGACGAGACCGGCCGCATCCGCGCCCGTGTCCCGGGACAGGACGGGGATGCCGGCCCGCTCCCCCCAGACGGTGAGTTGTTCGATGGCGGCGGCGCGGAATGTGTCGCCTGCAACGAGCAGTGCCTTCGCGCCCTGCGCCTTGAGTTTGGAAGCGATCTTGCCGATCGTGGTTGTCTTGCCGGACCCGTTGACGCCGACAAACAGGACGATGCGCGGACGCGGGCCGTCCGCGAAATCGACCAGTTGCTCGCGTGGCGCCAGCACCCCGGCGATCTCTTCGGCGAGGGCGAGCTTGATTTCCTCGTCGCTGACTTCCTTGTCGAATCGGTCTTTCGCCAGGTTGGCCGTGACCCTGGCGGCCACGCCCGCGCCGAGATCGGAGGCGATGAGCAGGTCCTCCAGTTCCTCCAGCGTCTCGTCATCGAGCTTGCGCCGGGTGAACACGCCCGTGATGCCTTCGGCGAGCCGGGAGGAAGAGCGCGACAGACCCGATGTCAGCCGGCTCAGAAAACCGGGTTTCTTCGTCTCGGCAACCGGATCGTCCGGCTCCGGCTGGGTTTCCGGTTCCGGCTCCGGCGCGGGGTCCGGTTCCGGCGCCGGGCCCGCTTCGGTTTCAGACGCGCCTGAAGGTTCAGGCGCCGGCGGTTCGGCGTCAAAGGCCTCATCAGCGGCGCTCTCGGTCTCCAGGCCCGGGCGATCGGACGGCAGGGGGCCGGGCGCCTGATCACTTTCGGGCGACGCTGGGCCGAAATCAGGCGAAGCGGCACTTTCCGTTTCGACACCGGGGCGATCGGACGGCAGCGGCGGCTGATCGGGTGCGGGTTCGGCCGGGACCGGCCCTTCAGCGTCGCCCGTTTCGGCCCCGGCGGCGCGCGCCTCCTCGTCCTCGATCGCCTTGCCGGCCTCTTCCAGTTCCTTCTTTTTCTTCTTCTTGCCGAACCAGAGGATCATGCGGGCACCCCGAAAAGTCTTTCGCCATCATGGCCGGTTATCGCGAGCCTTGCGGTCCGTCCAGCCGGGGGCAGGCCGTCACCTTCAATGCGCACCGGCGTGAAATCAGGCAGACGGGCGGCCTCGCCGCGCTCGACCAGCGCGTCAGCCTCCCGCCCGACATGGGCCTCAAGATGGCGCCCCAGGGCTTGCGCGGCCGCCTCGCGCAACCGTGCAGCGCGAGACTTGATGACGTCCCTTTCAAGCTGAGGCATGCGTGCAGCCGGCGTGCCGGGCCGCGGGCTGTAGGGGAAGACATGCGTGAAGGCGAGCCCGCAATCGGTGATCAGGCGCAGGCTGTTCTCGAAATGCGCGTCGCTCTCGGTCGGGAAGCCGGCAATGATATCGGCGCCAAGCGCAATCTCGGGGCGCACCTCACGCAGGCGCTTGGCGAGCGCGATGGCCTCCTCGCGCGAATGCCGGCGTTTCATCCGTTTCAGGATGAGATTATCCCCATGCTGCAGCGACAGGTGCATGAAGGGCGCCAGCCGCGGTTCGGCCATGGCCTCGATCAGGGCCTCGTCCATCTTGATCGCATCAATGGAGGAAATCCGCAGCTGTGGAAGCTCCGGCACGAGTTTCAGGATCCGTTGGACCAGATTGCCGAGCGGGGGAGCACCCGGCAGGTCATTTCCCCAGCTTGTCAGGTCCACGCCGGTCAGTACCACTTCATGATGGCCGCTTTGCGCAAGTGCGCGCACCTGCGCGACCACCTCGCCGGCCGGCACGGACCGCGAATTCCCGCGACCATAGGGTATGATGCAGAAGGTGCAGCGATGGTCACAGCCCTGCTGAACCTGCACATAGGCGCGCGCGCGCTCCTCCATGCCGTCAATGAGATGGCCGGCGGTTTCGCGCACGGACATAATGTCATTGACGCGCACCTTCTCCCCGCCGCCGAGCAGGTCGGCCGGTGTCCAGCTTTCCGCGCGCATCTTTTCGGCATTGCCGAGAACGCGGGTGACCTCCGGCATTTCGGCAAAGGCGGCCGGGTCGATCTGCGCGGCGCAGCCGGTAACGATGACGGGCGCGCCCGGACGGGCTTTCGCCGCCCGGCGGATGGCCTGGCGCGAGGAACGCACCGCCTCCTGCGTCACCGCGCAGGTATTGACGATCACCGCATCCTCCAGCCCGGCCGCCCCGGCATGCCGGCGCATGACTTCGGACTCATAGCTGTTCAGCCGGCATCCCAGGGTGATGACGGAAGGGGCCGTTCTGTCAGGACTGTCGGCGGGCGCGCTCATTCCGGACAGATCGCGCCGGCGCGCGCCGCGATCAAGGGCCTGACCTGAAAGGCTTGACCGGATCGCCCGGACGGGTGATTTGCTTTGCCGGAATGACGGATCGTTCGCAGCAAATGATCGGCGCCACCGGTGCGCCCTCCCTGGCCGCGCGCTCGGCGCTGGCGGGCCTGCTGGTGCCGCTCATCGTGGCTGTGGATCAGTTTGCGAAATGGCTGGTCCTCAATGAGCCGCGCTTCAATGCGCTCGGCTGTCTCGAGCGCACGACACCGTGTGGAAAGATCGAGATTTCGGGCATTTTCGATCTGACCATGCTCTGGAATCGCGGGATGAGCTATGGCCTGTTCCAGTCCGAAGGGGCCATGCGCTGGGTGCTTGTGGGGGTGACCCTGGCCATCGCCATCGGTTTTGCCGTCTGGCTCCTGCGTGCGAGCCGATGGCTGACAGCGCTGGCACTGGCCCTCGTCGTCGGGGGCGCCATCGGCAATCTCATCGACCGGGTGCGTTTTGGCGCCGTGGTCGATTTTTTCGATTTCTCGGGACTGTTCTTCCCCTATGTGTTCAATGTCGCCGATGCGGCCATCACTGTCGGAGCGGTCTTGCTGTTTTTCGATCAGTTTCTACTCTCGCGAAAGGATGCGCCCCAGGACTGACCCGCAGCCCGGGCGTGCAGACATGACAAAGGCAAGGTAAGCCCAATGAAGCGATCCCTGATATTCTTCTCCGCCACATGCGCGCTGGTTCTGACAAGCGCCTGCGCCAGCGGCCCGCGCGATCCGGGCGTGAACGATGCCCAGCAGGATGAATTCCGCGTCGTGAAGAAAGCACCGCTGACGGTGCCGCCGAATTATTCGCTGCGCCCGCCTCGCGCCGGCGTGGCCCAGCCCGCCGAGGTCGACGAGACACGCGCCCAGGTCACGGCATTCGGCTCAACCGTGGGCGCCGATGCCTCTGCAGCCGAGCGCGCGCTCGTGGCCGCTGCCGATGCGAATGCGGTCAGCCCCGTCATCCGGGCGCAGATCGACTATGAAGAAGCCGGAATGATCCGCAAGTCCGACAGTTTCGCCGACCGTGTCCTGTTCTGGCGGGGCAGCGAGGAAGAGCGCGCGGCCGCCGAAAGCGACAGCGCGACCGGAGGTGAGCGCGTGGAGATCGAGCCGGCAAGCGGCAGCGCGATCAAGTTGCCCGGCACCTGACACCTCGCTCCGCGCGGCGAGCCCTTTTAGAGGAATTGACCTTGGCGAAGCTCAGATACCTATTGGCGGCACTGGCGGCTGCGATACTCGCCCCAGCGACCCTGGCCGACACCGGCGAAACCGGCTGGGCGCCGGAAACCTTCACCCTCGACAATGGCATGGAGGTCGTGGTCCTGCCCGACCACCGCGCCCCGGTGGTCACGCACATGGTCTGGTACAAGGTCGGCGCGGTCGACGAGGCGCCCGGGAAATCCGGCATCGCCCATCTCTTCGAGCATGTCATGTTCCAGGAGACCGACGATCTGGGGCCGGAGGAATTCACCTCGATCGTCCAGCGCAATGGCGGCCAGCTCAACGCTTTCACGTCCTGGGATTATACCGCCTATTATGAGCGCGTGGCGCGCGACCGGCTGGAACTCGTAATGGAGCTGGAAGCCGAGCGGATGCGCGACCTGCTTGTCAATGACGACCCTGAAGGCCCGTTCATCACCGAACGTGACGTGGTCAAGGAAGAACGCCGCCAACGGGTCGAGAACAATCCCGGCGCCATCCTCTTCGAAAAGGTCATGGCCGCGCTCTATCCCGATCACCCCTATGGCATCCCGGTTATCGGGCACATGGACGAGGTGGCCGCGCTGACACCTCAGGACGGCATCGAATTCTACGAGACCTGGTATGCGCCCGATGCCGCCATACTGGTGATTGCCGGCGACGTGACCGCCGCGGAAGTGCGCCCGCTGGCCGAACGGATTTATGGCGAACTGGAGCCGGCCGAGAAACGCCCCGCGCGCGGCTGGCGCGAAGTGGCTCCGCTGGAAACGAGCCAGACCCTGACCCACTCGGACCCGAAAGTGCGCCAGCCCGAATGGGACCGCTACTATTTATCGACCTCCTTCCGTCAGGACAGCGACCTGGCCTATGCCCTCGCCGTGGGCACCGAAGTGCTGGGCGGCGGGCAGACCAGCCTGCTCTACCAATCCCTGGTCGAGGAGCAGAAAGTGGCGATTGCGGCCTCCTCCTGGGCCTGGCTCAGCCTGCATGACACCGCCCCGGCCGGGTTTTCGGCTACGCCGGCCGAAGGTGTCTCGCTCGATGAACTGGAGACGGCATTCATGGCCGAAGTCGCGCGTATCCTGGAGGAGGGCCTTCCGGAAGACGATGTCAAACGGGCGCGCAATTCACTGGCAGCCCAGGCCATCTATGCGCGCGACAGCCAGTCGGGCATGGCCAACCGCTATGGCCGCGCGCTTTCCATCGGGCTGACAATCGAGGATATCGCCGCTTATCCGGATCGCGTTCGCGCCGTGAGCGCGGATGAAGCCCTCGCCGCGCTGCGCACGGTATTCGGCCGTGAAGGCAATGGCGCGCATGTCGAAGCCCATCTCCTGCCGGAGGCGATGTGATGCAAGCCTCGTTGAGATCAGCGCTCGCCGCGCTCAGCCTTGTTTCCATGGCTGCATTGTCGTCCTGCGGCGGCAACGCGCGCGAAGCCGACAGCCCGCCCTCCGCGGATGAACCGGCGTCCGCGCCGGCGCCGGGGCTCGATATTGCCACGCATGAGGGCGATTTCGTCGAGATCCAGCAATTCGAAACGCCGGAAGGCATTTCCGTCTGGCTGGTCAATGAACCCTCCATACCGATCGTATCGATCAATGCGGCCTGGCCCGGCGGATCGGCCAGTGATCCGCAAGGGCTGGAAGGCCTTGCCAATTCTGTCGTCTACCAGATGAATGAAGGCGCCGGCGAGCTTGACGCGCTCGCTTTCCAGACCCGGATGGAAGAGCTGAATATGAGTTTCGGCTGTTCGGCGGGGCGCGACTGGACCTCCTGCTCGGCCGATATGCTGCGAGAGAATGCCGGCGAGGCCATGGACCTGGTCGCCCTGGCGATGAACGAACCGCGCTTCGATGACGGCCCGTTCGAGCGCTTCCAGCGAGAAGCCCTGATTGGTATCAAGCGACGCGTGACCTCGCCGGATTTCCTCGCCAGCGAAGCGATGGAAGAAGCGCTCTATCCCGATCATCCCTATGCGCGCGAAACCAGCGCGGCCAGTATCAATGCGCTGTCGCCGTCGCTGGCCCTGTCGCACAAGGATGATCTGATGGTGCGTGAAGGCATGTTGGTCACCGCAGTCGGCGCGATCACGCCCGGCAAGCTTGCGCCCATGATCGACAAGGCCTTCGCGGGGCTACCCGCTGAAGGCGATCTCGACCTGCCCGGCGAGGTGGTGCTGGAAGATCCGCTGGCCGCCCCAAAACGCGTCGACCTGCCTCAGCCGCAAACCCTCGTCAGGTTCACCGCGCCGGGTCTGCAACGCGACCATCCGGATTTCTTCGCCGCCTATGTCCTGAACTACACTTTCGGCGGCGGGGGTTTCGAAAGCCGGCTGATGAAGGAACTGCGCGTGGCGCAGGGCCTGACATACGGGATCGGAACGGGGCTGGGATTTGGCGGCGAGCTGGCGACCTGGTCAGGCCGTGGCCAGACCCGCAACGAGACTGCGGGCCGCTTCGTGAAAGGGATCAAGGATCAGATGCGGGCGATTTCCCGGCAGGGAATCACGGAGCAGGAACTGGCCGATGCCAAATCCTATCTGACCGGCGCCTATCCGCTGGCCTTTGACAGCAATTCGAAGATCGCCGGCCAGATGATGGGTGTCCGCCAGCAGGAACTCGGTGTCGACTATTTCGACCGGCGCAATGGCGCGATCGAAGCGGTAACGCTGGACGACGCCAATCGCGTCGCGGCCGAATGGCTCAAGCCCGAGCGGTTTACCTTTGTCCTTGTCGGCGAGCCCGAGGGGATCGCGCCGGTCGAGACCGACTGAAAAGGCCCGCCGGCTGAGAGGTCAGCCCTGATTGCCAACCGCTTCGGATGACACAGGGCTGCCAGCCGTTCCGGCCCGCTTGTCCGCTTCCAGCGAACGGGTCATGTCCTCGATCTTGTCGATCAGCGCATCGACCGATCCGTTTGTCCGGTCGAGCAGCGAAAGGAACTGGGCACGCTGCTCAATGGCCAGCCAGATCAGATTGCCGTCGATATTCAGCGCGACATCGACGACCTGATATTCATCACCGCGATCGAGAACACGCCAGCGCACATCCATGGCCCGCCCGTCGGCGCGCGGGATGCGCGTATTGACGATGGAATCGCGCGGGGAACGGTCAACCGATCCCTGAACCTCGACGCTTTCGCCGCGATACTGGTCAAGCTCGTTTTCATAGACGGCGAGGGCATATTCGCGAAACGCTTCGCGATAGCGTTCCAGTTCGGCCTGGCTGAACTGCTTTGCATACCGCCCGATCACGAAATTCGACACCGCCTTGAGGTCGGTAAACTCGTTCATGTATTCGGAAAAATTTTCCGTGCGCGCCTCAGCATCAAGTTCGGGATCATTCAGCGTGTCGAGCACCCTGTTGGCATTCTTCTCGACATAAGCCTCGGTTCGGGCGTCGGCCAAAGCGGTTCCGGCCATCAGTGCCGCGCTGACACCCGCGGCGATCATCCATTTCAAGCCTGTCATCTGGCTCTCCCTTCTGAGCGGCTCGCGGCCGCCGTCACTCAAAATCATCAAAATCGGGCAAATCTTTGTAGGGGTCGTCCTGCGCACGCCCATTCCTCACCGCAGCCTGGCGTTGCGAGGTGTAAGCGCGGCGCATGGCGACATAGGGTTCAGGCTGGTCGCGCAGCGACTCCAGTTGCGGCTCGATCTCGACGCGCGTTTGCAGGAGCCCGAGGGCGAAACTCGTCCAGCGCACGGTTTCGGTGAGGTCTTCGTCATTGTTGATCTCGCCGGTGTTCAAAGGGTCGATAAACGCATCGACACCGCGCCCGCTTGCATCGCGCAGATTGCTGGGCCCCATCAGCGGCAGCACCAGGAACGGACCTTCACCAACCCCCCAAACCGCCAGTGTCTGTCCGAAATCCTCCGAATGGCCTTCGACACCGAATTCCGCGGCGGGGTCGAAAAGGCCCAGCACGCCGAGGGTCGAATTCACGAGGAAACGATAGAAGGTCTCGGCGGCCCGTTCGGGTTCGCCCTGCAGCACATCATTGGCAAAGACGACCGGCGAGTTGAGATTGCTGACGGCATTGGACACGCCGGTGCGCGCAAAGCCCGGCGTCACAGCCACATAGGCATCCGCGGCCGGCCCGATCACCGCTCTGTCGGCCGCCTCGTTGAAGGCGAAGACGCGGCGGTTGAGCGGTTCCAGAGGATCGTTGACCTCGCCGCCACCGGCGCCGGTGCTGGCGCATCCGCCAGCCGATGCCGTAAAAACAATTCCAGCAATTATCGCGCGCATCCACCGCATCCTTCTTCTCGCGGAAGCGATATGTGATGCGACATGAATACAAGCAATACACACCACTGTGAGTGCCCCTAAGAGCACGCATTAAGTGCCTTTCCGGTCACACCCCTTGCCCAACCGATAAATATATCTTTATATGCCGATGTGACACATGGGATCGCACATACGGTGGAACACCTGCGCGCGGCTGGCGAGCCGACGCGCCTGCGGATTCTCGCCTTATTGCGCCAGGGCGAGCTGTCCGTCGGGGAACTGGTCCAGATCCTCGGCCAGAGCCAACCGCGCCTGTCGCATCATCTCAAGGTCCTCACTTCCGCCGGCCTGGCCGAACGCATGCCCGAAGGCGCACGCGTCTTCTACCGCGCCGCGTCACGCGGGCCGGCCGGGCACCTGCTCGATCAGATCTTCACCGATATCGACGATGACACCGGAGCGCTGGCGCGTGACCTCGGCCAGCTGGAGCATATCCGCGCCGTTCGTGCCGCCAAGGCCGAAGCCTATTTCAACAGGGTGGCTGAGAGCTGGGATGCCGAACGCAGCCTGCATTTCCCGAATGAAGCGATCGAGGGGGCGATCCTGTCGATCGCCGGTGAAGGCCCGTTCCGCCAGGTGATTGATATCGGAACCGGCACCGGACGCATGCTTGTCCTGCTTGCGCCACATGCCCGGCGCGCCGAAGGGCTTGATCTGAGCCACGCCATGTTGACGGTCGCGCGCACCCGCCTGGCCGAAGCGGGACTGGACCATGCGCGCGTGCGCCAGGGGGACGCCTGCGCAACGCCTTTTGCCGACGCCTCGGCCGATCTTGTCATTATTCACCAGGTTCTGCACTTCATAGACGCGCCGGAACGGGTGCTGGGCGAGGCCAGCCGCGTTCTCGCGCCGGGCGGTCGGCTCGTGATCGTCGATTTCGCCCCGCATGATATCGAATTCCTGCGGGATCAGCATGGCCATCATCGCCTGGGTATTGGCGATGAGACACTGCGTGGCTGGGTCGATGGCACCGGCCTCGACCTGGCGCATTTCCGCCAGTTCCAGCCGCCCGAAAAACGTCCGGACGGGCTGGGCGTTCACATCTGGGCATTCGACAAGCCCGCCAGCAAAAAGGAGGTCGCCGCATGAGCGTGATGTCCATAGCTCGCAGCCAGGCACAGGCGACGCCGCATGTCTCGTTTGAATTCTTCCCTCCGAAGAACGAAACCATGTCCGAGCGTCTTTGGGAGTGTGTGCGCCGTCTTGAACCGATGGCGCCGGATTTCGTTTCGGTGACCTATGGCGCCGGCGGGTCCACGCGTGAGCGCACCCACGCCACTGTCAAGCGCCTGGCCCAGGAAACCAGCCTGACGCCGGCCGCTCATCTGACTTGCGTCGATGCCACGAAGCGCGACGTCCACGCCGTGGCCGAGGCGTATTGGCAAGCCGGCGTGAAGCATATCGTGGCCCTTCGCGGCGACAGCCCGAACGGCATGGGCGAACCGTTCAAGCCGCATCCGGGCGGCTATGAAAGCTCGGTGGACCTGGTCGCCGGGCTGCGCGCACACCGCCCCGACCTCGGCAAGGTGTTCGAAGTGTCGGTCGCCTGCTATCCCGAGCGCCACCCCGACAGCCTCGGATGGGACGAGGACATGGCGCTGCTCAAGGCCAAGCAGGAAGCCGGCGCGGACCGGGCCATTACCCAGTTCTTTTTCGAACCGGACACGTTCCTGCGTTTTCGCGACCGCGCCGCCGCCGCCGGAGTCACCATGCCGCTCGTGCCCGGCATCATGCTGCAGCCGAATTTCAAGGGGCTGAAAAGGATTGCCGGACTTTGCGAGGCGTACCTGCCCGACTGGCTGCATCAGCTTTATGAAGGGCTCGAAGACGATCCGGAAACCCGCGACCTCGTCACCGCGAATGTGGCCGCCGAGCTGTGCCATCACATGGCCGGCGAAGGCGTGGAATATTTCCACTTCTACACGCTCAACCGTGCCAACCTGGCACTGTCGACCTGCCATCTCCTCGGCCTGAAACCGGCCGATGCCCAAGCGAAGGCGGCCTGAACCATGCCCGAACTGACAGAAACACTCTCCGCGCTCACAGCGGAGGCGAAGAGCCGTATTCTCATACTCGACGGCGCCATGGGCACGATGATCCAGGCGCGCGAGCCGGGCGAAGCGGATTTTCGCGGGTCGCGCTTTACCGACTGGGACAAGCCCCTTCAGGGCAATAATGACCTGCTGAATCTCACACGGCCCGACATGATCGAGGCGATCCATGGCGAGTTCATCGCCGCCGGCGCCGACCTGGTCGAGACGAACACATTCAGCGCCACCTCCATTGCACAGGCCGATTACGCGATGGAGGCCCTGGCATCCGAGATCGCGGAAGAAGGGGCGAAAGCCGCGCGCCGTGCGGCAGATTCGGCCGGGCGTCCAGTCGGCGTGCTCGGCGCCATCGGACCAACAAACAAGACACTCTCGCTCAGCCCGGACGTGAACAATCCCGGCTATCGCGAAGTCACATTCGACCAGGTTCAGGCCGCCTATCAGGAACAGGCCGCGGCCATGGCGCCGCATATCGACGCCTTCCTGATCGAGACCATTTTCGACACGCTGAACGCCAAGGCGGCCATCAAGGCGCTGGTCGATCTGGGCACAGACTTGCCTGTCGTCATTTCCGGCACGATTACCGATGCCTCCGGCCGCACGCTCTCGGGACAGACGGCGGAAGCCTTCTGGTATTCCGTACGACATGCCCGGCCCTGGGCCATCGGGCTGAACTGCGCCCTCGGCGCCGAGGCCATGCGCCCACATATCGCGGCCATCGCCAATCTGGCCGATACACGTGTGATCGCCTATCCCAATGCCGGCCTGCCGAACGAGTTCGGCGAGTATGATGAAACGCCGGAGGAAACCTCCGCGCAGCTCGGGGAATGGGCAAGCTCCGGCCTTGTCAACATTCTCGGTGGCTGCTGCGGCACGACGCCGGCCCATATCGCCGCGATTGCGAGCGCCGCGAAGGGAAAGCCGCCGCGCGAGATCCCCAGCCCGGCGCCCATGATGCGCTTGTCGGGTCTCGAGCCGTTCGACCTGGCGGGGTGAACCTGCAATGCCTCCGCCCGTCTCACCCGGCGACCTGTTCGCCTTTTACGGCCTGCTGAAAAAGGGAGCGGCCGGCATGCCGGCGCATATCGACCTTGAGGCGGCGGGCCGTTTCGAAGGCCCGTGCCGGTTTCGCGCCGCGATGCATGATCTGGGCGGCTTTCCCGGCATCGTGGAAGGCGAAACGCTATGCCACGCCGTCAGGTGGCGTATCTCGGACACCGCGATCGTGCCCGCGCTGGACGCTTTCGAAGACGTGAGCGACGATCCTTCGACATCGCTCTATCTCAGGCGCCGGACGGAACTCCTGGACGATCTTGGCCGGCAGACCGGCGAGCAAGCCTTTGTCTACTGGTTCAATCGCCCCTCCGGCGCCTATCCCTTCATTGCAGACGGAAACTGGCCGCTCGAGGCCGGAAGGACATTCGCATGACCACATCCGCAGCTCAGAATTTCGTCAATATCGGTGAACGCACAAATGTCACGGGGTCTGCGCGCTTTCGCAGGCTGATCAAGGAGGCTGACTACGAAACAGCCGTCGAGGTGGCGCGCGAACAGGTCGAGAATGGCGCCCAGATCATCGACGTGAACATGGATGAAGGCCTGCTCGATTCCGAAGACGCGATGGTCACCTTCCTCAACCTGATCGCCGCCGAGCCGGACATTGCACGCGTACCGGTCATGGTTGACAGTTCCAAATTCGAAGTGATCGAAGCGGGCCTCAAATGCGTTCAGGGCCGGGCCGTGGTCAATTCCATCTCCCTGAAGGAAGGAGAGGACCCGTTCATCCGACAGGCGCGGACATGCCTGTCCTATGGCGCGGCGGTCGTGGTCATGGCCTTTGACGAGGAGGGCCAGGCCGACACGGCGCCGCGCAAGATCGAGATCTGCGAGCGGGCCTACCGCATTCTCACCGAGAAGGTCGGCTTCGCACCCCAGGACATCATCTTCGATCCCAACATTTTCGCCGTGGCCACCGGGATCGAGGAACACAACACCTATGCGCTCGATTTCATCGAGGCTGCGCGTGAAATCCGCAAGCGCTGCCCCGGCGCGCATATTTCCGGCGGGCTGTCGAACATCTCGTTCAGTTTTCGCGGCAATGAGGCGGTACGCCGGGCCATGCACTCGGTCTTTCTTTATCATGCCATTCCGGCGGGCATGGATATGGGCATCGTCAATGCCGGCCAGCTCGACATCTATGACGAGATCGAGCCGCAGCTGCGCGAGGCGGTCGAGGATGTCATTCTCAACCGGCGCGAGGACGCCACCGAGCGGCTGGTCGACCTGGCCGAGGATTATCGCGGCCAGAAGGGCAAGTCCCGCGAAAAGGACACCAAATGGCGCGAGGAGCCGGTCGAGAAGCGGCTCGAACACGCGCTCATCCATGGCATTCTCGACCATGTCGTCGAAGATACCGAGGAAGCCCGCCAGCAGAAGGAGCGCCCGCTTCACGTCATCGAAGGCCCGCTGATGGACGGCATGAACATTGTCGGCGACCTGTTCGGCGCGGGCAAGATGTTCCTGCCGCAGGTTGTCAAGTCGGCGCGCGTGATGAAGGCCGCCGTCGCCCATCTCGAACCCTTCATGGAGAAGGAAAAGGAAGAGATGGGCATGGTCGGCAAGTCGAACGGCAAGGTCCTGCTCGCCACGGTGAAGGGCGACGTGCACGATATCGGCAAGAATATCGTCGGCGTGGTGCTGGCCTGCAACGGCTATGAAATCCTGGATCTCGGCGTCATGGTCCCGGCCGAGACCATTCTCGACACCGCCGAGAAGGAGAATGTCGACATGGTCGGCCTGTCCGGCCTGATCACGCCGAGCCTTGATGAAATGGTGTTCGTCGCCGCGGAGATGGAGCGGCGCGGCATGGACCTGCCGCTTCTGATCGGCGGGGCGACGACAAGCCCGGCCCATACCGCGGTAAAGATCGAGCCGGCCTATGGCCGCGCTCCGATCATCCATGTCAGCGATGCCAGCCGCGCGGTGGGCGTCGTCGGCGCCCTGATGAGCGACGAGGAGCGCCCGGCTTATTGGGAAGCGGCAAAGGCCCGCCATGAACGGCTGAGAGCCTCGCGCGCGGGCGGGCCGCCCACCCGGCGCCTGCCGATCGGCGAGGCACGCGAGCAGCGCTTCGACCCGCGGCCCGGGGCGGTGGACACCCCTGCGCCCGGCTTCACCGGCGTGCAGACTTACGAGGATTTCGACCTGGCCGAACTGGCCCGCTATATCGACTGGTCGCCCTATTTCGCGAGCTGGGATCTGGCCG
Organism: Alphaproteobacteria bacterium; assembly: GCA_009909065.1. GTDB lineage: Bacteria > Pseudomonadota > Alphaproteobacteria > Caulobacterales > Hyphomonadaceae > UBA5336. The sequence goes on along the minus strand of JAAANZ010000023.1, from coordinate 48,021 downwards.
GCCGGTATCCGGCCATTCTCGAAGATGAGGTGGTCGGTGAGGCGGCCACCGACCTGTGGAACGAAACACAGGCGATGATGCAGCGTCTCGTCGGCGAGCGCTGGCTGAGCCCGAAGGCCGTCATCGGTTTCTGGGGTGCGCGTTCGCAAGGTGATGACATCCTGCTTGAAACAGGCGACCGCCTCCACACGCTGCGCCAGCAAATGGTCAAGACCAATGAGCGGCCGAATTTCGCCCTGTCGGACTTCATCCAGCCCGAGGGCGACCATATCGGCGCCTTCTGCGTCACGGCCGGGCCCGAGGCCGACATTCTGGCGAAACAGTTCGAGGCCGCGGGCGATGACTATCAGGCCATCATGGTGAAAGCTCTGGCTGACAGGTTCGCCGAGGCGATGGCGGAATACATGCACAGACGCGTGCGCCGCGAGCTGTGGCCCTATGCGCCCGATGAGAATCTCGACAATGAGGCGCTGATCCGCGAGAAATATCGCGGTATCCGCCCCGCGCCCGGTTATCCCGCCCAGCCGGACCATACCGAAAAGGAAACGATCTTCCGCCTGCTCGACGCCGAGGCGCGGATCGGTGTCGCGCTGACGTCCAGCTATGCCATGGACCCCTCGCCCAGTGTCTCGGGGCTCTATTTCGCCCACCCCGAAAGCGCCTATTTCGCCGTCGGCCGCATCGAACGCGACCAGGTCGAGGATTATGCCACCCGCAAGGGCTGGGATGTCCGCAAGGCCGAGCGCTGGCTCGCGCCCATACTGAATTATGACCCCTATGCGCGTGTCGCGGCGGAGTGATGCCCCATCTCGCCAATATCACCCTCGTCATTCCCGATTATGACGCCGCCATCGCCTTCTTCACCAGCGTGCTCGGTTTCGAGCTTGTCGAGGACACCGTGCTCAGCGAAACAAAGCGCTTCGTGCGCGTGCGTCCGCGCGGCGGCGAGACCGCGCTCCTGCTGGCCCAGCCGAAGAATGCCGAGGAGCGCACCGCCATAGGGCGCCAGGCCGGCGGCCGGGTCGGGTTTTTCCTGCACACCGACGATTTCGCACGCGATTTCGCGGCGCTGAAGGCCGCTGGCGTCGTCATCCGGGGCGAGCCGCGCAGCGAACCTTACGGCCGCGTCGTGGTGTTCGAGGATCCCTGGGGCAATCCCTGGGACCTTATCGCGCCGCCGCCCGCCGCAGACGGTCATTGATCGCCTCGCCCAGCCCCTCTTGCGGGATGGGCGAAATGGCGATGCGCTCGTGGCGCCCGTCGAGCCAGCGCAGCATGGCAAACAGGTTGGCCGCCGCTTCGGCCAGATTGCCGCGGGGCGAGAGATTGGCGCTTGCCCCGGCCACCGGTCCGAAACCCAGCAATACTTCATCGGCCTGCGCAGACACCGCGTTCAACCGCAATTGCGCATTCGGCGCGTAATGACGGGCAAGCTGTCCCGGCGCGCGCGGGCTCGCGGTCTCATCGCCCGGCCGGGCCAGACTGACGCTCAGGAACCTTTCCAGCGCCGCCGGGTCGAGCCCGCCGGGCCGCAACAGTTCCGGCGGGTCGCCGACAAAGGAGACAATGGTGGATTCAATCCCCACAGGGCAGCGTCCGCCATCCAGGATGAGATCGATACCGTCGCCAAGATCGGCGGCGACATCCCGGGCCGTGACCGGGCTTATGCGCCCTGAAGGATTGGCCGATGGCGCGACGAGCGGGCCGCCAAAGACCGTGACCAGGTCATGGGCGACCGAATGGCTGGGATGGCGAAGGGCAATCGTGTCGAGGCCCGCCCGCGCCAGATCGCAGACCCTTCCCGAAGGCGCGGCCGGCAGGACAAGCGTGAGCGGCCCCGGCCAGTAAAAGCCCGCGGCGAATGCGGCCGCGCCTTCCAGGACGGCTTCGCGCTTCGCCATTTCCGGCCCGTTGACATGAGCGATGAGCGGATTGAAACGCGGCCGGCCCTTGACCTCGTAGAGCCGGGCCACGGCATCAGGATTGGCCGCATCGACGGCAAGTCCATAGACGGTTTCGGTGGGAACCGCGACGAGTCCGCCACGGCGCAGAATATCCGCAGCCTCGGCGATGGCATCAGGGGTAGCCTTTTGAACCGGTGCGGTCATCGTTTCATGGGCCTGCGCCTCACGGGACGCCGTGTCAATCGCCACCTGCGCGCACGGCCTCGACGCGTACATCCACCTCGATCTTGTCGGATACCCAGTTCGCATCGGGATCGCTTTGCTGACCGAGATCGAGCGAGTCGCGCAACAGAACGGTCCCGCCCTCCATGCGGGCCCGGCCCTCTTCGATATCGAGCGTGAACTCAAGGGGCACGGTTTGCGTGGCTTCCTTGATCGTCACACTCGCGGTGGCGGAATAGCCAGCCTCGGTTTCGCGAAACTCGCCAAGCGAAACGCGCGCCACCGGGAAATCGCTGACCGCAAACCACTCGCCCTGGCGCAGCGTATCATCGTAAAGCTTGGTGCCGGTGACGGCCGATCCTGTGCGCACCTCGACAGAGACCTCGCTTTCATCGAGGCGGGCCGGGTCAAAGGCGATTGAGGCCGACCAGTTCTCAAAACGGCCCTCGAAAGGATTGCCTTCGTGCGTGCCGGAAAAAACGATTTCGGATTCATCGGGCACCACCTCCCAATTGGCGCCATCCAGAGGCGCCGCACTGTTGACGGCGGCGCCGCTACCGCCGCCGGAGGTCAGCATGGGGGCGCAGGCCACAATGGCAAAAACGCCCAGCGCGCCGCCAAAGGCCGGAATGAAGCCGCGTGCAGGGCTGGCGGGGGGACCGGTGCGCCCGAACAGGCCCGGGATCATGCGTTTCAGCACGCCTTCCTCATCGAGGATGTCATGCTTCAGCGCGCCGCCGACATGCATGGCCAGCAGGATGATCGCTGCCCAGGCCAGCTTCGAATGGATGAATTCGACCACGGCATGGCCGGTCTCATTGGCAAGAAAGCCCACAAAGGGAATGTCCGGCCAGGAAAGCATGCCGAACAGGACGGTGGCGACGTCGAATTCATGGGCCGTGGACACATAGAGCCAGCCCGAAAGCGGCATCAGGATCATCAGCGCATAGAAGCCGACATGGACCCCATGGGACAGCTTCTGCTCCCAGCCGGCCATTCCGGTCGGCAAGGCCGGCGGCGGGTTCATCACGCGCCAGGCAATGCGCGCCAGTGTCAGAACAAGGATCGTTATACCGACCGATTTGTGCAGCTGGTAAAGATCCTGTTTGCGCGGATCGCTGTCCGGCAGGTCGCCCATGAACCAGCCCAGCGCGATCATGCCGATAATGGCCAGTGCGATCGCCCAGTGAAGCGCGATGGCCACGCTGGTATAGCGCGGGGATCTGTGTCCGGAACCGGCCTGCGATCCTGCGACCATACTCTGCTCCCTGAAATCCGCTGCGCCAGAAATAAGCGGGCCGCCGTCCCGGCGCAATGCGAAACGGCGGCCCCTGCGGCTTGCGGCCGGTCCTTATTCGGCGTCGTCGCTCGCCGGGACGAACTCGGCTTCAATTTCCAGCTCGACATCCGTGCCGATCATCGGGGCATAAGTGCCCAGTCCGAATTCGGTGCGGTCGATCGTGCCGGTGGCCGAGAAACCGATCTTGCGCCCGCGCATGTTCTGCGTGCCGTTATAGGTCACATCCAGCGTCACAGGCTTTGTCACACCCAGGAAAGTGAGGTCGCCGGTGACCTCGCCGGTATAATCGCCGGTCGTCTCGATGCCAGTCGAAACGAAGGTTATTTCGGGATGCTCGTCGGCATTCAGCCAGCTGTCGCCGAAAGCCAGCTCGTCATTCCAGGTGTCATACTCGCTGTCCGGATGGCCTTCCTTGAAGTCGCCCGGATAATCGGTCTCGACCGATGCGGGATTGACCGACACGGACAGGCTGGACGCGGCCGGATCCTCGGGATTGAAGTCGAGGCTGGCATCGAATTCGGTGAAACGCGAAATGTAAGTGGACAGGCCGAGATGATTCACCTTCCAGATCAGCATCGCATGCGTGTTTTCCAGTTCGTAGGCTCCGCTCGGAACGCCTTCCAGCGTCTGTTCGGCGGTCGCGCAGCCTGTGGCGAGAGCAATGGCCGCAGTGGCCGTCATGAATGAGCGCATCGGATCGGACTCCTTCCCGGTTGATTGCCTGATCGACTTGCGACCAGATAGCGCACCCTTTGAGACATGCCAGAGGCGCGTTACGATAAACAGCAGTTGAACACAAATTCGTGAACTCCGAGGCGCGCATGAGCTACACCGCACCGACAGATGACATCGCCTTCATTCTGGAGCGCGTCGCCGGCCTCGGGCGGCTGGAAGGCCGGCCCGGAATGGACGCTTTCGATCCCGAACTGGTCGCGCCGATCCTCGAAGAAGCCGGAAAACTCTCGCGAGATATTCTCGCGCCGCTCAATGCCGAAGGCGACCGGATCGGGGCGCAACTGACCGCAGACGGCGTGAAGACCGCCCCCGGATTTGCCGAGGCCTATGGTGCGTTTCGCGATGGCGGCTGGATGGGCCTCGCCTTTCCCGAGGAATTTGGCGGGCAGGGGCTGCCCAAGGGCCTCGCGCTGGCGGTGATGGAAATGGTGCATGGCGCCAACATGTCCTTCGGGCTGTGCCCTCTGCTGACATTCGGCGCGATCGAAGCGCTCATCGCGCACGGCACGCCGCACCAGCAGGAGATGTTCCTGCCGCGGCTCATATCGGGCGAGTGGACCGGGACCATGAACCTGACCGAGCCCCAGGCCGGCTCCGATGTCGGCGCGCTCAAGACTCGTGCGGTGGCGAATGGCGATGGCAGCTATGCCCTGTCCGGGCAGAAGATCTATATCACTTGGGGCGATCATGACATGGCGGAGAATATCATCCACCTGGTGCTCGCCCGCCTGCCGGACGCGCCCGAGGGCTCGAAAGGCGTCTCCCTCTTCGTGGTGCCCAAGAGGCTCGTGAATGCGGACGGGTCGCCGGGGCCGCGCAATGGCGTGACCTGTATCGGCCTGGAAAAGAAGCTCGGCATCCATGCCAGCCCGACCTGCGTGATGGAGTATGATGGCGCAACGGGCTGGCTGGTTGGCGAGGAGAACAAGGGGCTTGCCCATATGTTCACCATGATGAACTCGGCGCGCCTGAATGTCGGCCTGGAGGGCGTGGGCGTGGGCGAGGCCGCCTGGCAGACCGCCTGGTCCCATGCCCAGGAGCGCAAGCAGGGCCGAGCCGAGGGTGTGGAGGGCCCCGCCCCGATCCTTCACCATGCCGATATCCGGCGCACGCTGACCACGATGCGGGCCCATGTCATGGCGGCACGCGCGATCTGCTATGCCTGCGGTGTGGCCGCCGATCTCGCCGAAACCGCTGACAGCGACGAGGCGCGCACCGCCGCGGCCGCGCGCGAGGACCTGCTCACCCCGATCGCCAAGGCCTGGTCCACCGATATGGGCGTGGAAATGGCCAGTCTCGGCGTTCAGGTGCATGGCGGCATGGGATTCATGGATGAAACCCTGGCCGCGCAGTTGTATCGCGATGCCCGGATCGCGCCGATCTATGAAGGCACGAACGGCATCCAGGCCATCGATCTTGCCGGGCGAAAGGTCGCGCGTGACGGCGGCGCGGCCATGAATGCCATGCTGGGCGAGATCCATGACACCGTGCGCGAGGCCCGCGCAACAAACGACCCCCAGCTGGTGCAGGTTGCCGACCGGCTCGAAGCGGCTGCCGGTGCGCTGGACAGCGCAACGGCCTGGCTGGTGGATGCGATGCAGTCCGACCGCCAGCGCGCGCTGGCCGGCGCGACCGCCTATCTCGAGCTTGCCGGCGATGTGATTGGCGGGCATTTCCTGGCGCGCAGCGCTGTGGCGGCCCGGGAGGAAAATGCCCGCCAGCGCGCGCGAATGACCGCCCTGGCCGGTTTCTTTGCGGAAACCGCGCTCGCGGAGGCCCCGGGGCGTGTCGCCGGCATCACCGAGGGCGGAAAATTCGCTATCGAAGAGGGCGAGGCCCTGTTCGATATCGCCTGAACGGCGTGAAACTGTCCGGCATGCTGGACTTTCTTCATTCCCGGCCGGCATGATGCGACCATGGATATCGACGCCAATCTTGACGTACTGCAAGCCGCCTTGCAGCCGCCGCCGGGCCATGAACGCGCGGTGTCGCAGGCCGAGCCCCCGCCGGCCGGTGCGGGCGTATTCGAGATGCAGCTCGATCTTTCGCGCAAGCCCGGGCCGGGCAGTATCGACCGGCTGGAAGCGGCCACGCTCGTCAAGCCGGGCATTGCGCCGGCCGATGCTGGCCCGCAAACCGATGGCCTCCAGCGGCTTGTGTCCGCCCCGGAAAGGCTGGACGGCGCGATCACCGAAGCCGTTGCTGACCCGGCCCGACACCCGGTTTCGGCCGTGGGACGCATCACGGCCAGCTTTGACGGACGTATCCGCTATTGCACGGGCACCGTGGTCACCGAGCGGGTTGTTCTGACAGCCGCCCACTGCGCCTTCTCGCGCGGCGCCGACCTGACCGGCCAGCGCGGCTTTGCCGACTGGGTACTGTTCCAGCCGCAATACAAGGGCGAGCGCGGCGCCGGCAACTGGGCAGGCAAACGCGCCTATATTCTCAGCGGATGGAAAGCTCCTGCGCCCGGCACCGGCGCCGGGGCGCATGATTTTGCCTTCATCCGCATCGATGCGCCCATCTCGCACGTGACAGGCACCGCTGGCCTCCTCGCCAACACGGTTCCGGACGGGCCGTTTTCCAGCCTCGGCTATCCGCGCCGTCCCGGATCGGGCTTCGAATTCGACGGACGGTTCCTGTTCGCCAGCACCGGCCAACGCCTTGATAGCGGCGCGCTGCATGTGATGAAGGCGCAAAACGGTCTGACCGAGGGCTCCTCCGGCGGGCCCTGGATGATGCTATCAGATGGCGACATGCTGGTGGCGGGGCTTAATTCGACCAAACCGATCGACAGTGACGACCATACCTGGTCGCCCTTGTTCGCGAAGGGCTTCCAGAAGCTGCTCGCGCATGTCCTGGCCGACATGACCGGAGCCTGACATTTTCGCACCTGCAGAAAATCCCGCGCGCACAGGCGGAACCTGTCTATCCGACTCAGGTTTTGACCCTGGGCGCAGAAAATGCATATCTGCCGCTGTTCTGCGTTGCAGCGAAACAAGTTACGTTAGGTCACAGGTGGCGGGTATCAACGCCGCCGCGGCGGCCCGGAGAGGTGCGCCACAAGGAACGACAGGGAGTTATGGAGCATGCTGCTCAACATGCTGAAAGCCAAACTGCATTCTGCCACCGTGACGCAGTGCGACCTTCATTATGAAGGCTCGGTTTCCATCGACCAGGACCTGCTCGACGCCTCCGGCATTCTGCCCCATGAGCGCGTGGATATCTGGAATGTCACCAATGGGGCGCGTATCTCCACCTATGCCCTGGAAGCGCCGCGCGGCTCGAAGACGATCGGGGTGAACGGCGCCGCCGCGCGCCATTTCGCGGTCGGCGATACGGTGATCATCGCCGCCTTCGCCCAGATCGATGCCGAGGAGGCCAAACAATATGCGCCGACGGTGATCCTTCTCGAAGATCGCAACAGGGTCAAGGTACTGAACTGACGACCGCATTTCTGTCTCCCAAGCGACATGAAAGCCTGCTAGGCCCCGCGGAATGAATTTCCGCGACTTCGCCCTCCTTTTCGCCGTCTGCCTCGTCTGGGGGCTGAATATCGTGGTCACGCGCTGGGTGGTGGCCGATGCCGGCGTGCCGCCGATCTTCTTTGCGGCAGTGCGCTTTGCCGGGATTGCGCTGGTGCTTGCGCCGTTCCTGCGCCCCCTTCCCGGCGACCTGAAGACCCTCTTCATCATATCGATGTGTATCGGCGCGGCCCATTTCGCCCTCCTGTTCCTGGGCCTTGCCAGCGCCGAGGCGAGCGCAGTGGCCGTGGTCGGCCAGCTGGGCGTGCCGTTTTCCACGCTGCTGTCCATGGCGTTTCTCGGAGAAACCGTGGGCTGGCGGCGCGGGCTGGGCATCATGCTGGCCTTTGCCGGCTCCATGCTGATCGCGATCGACCCGGACGGCATGGCACTGTCCTTCGGCCTCGTCTATGTCGTGATATCCGCCTTTATCGGCGCGTGCGGCGGCATCCTGATGAAGCGGATGGCGCCGATCTCGGCCTTTCGGATGCAGGCCTGGGTGGGCATGTTCTCGTTTGCCCCACTCTTCGCGCTCTCCTTTGCCCTGGAGTCGGGTCAGGCGGCGAGCTATTCCGCCGGCGGCTGGATGGTCTGGCTTGCGACCGCCTTTGCCGTGCTCGGCGTGTCGATTTTCGGCCATGGCGGCTTTTACAGCCTAATCAAGAAATATGATGTCTCGCTGCTCTCGCCACTGACCCTGATGACGCCGATCTGGGGCGTGGTGTTCGGCATCACCCTGCTTGGCGAACCGCTGACGCTGCGCCTCATCGCCGGGGCCGCCATTTCCCTGAGCGGGGTTTTCGTCATTGCCGTGCGACGCAACAAGGCGCTTCCCGAAGCCGCTTTCGGGCGCAAGATCGGGGGGGCGAGCTGATGCGGATCGCCTGGCGAGCCAGCCCCAATTTCAATGCCCGCCGGCATCGGCTGGACATGCTGGTCCTGCATTATACCGGCATGAAGAGCGCCGAGGCGGCGCTGTCGCGGCTGGCGGACCCGGAGGCCAGCGTCTCGGCCCATTATGTTGTGCTCGAGGATGGCCTTATCATCCAGATGGTGGATGAGGCCCACCGCGCCTGGCATGCCGGTGCGGCCTCCTGGCAGGGCGATGACGACCTCAATTCACGCAGCATCGGCGTCGAGATCGTCAATGGCGGGCATGACTTCCCGCTCGACGAGGGTGGCCTGTCCCCGTTTCGCGATGTGCAGGTCGCCGCTGTCACCAGCCTCTGCCAGGCAATACTCACGCGCCATGCCATTCCCCAGACACGCATTGTCGGCCATAGCGACATCGCCCCGGAGCGAAAGCGCGATCCCGGCGAGCATTTCCCCTGGGAACGCCTGGCCAGGCACGGAATCGGCCTCTGGCCTGAGAAGGCGCCGCAGCTGACGGGGCAAGCCCTGCGCGGGCGCGGGCTTGTCTCCGGCGAGAGCGGCCCGGCGGTGCGCCGCATGCAGGACCAGCTCGCCGCCATCGGCTATGACCTGCCCCGGAGCGGCGTCTTCGACGCCCGGACCGAAGCGGTCGTCACGGCCTTCCAGCGTCGCTGGCGCCCACGGCAGGTCACCGGCGAAGCGGACCTTTCCTGCCTTGCCATGATCGCGGCCGTGAACGACGCCTACCGGGCCTGGCGCGGCTGAACCCTGGCGAGTTCGACCGCCAGCGCGGCCCCGAACAGGAGCGAGGAGACCGAGGCGGTCAGCCAGATAAAGGCCAGGATCAGCGAGGCCAGGGCGCCATAAATCGTGTCCAGAACGGAAAAGCGCAGATAGAGCTGGAACCCCCAGGTGATGGCCAGCCAGCCAACTGCGCCGACCGCCGCCCCGACCAGTCGGGCGCGCCCGCTATGCTGGCGAAGCGACAATGCGATCACGAGATAGAAAAGCAGGAAGCTCGCCACCCATTTGGTGATCCAGAGCGTCGAGGCCGCCCGGGCGATCAGGCCTGCAAACTCCGCGGCCGGCCCGCTGGCTTCGCGGATCGCGGTGATGGTCAGTTGCGCGGCGCCAAGTCCCCAGACCAGCAGGACCATGAGGGTGGTCATGAGAAGGGAGGTCGCCTGGAAGCGCAGCATGCGCGTCTTCTGCTCACCGCCCGCGATCATGCGCACGCCCGTGATCGCCGCCTTGGCGCCGGCCGAGGCGGTATAGGCCACGAGAATGAAGGCGACCACGGCGCGCACGGTCAGTCCCTGCGGGGTGAGCTGCGAGATGATGCTCACATCTTCCCGGTTGAGCGGCGCGACATTACTCGACAAGACCTGGCTGATCGAGCCGGCGATCTGCTCGCTCATATCGTCGGGCACAACGGCGATCAGGACCGTCAGCGTCAAATAGATCAGCGGGAAAATCGAGAACAGCGCATAGAAGGCGATGCCGCCCGTCACGATCCGGACATTGGGGTGCGACATGCGCCGGAATGCGCGCCAGAGGGGCAGGACAAGCCACCACATCCACCAGGGTCGCGGCTTCGATTCGCTGTGCATGTCGGTCATTCCCAGGTCCGGGCTCCCTTGTCGAGACCTGCCCTAAACGGCGCACTGAAGTTTGGCCAGTCTCTGGCATGTGCGGCCTGAACCGCTTATGTAACTGACTGACCAGGCGGCCGGGCAGCCGCTGTTGCCGGCCTTCGGGCCGGTGATGGAGGAAAGTCCGGGCTCCATGGAGACAGGGCGGCGGGTAACACCCGCCCGGCGCAAGCCGAGGGAAAGTGCCACAGAAAGCAGACCGCCGCTGACTTTGGTCAGCGGTAAGGGTGAAAGGGTGGGGTAAGCGCCCACCGCGCGGCCGGCAACGGTCGCGGCATGGTAAACCCCGCCCGGAGCAAGACCGAGTAGGGGGCGCACAGGGCCCGTCTCCGGCCATGCGCCCCGGGTGTGTCGCTTGACGCGGCCCAGCAATGGGCCGTGCAGAGGAATGGCTGCCCCTTTCCGCCAGGAAAGGACAGAACCCGGCTTACAGGCCGCCTGGTCGCCTCTTGAACCGGAGACGGACTGGCCCCATCCCTCGGGAGGAAAAGACAAGGATGCTGCCCATGGCCATGGACCGAGATACACTGGAAACGCACCTGAAAGAGGCTTTTCCCGACGCCGAGATCACACTGACCGACCTGGCCGGGGACAATGATCACTGGCAGGCCGAAATCGTCTCCCCCGCCTTCGAGGGGCTCAGCCGGGTTCGCCAGCACCAGCTTGTCTATAGCGCGCTCAAGGGCAAGATGGGCGGGGAACTGCATGCCCTCGCCCTCAAGACCCGCCCGGCTTGAGCGCGCTCAGTCCCGTTCCGACGCGTCTTCAAGTCAATCGGAGCCAATCGAGATACGCGGGTTTCCTGTTTCGCCGCGCCTCTTCGTTCGAAGAGAGATCCGTTGGCTCCGAATGGGCTCTAGATATCGACAACAATCTTCCCGAAATGCTTCTGGGCGGCCTGATGGGCGAAGGCGCCGGCCAGGTCGTCCAAGGGGAAACGGTCGCTGATCACCGGCTTGATGCCATTGGCCTCGATCGCGGCGATCATGTCTTCCTGTTCGTCGCGTGAGCCGACAGTGATGCCCTTCAGCGTGATGTTCGCGCTGAACAGCTGGGCCGTGGGCACTTCTCCGGAAATTCCCGTCAGCACGCCGATGAGCGAGATATGGCCGCCTATGCGCGCGGCCGTGATCGATTGGGCGAGCGTGCCGGGCCCGCCGATCTCGACAACCTCATCGACCCCGCGCCCGCCGGTGAATTCCTTGGCCGCCTTTCCCCATTCCGGGGTTTCCTTGTAATTGATGAGATGATCGGCACCCAGCGATTTCAGCCTTTCGAGCTTTTCATCCGAGGATGAGGTGGCGATCACCCGGCATCCGGCGGCCTTGGCAAACTGCAGCGCAAAGATCGACACACCGCCCGTGCCCTGTGTGAGCACCCAGTCGCCGGGCTTGACCTTCGCTTCCACCATGAGGGCACGCCAGGCGGTCAGCGCCGCGCAGGGCAGCGTCGCCGCCTCACCGGCATCATAGCCGGCCGGCGCGCGGGTCAGCGCCGTTTCGGGCATCACGACATATTCGGCGGCAAAACCGTCGGCATGATCGCCCGGCACCCCCAGAAGGCGCGCCAGCTCCGGTTCGCCGCCCGTCCAGTTCGGGAAAAAGGTGGAGACCGCCAGGTCGCCCGGCATGAAGCGCCGCACGCCATCGCCCACAGCCGCAACCTCGCCAGCTCCGTCAGACATCGGAATGCGTCCGTCATCGCAGGAAATCATCCCTGAAACGACCGCGAAGTCATGGAAGTTCAGGGAACTCGCCCGGCACCGCATCAGCACTTCACCCGGTCCCGGCGCAGGATCCTTGCGCTCCTCGATCACGATATTTTCAAGTCCGCCGGGCTTTTTCAGGCACGCAACCTTCATTGATCTTCCTCCAGTTTGTCGTCGCGCTCATGCGAGAGGTCCGACGCTGGGGAAGTCAACCATGCCGGCGCGTTCAGTTGCCCACGGCCTCGACGCTCTCGTCGGCGTCAAGCGCCTGAACCTTCAGTCCGGTGATCTGGTTGCGCATGCGGCGCAGGACATCGAACTGGTAACCGTGAAAGGCGAAGCACTGGCCGGGCTCGGGAATGGTCTGGGCCTCGTGGATAACGAGCCCGGCCACCGTGACCGCCCCCTCATCGGGCAGGTCCCAGCCAGTGGCACGGTTGAGATCGCGGATCGTGACCCATCCATCGACATTGACCGAGCCATCGGGCTGCGGGCGCACGCCCTGAACCGGGACATCGTGCTCGTCGCGGATATCGCCGACGATTTCCTCGAGAATGTCCTCCAGCGTCACCAGGCCCTGCAAGGCGCCATATTCATCGACAACCAGCGCAAAATGACTGCGCTTCTGCAGGAACTGGTCGAGCTGGTCCTGCACCGGCGTCGTTTCCGGCACGAACCAGGGTTCTCGGATGATCTCGGAAATGTCCAGATTGTCCAGGTCTCCGCCCTGCGCCGCAATCACGCGAAGCAGATCCTTGGCGTGGAGGATGCCGACAATCTCTTCCTGGTCGCCGCGATAAAGCGGCAGGCGCGTATGCGGGCTGGCCAGCGCTTTCATGATCAGTTCACGCGGGCCGAGCTCGGCGTCCAGCATGTTGATATTCTTCCGGTGGATCATGACCTCCTCGATGGTCAGGTCCATGATATCGAGCGCCCCGACCAGCCTGTGCCGCTCGGCCGGGCCCATGCCGCCTTCCGAATGGTGGTATTCCACGACACCGCGGATCTCTTCCTCGAAAGCGACCATTTCGCTGGCCTCGCGCACGCCGATCAGGTGCAGCGTGGTATTCACGATCGCCTGTATGCCGGTGACGATCCAGCCGACAGACATGACAACCCAGCCGATCGGTCGTGCCACGCTCATCGCCATCGAATCCGACCGCGTGATCGCATAGGTCTTGGGCAGGACCTCGGCAAAGACGAGGACCAGTATGGTCATCAAAGCCGTCGCCAGGGCCGTCGCCAGTCCGCCAGGCCCGAACAGCGAGATGAACAGCGAGGTGGCCAGTGCCGAGGCGAGGATATTGATGAGATTGTTGCCCAGCAGGATGGCACCGATCAGGCCCTCGCGGTCGGCCAGCAGGCGGTTGACAGCGGCGGCGCGCTTGTCGCCCTCCTTTTCGAGCGAGTGCATACGCGCACGCGAGGCCGCGGTCAGGGCGGTCTCCGAGCCGGAAAAGAAACCCGACATGCAGAGCAGGCAGAGAATGGCGATGGCAGTTCCGATGATCATCTTGGTCTATTCCGCGGCGGCCTCGGCTTGCAGGAAATCGAGCAGATCCGCCCGGTCCGCTTCGGGCTGGATGAAAGCACGTCCGATCCCGCGCATGAGAATGAGCGGCAGGGCATTTCCGCGCACTTTCTTGTCCTGCTGCATATGCTCAAGCAGCGCGGAGGGGTCATACGGGCCGCCGGACAGCCGGGGAAGCCGTGTCGCCAACCCCGCCCGGGCCAGCACGTCTTCCGCGCGGCCGGCTTCAGAGTCGGCCATCAGGCCCGCGCGCACCGAATAACGCGCAGCCAGGCACATGCCGCAGGCCACCGCCTCCCCATGCAGCAGCCCAGGCCCGTAACCGTTCGCCGCTTCCAGCGCATGGCCGAATGTGTGTCCGAGATTGAGCAGCGCGCGCAGACCGCCTTCGCGTTCATCCCGGGCGACGATCTGCGCCTTGGCCTCGCAGGAGCGCGCCACCGCCCGGGCAAGCAGGCCTGCGTCCAGGTCCATGACGCCGGCGCCATTCGCCTCCAGCCAGTCAAAGAATTCCGGGTCACCGATCAGGCCATATTTGACAATCTCGGCATAGCCGGCGGCCCGTTCGCGATGGGCCAGCGTGGAAAGTGTCGCAGTATCGGCCAGCACCAGTCGTGGCTGATAGAAGGCGCCGACCAGATTCTTGCCCTGGCGCGTATTGACGGCGGTCTTGCCGCCCACCGAGCTGTCGACCTGGGCAAGCAGCGTTGTCGGCACCTGGACGAATGCCATGCCGCGTTTCATCAGCGCCGCCGTCAGCCCGGCAAGATCGCCGATCACACCGCCGCCGAGGGCCACCAGCACGTCGCCGCGATTGGCACCGGCTTCCAGGAGCCAGTCGAGTGCGCGCGAGAGCTCGCCGAAGGATTTGCTTGCCTCCCCGGGGGCGAGCACATGCGCGCTCGATGCAAGTCCGGCGCGGGCGAGCGAGTCCGTGAGCGGCTCGAGATGATGGGCCGCGACAGTCTCGTCGGACATGATGAAGGCGCGCGCCCCGCCGGCGAGCGGGGCGATGTGCCGCCCGGCTTCGCGCACAAGACCGGGCCCGATCAGGATCTCGTAGCGGCGGGCGCCCAGTTCGACGCCGACGCTGCGCACGGTCGTCTCCTCTCCGATCATGCAGGCCTCCAGCTCTCCAGGGCGGCGAGAATGTCGCGCACCGTGCGGTCATGGGGACCGTCATGGCTGCGCACCGACAGGTCGGCCTGCGCATAGATCGGTTCGCGTTCATCAAACAGGCGCTGCAGAACTCCCTTGGGGTCCGGATCACGCAGCAGCGGACGCGTATTACGCCGCGACACCCGGTTCCACAGCGTTTCGAGGTCCGCGTTCAACCAGACCGTGACCGCCTTTTCGCGCAGGAGGTCGCGCGTGGACGGGTCGAGATAGGCCCCCCCGCCCGTGGCCAGGACATGAGGCGTCTCGCCGAGCAGGCGTTCAAGCACGCGTCTCTCGCCGCGGCGGAACTCGTTCTCCCCATGAATCGCGAAGATGTCCGATATGGACAGGCCCGCCGCCTTTTCGATTTCGGCGTCGCTGTCATAGAATTCCCGGCCGAGCGCCTCGGCCAGGCGTTTGCCCACGGTGGACTTGCCCGCGCCCATCAGGCCGACAAGGGCAATCGTGCGATCTGCATAATGCGTCTTGTTCTGGCGGGAATTGCCGAGCAGTGTTGTGTCTGCGCCCATGGTCTTTTCGGCTCCTGTCAGTCTGTCCTATATGCTGCGGGGCTGACGGGCAATGCCTGCCACCCGCCGACGAAGCTGAAGGGCCCGACGATGCGAAAATGGCTGATAATCTTCCTGCTGCTTGTCCTGGCGCTCGCAGCCCTGGCCGTCTGGCTTGCCGGCAGCGTTGATGCCGCACGTCCCGAGCCCGGCGAGGTGAGAATGGAGATCGAGAATGTTTTCTAGGCCGCTGAGAGCCCTGGCCCTGGCGGGCGCCTTCACACTGGCCCTGCCGGCGGCGTCCGCGCAGGTCGAGGTGGGCGGTCTGGAGGCCGTCGATCCGTTCGGCATCGGCTTTCTTGAAGACGGCGAACGCGCCATGCCGACAGACATGTGGAAGGCCTCGCGCACTGACGACCTCTTGCCGCTGATGCGAAAGGTGCGCACGCGCAACCTCACGCCGGCCGAGCGCAGCCTGCTGAGACGTGTCGTGCTCTCGCCGGCGGCGCGGCCCGATGGCGATGATGCCGAAGATGTCCTCGCCGAGCGCGCGCGCATCCTTTACGAACTGGGTGAAGCAAGGGCGGCGGCCGACCTCATGGGCCGGCTGGAGGAAAACCCCCGCGGCCTTGACGGCGAGGCCGTTGCCGTCGATCTGCAACTCGCCCTCGGTAACCGGCGCAGCGCCTGCCGTGATGCGTCCCAGCCCCAGGATGGCCGGTTCTGGGCCAAGTTGCGTGCCGTCTGCGCGGTGTTGCAGGAAGATCAGGGCGCGGCGGAACTCGCAGTGGAATTTGCCCAGTCGGCCGGTGTCGAGGATGACTGGTTCTACGAGGCGGTTCTCTCGCCCGGCCTGCCGGAGGACGCCGAGCGCCCGCCGGCGCGCTTCGATACCGGCCTCAATCTCGAATTGTCGACGAAACTCGGGCTTGAGCCGCCGGACAATGCCATCACGCCAACCCGTCCCGATCTCGCCACGGCGATGGCGACGCGCCAATCCCTGCCGGTGGGCATCCGCGTGCTTGCCGCCGGGCTGGCAGCTGAGTCCGGGCTCATGGATGCAAGCACGCACCGCGAGCTCTATTCCCGCCTGCTCGAAACCGAGGGTTTCCAACCCGCGCGCCCGATCGAGGTGGCCGTTCTCGCCTTTGACGACACAGATGCCGGCGATTCCGAACGGGCCCGGAAACTGGCCATGGCCCTGCGCTCTTCTGCGGCCAATCCGGCCCGGTTCGCTGCGGTCTCGCGTCTCTTCGCCGATGACCTGATGCGCCTGCCGCGCAATCCGCAAACCGTCCGCTATGCTCTGACCTTCGCGCGCGCGGAACTTGCTGCCGGCCGACTGGAGCGGGCCGGGGCCTGGAGCCGGGCCACGCGTATAAAGGATGCCCCGCCGGTTGATGAATTCGATCATGCCCTGGTCGACGGTCTGATCCTCCTGGCCCGGCCCCGGCAGGAAACCGAACGCCTCGAGGCGGTCGCCGACAGGCTCGTCGAACATGCGCAGGGACAGGCACGCAAGGGCGATGCCGCGCGGCTGTTCGCGCTCTGGACCGCGCTCGACATTCCGCCGACAGCCGCCGGGCGGGCCCTCATGGCGTCCCAGCCGCCCAATCGCGAAGCCGGCGGTTCGGACTGGCGGATGCTGGCGATCCAGGCGGCCGCCGAAGCCGATGCGGCCGGCGAAGCCGTCCTGTCCATCCTTTCGCTGACGCGCGGTGACCCCAGCCGGCTTCCGGAAGCCGACCTCATCGCCATCATCGACGCGCTCGCCGCCATCGGGGCTGAGGATGTGTCGCGTGACCTGGCGCTGGAGGCGGCGGGATACTGGAAGTCGGTGCGCTAGCGGTTTCATAACCCTTTCGGTGCGATGGAACCTGTCATGACTGACAGGATCCGGATAGAGGCGTTTCTCGAAATGATGAGCGCCGAGCGCGGCGCGGCGCGCAATACGCTGGAAGCCTATGCCCGCGACCTTCGCGAGGCTTCCGAGGCGCTGGGCGGCGCACTCAGCCGGGCGAGCGCTGAAGAGCTTTCAGGTTTGCAGCGCGATTATGCGGCCCGCGGCCTCGCCGCGTCGACCGTATCCCGGAAAATGTCGGCATTGCGGCGCTTCTTTCGCTTCGAATTCCAGGAGGGCGAGCGCACCGACGACCCGACCGCCAGGCTCGAATCCCCGGCCGCGAGACGTGAAGTGCCGGACGTCCTGTCACGCCAGGAAATGACGCGTCTCCTCGAAGCCTGCCGGGACGATCCGCGCCTGACCTGCCTTGTCGAACTGTTATACGCCACCGGTCTGCGCGCGAGTGAACTCGTCGGCTTGCCGCTTGGCGCCTTGCCGAGACGGCGGAACGGGCGCTGGGAGAGCGCGGAAATCACGGTACGCGGAAAGGGCGGGCGCGAAAGGGTCTGCCCGCTCGGCCCGCCGGCGCTTGATTCACTGGTGACCTGGCTTGGGGTGCGCGAGGCAAGCCTGCCGAAGGCGGCTACCGCACGCGCGCGGGCGGAGCGGTTCCTGTTTCCCTCCCGCGCGGCCAGCGGCCACCTCTCGCGCCGGCGGCTCGGTCAGATGCTGGACGCGCTTGCCGGCGCGGCCGGGATCGCGCCCGACCGCGTCCATCCGCATGCGCTGCGCCATGCCTATGCGACTCATCTTTTACAGGGCGGGGCCGATATGCGCAGCGTCCAGACGCTTCTGGGCCATGCCGACATTTCAACGACGCAGATCTACACGCATGTCCTGACCGACGAATTGCAGGAATTGCTGGAAACCGCACATCCGCTTGCGCCCCCTGCGCCAAACCTGTCCTAACAGGCGGCTGAAACACTCCTGCAATTGGCTCTTGCGAACCTGGAAGCATGATCGCGCCGCCATCCTTCGAGACGCGATCCCTGGACGGATCGCTCCTCAGGATGAGGGTTTTGAGCCTTCGAAACAACGCACTCACCTCATCCTGAGGAGCGCGAAGCGCGTCTCGAAGGATGGAGAGTCGCACGACTGTCCGGGCCATTGGATCGCCGAAGGGTCCGTTCTTCAGCCGCCTGTCAACGAATGCGCGCACGTAGGGCGAGCGAGAATTCCGGGTCCGGGTCGCCGGCGGGCATCTGTCCCTTCGGATTGAAACAGATATAGGTCACATCCGGGTCATAGGTCCCGGTCGGCGTATAGGTGCAGGCTGAAAAGCCTGCAGGCTGCGTGGCCTGGTCCGAAAAACCCACATCGCTGGCATAGTTAAAGGTCAGGCCCGAGCCATTATCCAGAAAGCCGACAGGGTCGCTTCCCGGATACGTGTCCGGTCCGCCTGTATCGATGTCGCCGGTGAAGAATTCGACCTCAGGCGGCATCCGGTCGATCAGGACGACGCTGTCGAGATCGGTCGGGCCGCTGCCGGTATTGCTGACATTGATCGTATAGATCACATCCTCACCGGGCAGTGCGTAGACATCGCCCGTACCGCCACCATCGAACAGCTCAATCGTCTTCGAGGCAGCCAGCTCAGCCGAACCGAGCGGCGACGGCCCGCGGCAGCTGAATCCGTCGTTCCTACCGCCCTCATCTGCACTGCTGGTCGCCAGATAGGTCGCCGCTCCGCTTCCCGAACCATTTGTGCCGACATCGAACTGGTAGACTTCGTTCGTATTGTTGTCATAGGCGAAGAAGTTGCCATCCTCGTCGAACCACTGGGCTCCGAAACTGCCGGAATGCGTCGAGGGACCAAAATAGCTTGTCGCGCCAGTATCCGGATTGAAATAGAAGAGCCGGTCGGCTGAGGAATCGATGGAATAGACATTTCCGTCCGCCGGATTAAAGGCAAAATCGATATAGTTCGCGCCGCTGGCCGGGCCGGTCAGTGTGACCGTGCTTTCGAGGCTGTAAGGTGTGCGGGTCAGGTCTATCCGACCTAATACGCTACCGCCTCCACCGGCCTTGAACAACATCGTGCCATCAGGCAGGACATCGCCCGCATTGGACCCGGAATAGCTGCCCAGGCCGCCGACAGTGCCGAGATCATAGAAGGTTCCGGCCCCGTCCACGGCCCACATACGGGTATTGGACAAGCCATAGGCCAGCTGGTCGGTCTCATTATACCCCCAACCGGCATTGCGCCCACCACCGGCCGGGCTCCCGGTATCGGTAAAGGTTGCCGTTGTGCCGGAAAGCGAGATCGAGATGAGCTGGGTGTCTTTGCGCGCCAGCTGCCACAGCCGACTGTCACAGGTAAAGGGTGTCGCCCCCGCCAGCGGGTTCGCCTGAATGGTGACGGGATAGTCCTCGACTTCGCCGTCAGCGGCCGCGCCATCAGGACCAAGTCCGCTCGCTGATGACCAGCGGAAACGCGAGACCGTCTGGCCGATAGTCGCGCCAGCCGGTGTGGCAAGGTCGAGCTCGATCACGCCATTGGCACTTCCGTCGAGATCGTCCAGGCCCCCATCCGTGACATCAGAAGCGACCTGTTCGCCGGTATCGGCAAAATCGCCATCACCATTCCAGTCGATCCAGGCCTGCAGATAGCCCTGGTTCGCGCTCGCCTGGGTCACGTTCACCGGAAGGGTCGAGCTCGTCCCTTGCGTCAGTGTCGGCAGCGTCACGCCGTCCTCGTCATCGCCGAGCGCATCGGCGTCGTCGCCCGTGGCACCCGTATTGGCCTGGCTGCCAGTCTCGGCATCCGGCGGCGCGCTGCCGAGATACAGCTGGCCGGGTGTGAATTCGAGCCCGGAACCGGAAGCCGGCCGCTGCTCGAAAGCGTGAGCGGCATCCGGCATCCCACCTGCATCGCCGCTGTCGCAAGGCAGCAGAACGCCGAAGCCGACCGCCTGCAGCCCACCATCTGCATTTATGTCGATATCCGTGCGGCTCGTGGCCATGGAAAGCAAAAGAGGAGTATTGGACGGTGATTGAGACTGCTCAATCGTGACGGACTGAGTTCCGATCCCGGTGGCAGTGTAACCGGCGCCTCCGATATTCTCGACCAGCGCCCATACACCGCCATTTGTGGTGGCGCTCACAGCCTCTGGTCCCGAATCACTGGCCTCTGCATCGAAGAAAAAGATGTCGGGGCTCCTCGCGACACCATTGACCGTCATGGTCCAGTCGATTCGAAAGGACGCGCTGGCACCAAAGGCGCCGTGGAGTGCCTCGCCATTGCCTGGCCCGTTATAAGCGTTGTGGAAGGGCGCCCCGGACCAAGTATTCATATCGGACGGCACATAAGTCGTCGCATTGGCCGGATTGGTGACATTGCTGAAGGTCGCCGTCAGTGTGCCGGCACGGCATTCCGGCAGGGCGAAACTGACCGAATCGCCATCCCGAATACCATCATCAAGACCGCTGCCCGCCCAGTCGAGCAGGCCGATGCTGCCGCGATAGAGCCCATTGCCTGAGTTGGGATAATTGATCACGCCGCTCGATGGTGGGGGAGGGGGCGGGGCCACCGTCACCTGATAATCCTCCACCTCGCCATCGGGCGCAGCGGCCGTGGCGTCGAGGCCGGCCGTGGTGGACCAGCGGAATCGGGCGAAGGTGGGGCTGGTGGTTGCCGTGGCGGGCACAGTGACCGGCACACTGATCGTGCTCGTTCCTGCGGTCGCGCTCTGCAGGTCGGTTGCGACCTGCTCGCCGGCATCGGCAAAGTCGCCGTCGCCGTTCCAGTCGATCCAGGCCTGCAGATAACCCTGATTGCCGCTCGCTTGCGTCACGCTCACTGGAATGGTCGCGCTCTGCCCCTGAGTGAGCGTCGGGAAAGTCACGCCATCATCAGCGTCCCCTGCGGCGTTCGCATCGTCATAACCGACCGTTTCATCGGTCACGGCAGCACCGAGCTGAAGACCTGTCACGATCCTGTGCTGTGGCTCGCCATAGCTGGTGCCAGTGGACGGTGCATCGCCAAAATCGGCAGGTGAGTTACATTCAAACAGCCGGATTTCGTCGAAAAATATATCGCGACCAGCCGAACCCGTCTCCAGCGCCCGTATCTGAATGTTTGCGCTTGACGCAGCGGTCGGGTGCACATAGACGAATGAATACTTACGCCAGACCATTCCCGAAGGCGGGTTGGCAATGAATCCTGTATTATATACTTCCACGCCATCAACGAATATCCCAATCCGCTGCTTTGCGCCGGTTCCGGTCTCCGAATCGGCGGCCCAGAAAGAGAGCTCATAGCTCTCACCTGGAACGAGACCATTGAGCGTGCTTGTGAAGGCCGGCGCGCTCATATTCGGATCAGAGATAAAGAAGCGGCCCGTGAAGCCGTTCACAGGATCAAAGATCCCGTTGCCATACTGGTAGGAATTGCGGGGCGTCTGGTTGTTCGAGATGATGGTGTAATCACCATGCTGGAACCCTGTGAGGGTGTTGCGATAGGTGCCGCCGGAAATCTGTGCGGCATAGGGGTTGGTTGTCGGTATTTCGTCAGCCGCACCGGAGCCCGTTCCAAACGTGCCCCCATCGAGGTCGGTGAAGAAATTCGTCGTGCCTAGAACGCCACCGCTTGCCACACAGGCATTGCCGAGGGAGTCGTCTGTGGTGAAGTTGGGTGTTGGCGACGCCTGCACCGTCACCTGATAATCCTCCACCTCGCCATCGGGCGCGGCGGTGGTGCTATCGAGGCCCTGCGTCGACGACCAGCGGAACCGGACGAAGGTGGGGCTGGTGGTTGCCGTGGCAGGCACAGTGACCGGCACGCTGATCGTGCTCGTTCCTGCGCTCGCGCTTTGCAGGTCGCTCGCAACCTGCTCGCCGGCATCGGCAAAGTCGCCGTCGCCGTTCCAGTCGATCCAGGCCTGGAGATAACCCTGATTGCCACTCGGCTGGGTCACGCTCACCGGGAGGGTCGCGCTCTGCCCCTGAGTGAGCGTCGGGAAAGTCACGCCGTCATCGGCGTCCCCCGCCGCATTCGGATCATTGTAATCCGCCGTCTCGGTGGTGAGCGTGGCGCCGAGACGCCAGTTTCCCTTCTGGCGGTGGTTTGCGCCGCCATAGCCGGCTGTCGGTGCATCGGAGAAGTCTCTCCTGAAGCGCACGCCGAAGGCAACGGCCTGCCGGCCGCCCTGGTTCAGCGTGGTCGACAAGGTCGGGCTGCCGCTGGACTCCAGAAGCGCGGTTCCGGCGCTGCCGCCATGGGAGAACGTTGCTGTCTGGGTGCCGGCACCGGCCACGGAGATGCCGCCCGATTGCTCCAACAAGGTAAAGGCACCGCCGCTCGTGTTCACGACAATGCTTTCGCCGGGCGACGTCGTCTCGGCGTCCGCGACGACAAGATCGACATCGATCGGGTCGCCATTATGGGTGGCGCTGAAGCTGATGTCGAATTGCGGATCCTGTCCATCGACCGCGCCTTGCAGCCCGAGGGGGTTCAGTCCGCCATAGAGGCTTGGCAGCGTGTCCTCGAAATAGGAACCGGTATCATAGGGTTGAATGGAGAATGTCGCACCCGTGATCGTGGCCGAAACAATCGTGCCGTCGCCCACATCCCAGCTGCGTGTGACGGTCGATCCGGGCGCGAAAGTTGAGTGGCCGGGGCAGTTCCAGTCGAGCCAGAAGACCTCCTCGGTGAAATTGCCAGAGCCGGACGACGCAAAGCCCGAACCCGTCGCTGACGATCCGGTCCCGCATGTCTGCGCCGTGGCCACCATGGCCGCGCCGGCGAAGCCCATCGCTGCCAGAGACAGCACAAGCAGCCGCCAGGCCGTCTGGATCTTGTTGGTGTTCCGCTGATTCATTTCCTGCCTCGCGTGATGACCAAGCCGAGAAAGGACGTTTGGTCGCGATTGAAATCCAAGACTAAAGGCGCCCGTCTTTGCCAAAGCCGTCAGTGACGCCCGCGCGGCGAGATTCGCTCAAGCAGTCCATCCAGGCTCTCTTCATCGAACTTGAACCGGAGCTTCACGTAGAGACCGTTGCGGGTGTATTCCGCCGCCTCGAAGTCCTCGTCGCGGAAACCGATGAAATTGTAGCCCACCGACGCCCAGACATTGTCCTTCGGCGAGAAACCGATGCTGGGGCCCGCGGACAATTCCGTCGTGCCGGTCGCGGTGGTGTGCATCACGGAGCCATGCAGGCCCAGATCGATCCGCGGCGTGATGTCGTGGCGCAGCTCGCCGCCGAGCAGCCAGGCCCAGCCCTCGACATCGGCGCCGGCCAGGCTGGTGTCGGTATATTTGATGCCGTTGAAGATGGACATCTGCGTCGCGTCCGAGAGCATCGTGTTCGCGCCGAGATTGTTGACCAGCTTCCATGTCGAGAAATCGCCGACGACCTCTTCCTGTTTGAAGTCCAGGCGATTGAACACGATCGGACCTTCCCCGCGCGGACGCCAGGCGGTGCCGAGGCGCATGTCGATGGCCCGTCTCTGGCCGGCAAACTCCGAGGTTTCGCTCTGGTAACGGCCCGTTCCCGCAAAGGACAGCGTTTCCGAAGCCTCGCGCGCACCGCCGAGGATCACCGCCCAGCGCTGGGACTGGGGTGTTTCGCGATATTCCCCACGCAGCGAGCCGGTTGTGGCCAGGTCGCGATAACCCAGACCTGCATAAGCGGATGTAAAGCTTTCATCCAGCGTCAGGCGGCTGCGCTCGCCCTCCGCCAGCGGGGAGACCGCATCATCGGCCAGCGGATCGCGCGGAGCTTCCCCGCCATCGATCTGCGAGCGATCCGCCATGCCGAGACTGGCGCTCCAGCGCTCATCGATCTGGAAGGTCTGGTCGACACCAACCGTGGCTGACAGGCGGCGGGCGGAGTCCTGGGTAATATCGTTGAGCGAGGTGGTCACACGCCCACCCGTCCAGGGGACATAGGAGATGCCAGCTGTCGTGTTCCGGCCCGAAGCATTTGCCCCGTCGATGATCTCGTGGCGCAGGTTCAGCGTCGCACGCTGGGTCAGCAGCTTGTCGGCGCCCAGGAGGGTGCGCCTCGGGAAGAGGCTGGCTTCATTCGCATTATCATCGCCCAGCGGCTGTTCATGCGCGGCCGTCACGGTCAGGCCGATTTCGGGGAAGGCGCGTGAGGCATTGGCCGTGGCCTGAAGTGATTCGCGTGGCCCGGTATCGAGCGCCTCGTCAACCGCGCGCAGACCCGCGCCAAGGGTCGTCAGCTGGCCGGTATGCTGCACGCCGAGTTCGCCGACCGTGCGCACCTCATCGCGGCCAAGGGCCTCCTCGCGATAGGCCTGCGCCGTCAGCGTGCGCGTGGCGCGTTCGCCGGTCTCCATATTGTTGATCTCCGCGACAAGTGCGCTGCCCTGCAACCCATACCGGCGGATGCCGTTGGTGTTGGATCCGGTCTGGCCGACACCGAAGCCGGCCTGCTCCTCGCGGACATAACCGGTGACGGTGACCGCCTCACCCTGATGGATCGCCTCGAGCAGATAGGCATCGGCGGACTGGCTGGCCTCGCCATCCGGGCCGGGCCTTCGTTCCGAGCGGGCCGCTTCCGCGCGCAGCTCCGTATTGTCGCTGACCCGGGCGGTCGCATCGACGGTCGTCACCTCCGATTGCGAACCCGGCTGGTTGGCGCGGCCTTCCTCGTGGACATGGCTGAGGCCGACTTCAAGCCGCTTGTCATCGGTGCGCACGGCCACGCGTCCGCCATAGGTCGTGTTGCGTTCGGTATCGCTGAACGTCTCATAGTCGGCGACAATGACATTCTCATTGAACTGCGTATCCGTGGCATTTATCGGCGCGCGGAACAGGAGCTCGCCTGTTTCGTAGTCGATCTCGTAGTCGACATACCGGGTCAGCGTGCGCACGCTCACCACCTTGTCCGGTCGCAGCCTTTCACGGGTCTCCACCGTGATAACCTCCGAGTTGCGCACGATCGGCGTTGTCGAGAGACGATAGGGGCCGGACGTGCCGTCGGCGGCGAACTCGTCCTTGACAAAGCCCTGATTGGTTTCGGCGGCAAAGCCGGTCGCCCGGACATTCTCGCCTTCGAACACACCGCGAAGGCCCGACAGGCGGCGGTTGTAGCGACCCAGCTCGGTATCGCTCATATCGGTGTTGAAATCGCCGAAGAGGATCTGCGCGGTGTCCTTTTCAAGCTTCACATAGACCGGATAGCGGCTTTCGGCGTCATGGTTCTGCCAGGTGCGGTCGCCATACAGCGTGTAATAGGCATTCGGATTGATCTGCTCGAACAGCGCATCATCCTCGCGCCCCCGGCGTTTCGCCGTATCCACCGCCAGGGTCAGCAGCCAGTCGCCGCGGATCATGCCCTTGGCGAAGAAGGCCAGCCGGCCATCGGTCAGGGTCTCCTCGGCACTGAAGGATCCCGGGCCGTCAATTTCCTGAAGCCCCGCTTCTCCCTCGGCCAGGCCAACGACGATCCAGTCGCGCTTTTCCGGGCGAAGATAAGCCGTGATATCCTCATGGCGCCCGTCCTTCAGGGGCACACGCACCCGCACACGCCCCGTCACCAGAGTCGGTTCGAGCTCGATCCGGGCGATACCATCGGGATCGACATGCACACCGGACACCTCGATCGTGTTGGTGGCGACCGGGTTGCGCTCTTCACGGCGCGCATCGGCCACCAGGCGATAGGGATCGGCCACATCGACATCGACGACACGCCCGGCATGGACGGCATGGCCCTCGGCATCCTCCAGGCGGACCGCGACGACCGGACGGGTTCGCCCGTCGGCGACCAGCACGGACTGGTCATCAACGAGGCGCGCGCGCTGGGCCTCATCGACAAACCAGATGGTGCGCTCGAGCGTTGTTTCGGTTCCGTCGGCCTGGCGTATCGTCGCCACGAACCGGTTCCGGCCACGGTTGATATCCACGCCGCGCCAGCGATGAAGGTCGGCGCTGCGGTCAGCCGAGGTCAGGCGCGACTGCACATTCGTGGCGGGCACCGGCCGGCCGTTCACCTTCAGGGACACCGAGGCGCGGAAAGGTGTCTTGATCCCCAGATTGACACTCTGGTGCGACGGGGTTCGCGTCGTGTCGGGATAGACCCATTCGATATCAGCCGACTGAGCGTCCAGCCAGTCCTGATCGAATTTCCTGTATTCGACCGCATCGTCGAAGTATTCCTCCGCCTTCTCGGCGCTCTGCTCCTCGGTTCGGGTGAGGTAGAAATTGGCGCGCCAGACCGTGCCGCCTTCGGCATCGATGAATTTCGAATAGGCTGAACCGGCATAGCGGGTATTTTCCTCGCACACGACCGGCTCAAGCCCGTCTGGCAGGGTCTCGCGGTCGAGCTGGAGCACATGCGTGCGCGCCTCGACACCCTCGAAATGGAACAGCCCGTCCTCGTCCGTGACGACATATTCACCGGTCTCCAGATAGAGCCGGACGCCCGCCACTCCGGACCCGTCCGCGATATCGCGCGCCCAGTCCTGGTCGGCCTGGCAGGCATCCTCGGTGACGCGGCCGACGAGGGTCAGTTCCGAGCGCAGGAAATCCTCGCGGATCTCGATGGCCGCTTCGGCCGTGTTCGAGATCGAGCGGCCAAGCGGATTGACAGCGGCTGCGCTGTTGACCGCCGTTCCCGGCGGCGTGCCGGCTCCGACGGCCGCGACATAATTCAGCGTGCGCTTGGTGCCCGGCGCGATCAGCCCGGCATCGAATGTCAGTGTGCGGCCATTTTCCGAAATCTCGGCCGTCTCTGTATCGGCGCCTTCAATCTCGGCCGAGCCAGCTTCATAACGCAGCCCGCGCGGCAGCTCATCGCGAACAATCATCGGAAGGGCGGTGTCGGAACGGTTCTCGGCCGTCACCGAGTAGGACACGAAATCGCCGATCGCGGCCTGTGTCTGGCCGGACCGCTTGGTGACCGTCAGGCCGCGCGTCGTGTCGAGGGGCACGTCGAAATTCAGCGGGCCTGTTGCGCTGACCGTGAAGCTGCGCCCGTAAGAGCCGTCGATGATTTCGAAGGGCGCGTTTTCCAGCGATCCGAACTGGTCGGCCGGGAAGCCGGACGGATAGACATAGCCTTCCGGCGGCTCGATGATCAGGCGGTATTCGCCGGGCGCCATCAGCGGGAAGAGGAACTCGCCGGGATCCAGATCATATACCGATCCGCCGGCATCGGTGACCGTTCCGCCCGTGACAAGTGTCGAGGGATATTCGGACACGCCATCGACACCATAGACATCGGCGGGCGCGCCGGTTTCATCCTCGACGATCGTGACTTGCGCCCCATCGATGAATTCACCCGTCAGCGAATCGAAAAGCCGGCCAAAGGGATCGACGAGGGCCGTATCGATGGACACTTCCGTCGAGTCGAAGACATCGACATATGTCGCTGTCAGCTGGCTGTCCTTCGGCGCGGTGATCCTGGCATCATTGGCGGCGGTGGGCTCGGCCGTGCTCGGCATATAGCCATAGAAATGCCCCGTATCCGTGCCGCTCTCATAAAGCCTCAGGCAGATCTGGTCGCTGCCATCGGTCGTGATCATGGTGGTCAGGGTCTCGATGCGCTCCGGGTCGCCATTCTGGCCCTTGTCGATCACACGCACGACCATCAGCTCGCCGGAGAAATAGGTTTCGGCCGGGATCAGTGGCACCTCGCCGGAAAAATCCAGCTCGGTTCCGCCCATCGTGACCGGCGGGCCGATCGCCACGAACTCGGCGTCGGGGCCTTCGCCCGTGGGGCTGTAGTCGCTGCCATGGATGCGCGTGGTGAAACGATCGCTGGCGTTCGGGGCATAGCGAAAGAATTCGACCGTCGACGGCGTGGGGCGCGCAACGACGGTGAAATCGGCCGCATTCGTGTCCATGCTCAGCGGACCGCTTGAATGCTCATAGGTGACCTGGGCGATATTGGTCACCTGTTCGCCCAGCGGCGTCGTCGCCCCGACTGAGAGAGCCCCGGCCATCAGTGCGCCGAAAAACGCGCATACCGCTCTTGTCGACTTCTTGAAAAAAGCCATTACACCAACCATCACATTCCTGGCCGCCACCTTTTGGTGTGTCGTGCCGTTTTATTTTGGCAATACTTGCTCTTTATTGCCTCTCGATCTTGAGAGTAATGGAGAATGGTTAAAATCAGGTCCTGCCGATCTGTTGAATTTCACCCATCTCCGGAATTGAAGAGCCCCCGCGAACGGGCTTCGCGGGGGCTCCGGGATGTCACCATGGGCCTTGAAAGGGCCCTTCTCGGTTCAGCGGACCAGCGCCCAGATGCGCAGATATGCGAGGCTGTCCGTGGCGCCGGCTGTCGCCGAGAGATTGGCTCCACTCACCGTGACCGTGCAGGTCTCGCCGGCCGCGCCATCGCAATCGGTCGTGCCGTCGGCCTTCTTGAAGGTCAGCGCGGGCGCGCTATCGAAACCACTCGTCTCGGCTTTCACGAAAGCGACGTCTTCGGGAAGCACGTCCACGATCTCGATGCCGGTGGCGTCGGAGCCGGCCACCTCGCCGGTATTGGTTGTCGTGATCGTGTAGAGCACACAAGCCGTCGGCGAAGAATACTGGTCCGTCGGCTCGGAGCCGGGAACCGTCTCGGCGGCGCAGTTGGTCTCGTCCGAGGCCGTGGCCAGGACCCAGACATCCTTCTCAGCCGTCAAGTCCGGTGAGGAGATGACATAGCTCGACGGTGCCGAGTGCAGGCCGTCATTGGCCACTTCGGAAGACGAACCGGAATCATCGGCGAAGACATTTTCGGCCACGCCGTCAATTGTGTTGGTTGCGTCCCCATCCTCAGCCGTCACCGCCGCCGGGGTCGCCGGATTGCCTTCCGTGGCCCAGACTGTCGGATCACGGGTTTCGGCGACAAGGATCAGGTCGTCGATGTCCGCCTCTGTAAGCGAATCCGGAATGTCACCGGAAATATTGATCGTGGCCGTGCCGTCCTTCGGAATGTCGCAGGTCACGTCGGCCGATCCGGCCGCGGCGCCCAGTGTCGTCACGGTCAGCGGCGCATCGGTCACCGCCGCTTCGCAGGTGTCAGATGTGTCGCCGTCATCATTGAGGTCGACCGCCGCGCGGGAATACGTGATCTCGAGGCCAGTGGCATCGAAATCATCGCCGCTGACATCATCAATGCTGAAGGAATAGGCCTGATTGTCGTTGCCGGTATTGGTCAGCGTGAATTCCAGGATGCGATCGTCGGCATTCGGCGGGACCAGGAGGCCCGAATTGTTGGCCGTGACGGTCAGGTCGATCAGGCGGTCGACGGTGAAATCGGTCGGACCGTCCGGGTCGATAATCGGCGACGGATCGCCGGCACCTGCCGAGTAAGTCGAGTCGTTGGTGATCGTGCCCTGCGGGGTGCCATCGACGTCATAATCGAGGGTGAAGGTGTTTTCCACCGATGTGCCGGCATCGGTGCCGCCGGCATGGGCCGCGCCGGCCATCAGGGCGGTGGCACTGGCCGCCAGAGCCAGTTTCGGGATGTTTCTGAGCAAGTTCATAGGGATTCGCCTCTCTCCATTGGACCCGTCGGAGAATCGGCGAGAAATCTTAATTCCGGGCTAAACCGCCAAGGTGAAATATAATATTGGGCTGTGATTCTCGATCTTTTTTCTGAATGTGTATTCAGATACGTTCAAATACTTCTCAAAAGGTTACGGCCGGATTGCGAATCCGGCCGTTCCTGGGAGGCATTTCTGGCTGTGGACCTGCCGTCAGTCGAGGACGGCCCTGTAAGAGACCTTTCCGGTGGCGCCGGCGGCGATCGGCTCTTCAAACACCCAGCGGACATGCGTGATGTCGCCGGACAGGGCCTCGCGCGGCTCGCCGTCAACGCTGACGGTCAGATCTCCGCGGCTGGCGAACCGCTCTCCGCCATCGGCCGAGAAAGAGACCGAAACGCCATCCGTCGTGGCCGAGTTCTCGAGATAGCTCACCTCTGCGGGGACGGGCATGGTCAGCTTCACATTGTCGGCCGGGTCGCTCGCGCCATTGGCATATTCCAGAGCATAGACAACCGTGTCACCGGGCGCCACCTTGTCGGCCGGGACGAGATTTGTCACCGTCTCGCCGGATTCGTCGACAGTTTCGACGATTTTCAGGACGGACTGTTCGGCCGTCAGCCCGGACGCGTGGACGGGAGCGACGAACGCCGTGGTCAGTGAAAGGGCAAATAGGGCAGCGCGAATCATTGGGGCACCTCTGGTCAGCATTGATGGCCCCAGATGTGACGATTTCGGTTAACAAGCCCTGAACCGCGCTGGTATTGTCGAATATTGGATACTTTGTGCTTTTTGATTTCCGCATCATCAAAAACCGACAAGACGTCGCAGCGGCATGGCCAGCCCGGTCCGGCCGCTTTCCGGCTGCGCTCAAGAATCGTTCCGGGCCGCGAGCCGCTGGCGCCGGGAGATGTCCGGCGGCCGCCGAGAGCCGGAAAGGCGTGCAGCTCGCGCCGGATCAGCGCGGCTGAGTGCGTTTGAAATTTTGATGACATTCAAACTTCCAACTGGACTAGACCAGTTGGACCGTATTAGGGAGCCCTCAAGCAGGGAGGGGCCCGATGAATGTGATCACGCGCACTGTCCAGCGCTCGGGAACCTTCTGGATCGGCGCTTATGCCCTGGCGGCCGCCTTCACGACCTATTTCTCCATGTATGCCTTCCGCAAGCCATTCACGGTGGCGACTTATGAAGGCATCGAAGCCTGGGGGTTCGCGATCGATTTCAAGATCGCCATCGTGATCTGCCAGGTTCTCGGCTATGCGCTTTCCAAGCTGATCGGCGTGAAAATCGTCTCCGAAGCCGAACCGAACCGGCGCGCACTGATGATCCTCGGCTTCATCGCCACGGCCTGGCTGGCCCTTGTCCTCTTCGCGATATTGCCGGCCAACTGGAAGATCGCGGCGATCTTCATGAACGGCCTGCCACTGGGCATGATCTGGGGGCTGGTCTTTGCCTATATGGAGGGGCGCCGGATCAGTGAGATCATCGGTGCCGGGCTGTGTGCCAGTTTCATCATCTCGTCAGGCGTGGTCAAATCCGTCGGCCGCTGGCTGATCGTCGAGCAGGGCGTGCCGGATGTCTGGATGCCGGCGCTGACCGGTGTGATCTTCATGCCGATCCTTGCGATCTCGGTCTGGTTTCTTTCGCTCACGCCGGCGCCAAGCGAGGCGGACAAGGCCGAGCGCAAACCGCGGGTGCCGATGCATGCCGCCGAGCGGAAAGCGTTTTTCTGGAACAATGCCTTCGGGCTGACCATGCTGATCCTGGCCTATGTCGTGCTCACCGCCCTGCGCGATTTTCGCGACAATTTCGCCGTCGAGATCTGGGAGGCGGTCGGTTATGCCGACACGCCCTCGATCTTTGCGCTGTCCGAGATTCCCGTCGCCGCGGTGGTGCTCGCCTTCATGGCCTCGACCATCGTCATCAAGTCCAACCGCAATGCCGTCCTGACCCATCACTGGATCATATTCGCCGGCGCAGGGCTCGTTGCGCTGTCCACATTCGGTTTCCAGACCGGCGCCATCGGCCCGGTGAGCTGGATGATCGCCGTCGGGGCCGGCCTGTATATGGGCTATGTGCCTTACAACTGTATCCTCGTGGATCGCATGACGGCGGCGCTGAAGACGCCCGGCAATGCCGCCTTCTTCATGTATCTGGCCGATGCGAGCGGCTATGCCGGCAGTGTCGGGCTGATGCTCTACAAGAATTTCGGCGCCGCCGATCTCGACTGGCTGAATTTCTTTGTCGGCTTTTGTTACATCTCTGCCGCTGTTGTCGCGACCTGCACCACCGCCGCCTTTCTCTATTTCCGCAGGGGCCATCTCGCCGACCCGGCCGGTGCCAAGACGCCCGCCCCGGCCGCGGCTGGCTGATGGCCGGCCTGCCGGGAAACACACCAATGGAGACCTTCATGCGCGCAAGCCTCGTCGCCACCCTGACCGCCCTTGCGGCCTGTGCCGGAACCGTGCAACCGGCACAGGGACAGGCCGGCACGCCCGCGGGCGAGGCCGAGATCGACCGGATCGCCCTGCTCGGTTGCATCAAGCAGTATGAGCCCGCCCCGGCCCTGCAATCCTATGCGCAGGCCGCGCCGGACCTGTCGCTCTGGGTCGGTGACAATGTCTATATCGATACCCAGGACAATCCCGAGGCGATCTATCAGGGCTATCGCGACCTGGCGGCCCAGCCGGGTTTCGAGGCGCTGCGGGCCACGGGCCACCACATGGCGACCTGGGACGACCATGATTATGGCGACAATGACGAGGATCGCACCTACCGTCTCAAGGAAGATGGCAAACGCGCCTTTACCCAGTTCTGGGGCGATGCGGGCGTGCCGGCCAATCCCGCCGACGGCATTTACTCCGCCCGTGTTTTCGAGACGGATGGCAAACGCCTGCAGGTGATCATGCTGGATGTGCGCTGGAACCGTGACGCGCCGGACACCGGCGGCGACATTCTCGGCGAGGCGCAATGGAGCTGGCTGGAAGAGCAGATCCGCGTGCCTGCCGATCTCACCCTTATCGTCTCGGGGACGCAGGTCCTGCTGCCGCGCGAGGCCGGCTCGGAAACCTGGGACAATTATGAAGGCGCGGCCGAACGCCTGTTCGACACGGTCCGCCGGTCCGGCAAGGACGGGGTCCTGTTCATCACGGGCGACCAGCATTACGGCGAGGTCGCCCGGCGCCGCGGCGCACTCGACTATGACGCCATCGAATTGCAGTTTGCCGGGGTTAACCAGATCGAGTCACCGGAGCTCAATCCCTGGCGTGTCTCGGCGGTGAACACATCCACCCATTCGATGGCGCTGATCGATATCCAGTGGGAAGATGATGCGGAGAATCTGGCCCACCTGCTCTATCGAATCGTCAACACACAAACCGGCCAGACCGAATCCATCTACCGGGTCAATCTCGAGGAGCTCGACCTGGATCTTCCGATGACCGAGCGCACCCTGTTCGAGACCCGCCACGCCGTCGAACTCGATTCACAGTATCCCGGCCTCGATATACGCTACACGCTCGATGGCAGCGCTCCGACACGCGAGTCCGCTCTCTATGAAAGCCCGATCGAACTCACCGACACGCGGACGGTCCGGGCCGCCTATTTTGCCCCCGAAGGCTTTCGCCGTTCCGGCGATTTCATGCGCCGGTATGAAAAGGCCGACCCCGTGGCGGCCCTCTCGCCCGGAAGGACAAGCCCCGGGCTGTCCTATGCCTATTGGGAGGGCGAATTCATGGCCGTGCCGGATTTCGCCGGTCTGGGCACTCCCCTGACCCGCGGGGTCAGCAAGGATCTCGACATCGAGGCGCTGCAGGAGCGCGAGGACCATTATGCCATCCGCTTCACCGGTTTCCTGACCGTGCCGGAAACAGGCCTCTACCGCCTCTCGACACGTTCGGATGACGGAACGCTCGTCGATATTGCCGGCCAGCGCGTGGTCGAGAATGACGGCTCGCACAGCCCGCGCACGCGTTTCGGAATGGTGGCCCTGGAAGCTGGCGCGCACCCCATCGAAATCGGGTATTTCGAGGATCATGGCGGCGTCACGCTCGACCTGGCCGTCGAACGCCTCGGCGATAACGGTCAGGCACGCAAGGTGGCTTTCGATCTCTCGCATCGCGGTTGAACCGCACGGGGCGAGGGCGGCGGGGCCCTGCGAACGGCCTTCATCGCCCGCTCCATCGGCGCGCAGCCAGGTCCCCCACCCTCATCTTGCACGGTCCTGCACGCTCATGACGAGTTTCAGCGCATTGTAATGCCAGAAATTCTGATTGTATTCGGTGACATAACCCTCTTCCGAGCGACAGATACGCGAAATGAAAAGCGAGGGCGTGCCCTGTGAGACATTGAGTTCCTGGGCGACCGGACCGGTGAGGATGGAAGGATACATGGTCACTTGTGCATGCGTGGTCAGGATCCTGTAATGTTCGCGCAGGATCGCGCTGAGCGATCCGTCAAGATCCTGTTCGATCAGGCCGGGAAACCGCTGCGGGTCGACATAAATATGTTCCAGCAGGACCGGGCGGTCATCAATGCAGCGCCGGCGCAGGATCAGGAAGATCGGATCATTCCGGTCGAGGCCGAACACGCTCGCCGCCTCGGCATTCACGGGCACCAGTCGCTTTGACAATGTATGCGTGGTTGGCTTGCGCCCCTGTGCGGCGACAAAGGTATGAAAACCTTCCAGCGTCGTCGGATCATAGCGGATCCGCGGGGGCGAAACGAACCAGCCGCGCCGGTCCAGCCTATGCATCGTGCCTTCGGCTTCGAGGAGGGTGAGCGCATCGCGCAGGGTTCCGCGGGCCACACCGAGCAGCTCGTGCAGAACCCGTTCCGACGGCAGGCGGATGCCCGGTGCCAGCTCGCCGGTCTCGATCAGGTCGGCGATAAGGTTTCGCACCTCGATATAGCTGCGCCCGGAATGCGGCTGCGGCCCGCGCGCCAGGCCGCGGGCAATGGTGTCGATCGTCGCCTCGATATCGCCCGGCATGTCCCCTCCCATTCATCACCTTTTTCCCGAGGTCTGGACCTTTTGGCCCTCACAGCGAAAGGCATTCCTGAACAGAGTCAATCGGCAAACAGGGCGTCTAGGCAAGCCGGCAGGTCGGCCAGGCTCGCACAGGCCGCATCCGCGCAGCCCGCCAGGTCGTGCGGGTCCAGGGGATTGCCCGAGGCGGTCACGGCAATACTGAAACACCCGGCCCCCCGCCCGGCCTGCAGGCCGGCCAGCGTGTCATCCACCTTTGCGCAGCGCCCGGGATCGGTAATGGCGAAAGCCTCGAGACAGGCGCGGATTTGTCCGGGACCGGGCCGCGGATCGGCCACCTCTTCGGCACAGACCACGATTTCCGGGGCAATACCCTGCGCCCGCGCATATGGCAGGAGCGCGTCCATGACGTCGCGCGGATAGCCCGTGGTCGAACCGATCCGCACGCCCTGCGCGGCCAGCTCGTCAAGAATCCTCGCCGCGCCCGGAACAGGCTCAGCGCTTTGCAGGACCGCGCCGGCCATCGCCTGGCTCACCGCATTGTAAAGTGAATCGACATCCGCCGGGCCGGGCGCATGGCCATGCGCCTTGCAGAATGCGGCGCCGACCTCCGGCTCCGCGAGCAGGCGGGAGGTATGATCTAGCTTGCCGCGTCCCATGTCACGGCGCACCAGCGACTCCGGCAATGAGATGCCGGCCTGTGCAAACGCGGTCCGGAAGGCCAGAACCGGCGCGCGGCAGCCCGGATCGATCAGCGTGCCGGCCCAGTCGAAGATCACGGCATCGGGCTTCATGCGGTGACCCCTGCGCCAAGACCAGTCCGGGCCAGTGCGCGCTCGGCAAAGCCGAATGCCAGTGTCATGCCCTTGCCGCCCAGGACACCGGCGAGCCAGACGCCCGGTTGGGTCTCCTCGATCAGCCAGTCCCCGCCTTCGGCGCGCGGATAGGCGCCGGTCCAGCGTTCGATGACCTGCGCGCCATCCAGGTCGAGAAAATCGCCCGCCGCCTTAAGGATGCGCGCATCGGTTTCCGCCGGCTGGAAGGGGTCCGCGCTGTCGCCAGCGCAGGGATGGTGGCTGTCGCCGATGATCACCGAGCCATCGGCGCATCTCACCGCGATAATATGAATGCCGTCGGACAGCATGTCGGGCTGGCGGGCCGCGATCCGGGCCTTCAGGCCCGCCGCCTCCGGCAATTCGGCAAAGCCCGGATAGCGCGCGAGCGTGAGGTCACTGATCACCGGAACGGCCAGCTGCCCCGCATCGGTGCGGGGCCTCAGGCGCAACATGTGCAACTTGGTCACACCCGGCAGGCGGGCGGCAAGCTCCGGCGGCGCAAAATTGCGCAGGCCCGCGCCGGCGCAGACCAGTATGCGGCCGGCCCTGACCCGTTCGCCATTGAACAGGTGCACCGCTCCGCTCTCGACAGCTGCGACGGGCGCGTCGAAACGCACGACCGCGCCGAGCCGGGCGGCATGGCGGGCCAGATGCGGCACCACTTCGCGCGGTTCGACCCGCAATTCCTCCGGGCTCCAGACGGCCGTTTCCAGCACGTCACGCCGCAAGAGCGGACAGTGCGAAACCGCCTGCCCGAGCGAAAGGGGCGTGCAGGCTTGTCCCATTTCGCTGGCCAGGAAAGCCTCGAGCAGGTCGCCGGCCTCGCGCGATTGCGCGGCAATCAGCATGCCCGACTGGAGGACCGCAAGGCCCGCCTCATCGGCGATCTGCCGCCAGAGATCGCGGCTGCGGCGGCTGAGCGACCAGACCTCCCCGCGCGCCTGGCCGCTGACCGTGACCAGGCCGAAATTGCGAACCGAGGCGCCCTGCGGCGCGCTGTCCGCCTCCAGGAGCACAATTCGCGCGCCGGCCCGCGCCGCCAGCACGCCGGCGGCAAGACCGACAATCCCGCCGCCGACGATTGCCAGGTCAAACTCCTCGGTGGACGGATGGCCGCTGCGCAGTTTCGCCTCCTCGACATTTGGTATGAACCAGTATAACGCCCGTTTCTAAACCGAGACTGGACAAATCACCAATAGCGAGACCGAGAATTGCCTTCCACAGACCCGACCGCAACCGGAATCGAAACGCCCGGGCCGGGCGAGAGTGAAACGATTGCCCGCATCGCCGAGATATTCGGCTTACGCGGCGAGCGCATGTATGGCGAGGCGGTCACCGAACGCGCCCATGCGCTCCAATGCGCCGAAGCTGCCCGTATCCGCGGGGCGAGCGAGGCGCTGATCATTGCCACGCTGCTGCATGATGTCGGCCACCTGATGCATGATCGCGGCGAGGATATAGCCGAGCAGGGCGTGGACATGCGCCATGAAATCATTGGGGAAAAATTCCTCCGCAAATTCTTTCCGCCATCTGTCTCGCGGCCCGTGGCGCTACATGTCGATGCCAAGCGGTATCTCTGCACAGTGGAGGAAGGCTATCTGGAAAGTCTCAGCCCCGCCTCGCAGCGCAGCCTCGAACTCCAGGGCGGGTTGATGAGCGCAGAGGAAATCGCCGCTTTCGAGGCCGACCCCCACCACAAGGATGCCGTCCTGCTGCGCCGCTGCGACGAGGAAGGAAAGCGCACCGATTGCCAGCCCCCGGAACTGGAGACCTATTTCCCGATGATGCGGCGGGTCATGAGCGCGGCGCAATGAGCCGGCGGGCGCGGGAGTAACGATTCTTTCAACGAAGTGTCATACCCGTGTCATGAATATCCCTCACTGGTCTGGACCATACGGTCAGCCAGCATGAGGGGAAATCATGGCCTATCTCAAACACACACTCCTGACAGCCGCTTCGGTGGCCGCCATCGTCGAGTCCGCCCATGCCGGCGTGCTCACCGGGCGGGTGTCCGGGGCTGCCGATGGCACGGCGCTTCCCGGCGCGCTTATCCGCGTGGCCGAGACCGGTCAGGAGGCCTCGACCGGCACGAGCGGACAGTTCCGCATCGGCGATCTTCCGGCGGGAACCTACACGATCGAGGTGCAGTATCTCGGCTACCAGACGGCCAGCCAGGAAGTCACGGTCAGCGAAACCGGCGTCGTCAATGCCGATATCCGGCTGGGCCAGCAGGGCGCGATGACGCTCGACACGGTCGTCGTGCGCGGCACCGCGCTCGGCCTCAACAAGGCGCTCAACGAGCAGCGCACCGAGGACACGATTACCAATATCGTCTCGGCTGACCTGATCGGGAAATTCCCCGACAACAATGTCGCCGAAAGCGTCTCGCGCCTGCCGGGCATCACCCTGGTGCGTGACCAGCAGACCGGCGAAGGCGCCTTCGTGACCATTCGCGGCCTCGACTCGCGCCTGAATGCCTATTCGCTCAATGGCGTGCGCATCGCCACCTCCGACCAGAACAATCGCGCCATCAACCTCGCCCAGCTTCCCGCCGATGGCCTGTCCTCGGTCAAGGTGTCCAAGACCATCACCCCCGACATGGATGGCGACGCGATCGGCGGCTCGGTCGATTTCCGCACGCCCAGCGCCTTCGACTTTGACGGCCGCTCGGCCAGCCTGTCGCTGACCGGCACCTATAATGATCGCGCCGAGGATGGCGGCTATGACATTGCCGGCTCGTTCAGCGACTTCCTCATGGACGACAAGGTCGGCCTCTATATCACGGCCTATTACGAGGA
This sequence comes from Alphaproteobacteria bacterium, assembly GCA_009909065.1. Taxonomy (GTDB): domain Bacteria; phylum Pseudomonadota; class Alphaproteobacteria; order Caulobacterales; family Hyphomonadaceae; genus UBA5336. The sequence continues at coordinate 9,930 of JAAANZ010000023.1, read as the reverse complement.
AAAGAACTCGATCGGCCAGGAATCGGAAAATGAGGGCGACTGGCTGCCCTTCAACCGCCCCGCGGGTGACGAGGACACGACAGTCGATCCGGCCTCCTTCCAGATGCAGGGCCTCGGCCTTGACCTGTTCGAGAATGACCTTGAGCGGTTCGGCGGCAATTTCACGCTCGACTACAAATTCAATGACGGCTCGAAAATCTATCTGCGCGGCCAATTCTCCGAATTCACCGACCGGGAGGATCATCACTTCATCGACGTGCAGAATGATGACGAGGTGTCGATCCTCAACCAGGTCGACCCGAGCGACACGACACTGGCGCAGCCCTCGGAATCGATCATCGGTTACGACCCGGCGCTCGGCAACATCTACAGCTACACCCCCGCCCAGATCGTCGATACCGATGGTGACGGCATCATCACCGATTTCGACAAGGACGAACCCGATGTCGATGATGACGGCTTCTACACGCTGGGCGGACAGTCCGGCATCTGGGACCCCGGCCGGATTATCTTCCAGCGCGGCGCGGACTTCAAGGAAGAGACCGAGACGCTCTACTCGCTGAACACCGGCGGTGAGCATTTCCGCAATGACTGGACGCTCGACTGGGACGTGGCCTACTCCTACGCCGAATTCGAACGTCCCTATGATTATGATTTCGATTTCGACGATACGAGCGCGCAGAGAACCCCGCCCTTCACAGGCATTGCCGACCCGCGCGACAACGACAATCCCTATCCCGGCACCGGTGTGACCTTTTCCTTCCCGGAGCCGCAATACCCGCAATGGCAGCTCACACCGGCCCAGCGCGCGGCCTATTTCGACCCGGCTTCCTACACGTTTGATGGCGCCGGCGGCGATGTGGAGAACCATACCGACGAAAATATCCTGCTACAGGCCAATATCCGCCGCGATTTCTCCGATTTCGGTCCGCTGACCTATGTCAAGTTCGGCGCGAAGTATCGCAAGAAGACACATGAGACCAATGAGGACGAACTGTTCGACGGTGACGAGCAGGACATCACGCTCGCCGATGTGCCGCAGGTCGTGGCCTCGGAGACCTATGGCGATTTCCTGTCGGGCCAGTATTCCGGCAATGACGATTTCGGCTTCGTCTTCGACCGGAATGCCGCCCTCGCCGCGATCCGCGAATGCGATCCGGTCTTCTTCGAGGATTGCTCGGGCTTTGACGAGGAGATCAATGACGACACCGTGTCGGAAGAGGCGATCACGGCCGCCTATGCCATGGCCGCGGCGCAGTGGGGCAAGCTGGAAGTGATCGGCGGCCTTCGTGTCGAGGACACCCAGGTCGAAAACGAGTATAACAGCTTCACCGAGTTCGAAGCCGAACTCGCCGACGGGACCGAATTCGGCGATATCGAAACCATCGAGCCCGGCGCCGACAGCGCGTCCTATACCAATGTCCTGCCCAGCCTCCATTTCAACTATCGCCAGTCCGACCGCCTCGTTTATCGCGGCGCGGTCTGGACCTCGATCGCCCGGCCCTCCTATGACGACATCTCGGCGGAAGAGGAAATCGAAGCCGATGTGATCGTCGATGCCGATGGCAATATCCTGTCCTTCGTCGAGGACTCGATCTCGATCGAGCGTGGCAATCCGGGCCTCGAACCGGCCGAAGCGGTGAATTTCGACCTCGGCGCGGAGTATTATTCGCCCAATGGCGGGCTCGCCTCGGTGAACTTCTTCTACAAGGACATCACCAATTTCATCTTTTCCGACTTCGCCAATGAAGGCGATGTGCCCACCGTCTTCGAAGGCGAATCGGTGAGCTTCGAAGCGATCAAGAATGGCGGTGACGCCTATATCTACGGCGTCGAGTTCGGCCTTACCCAGCAGCTCACGGCCCTGCCGGCACCGTTTGACGGCTTCGGCTTCTCGGGCAATGTCACGCTGCAGCGCTCGGAAGCCGAGCCCGGCGATGACTGGCGCTCGGAAACCGACTTCATCAACGCCCCCGAGACGCAGTTCAACGGCCAGATCTTCTACGAGAAATACGGCTTCGAAGGGCGCCTGTCCTATCAGTACACGGACCGCTTTATCGAGGACCTGCGCGATTATGGCATCAACAAGTGGATCCATGACTGGGACCGCCTGGATGCGCAGCTGCGCTACACCTTCGATAATGGCGTGACCCTGCGCGGCGAGGTGCAGAACATCCTCGATGGCCACAATTACTGGGCCATCCGCGGCGAGAACGGTGACAGCTTCCAGAAGGATTATGTCGAGAACGGTCGCACCTTCTATCTCGGCATCGATTACCGCTTCTGATCAGGCCCCCTCGAACCTGTGATGAAGCCAATGGCCGCCGCCCCGCAGGACCCCCGGGGCGGCGGCTTTCCCCGTTTTCAAGGAGAAATGACCGTGCGTGACCCGATCAGAGCCCTGCTGGGCGGCCTTGCGGCCGTGTCCCTGCCGCTGGCCGGCGCCTGTGCCCATGAGGCCGGCGGCGACCATGACCCCGAGCACGCGCCCATCGCCGACTGGCATCTCCAGCCCGATTACCAGCTGCCCGGCAATGCCGCCACGGACTGGCCGCGCCACCCCACCCCGTCTGCGCCGCGCCGCGTTCTCGATAGCGCGCCGGCCCGGCTGAGCTTTCTCGGCGCGCGGGAGACAGGGCGTATCAGCGGCGCTCTGGACGCCCGCCAATTGCCCGAGGGCCCGTTCACACTGGAACTGTGGATGCTCGATCATGTGAATACGGATGTGGGCGCCCTGGCCGGCGTGTTTTCAGGCGAAGGCCTGCGAAAAGCGCACTGGGCGCTCGGCCGGCATGGCGACGCGCTTGTCTTCGGCGCACTCGAAGAGGACGGACGGGCCATCACGCTCGACCTGGCCAAGGCCGATCTGGAAGCCTGGAAGCGCCGCTGGATCCAGCTTGTCGGCAGCTGGGATGGCGAGATGCTGCGCCTCTACCATAATGGCCGCCTGGTGGCCGCGCGCGCGCCGGACACCTGGCCGGAGCTTCCCGCGGATGCGCAGTTCGAACTCGTCAGCTTTACAAGCCGCGAGCCCTACATGGCGCTGGAGAACCTCGTCCAGGGGGTCCGGCTGTATGACCATGCCCTCGCCGGTGACGAGGTGGCCGGGCTGTTTGCGGAACGCACCGGGGCCGCCGATGCCGGTCATGTCCATCCCGGCCTGTTCCATTTCACGGCCGGGCCGTATCTCAACACGCCGGGGCCGAACAGCATCAATCTCGTGGTCGAGACCGACCGGCCCTCGCGGATGACGCTGCGCTTTGGCCGGGACACGCCGCTGAGTGAGGCACTGGAAAGCCCCGAGCTGCGCCGCCGCCATGAATTCTCGCTGAGCGGCCTGGCTGGCGATACGCCTTATTTCTACGAGGTCACGGCCCGCGAGGCCGGCGGCGAGGACATCTCGTCGGGGCTTCTGACTTTCCAGACCGCTGTCGAGGGTGATGCGCCCTTCCGCTTTGCCATCATCGGCGACACCGAGGCGCGCCCCTTCGTGAACCACCAGGTCTCGCTGGGCGTGTGGGATGCGCGTCCGCATTTCGCCCTGGTGCTCGGCGACCTCACCGATGGCGGCTACCAGGAACGCCGCTTCGAGTGGACACATGAGTATTTCACCGGCATCGGCCAGCTCGCCGCGCGTGTGCCTTTCATGGCAACGCCCGGAAATGGCGATGCGGACCTGCACTGGTTCCGACACTATCATGCCCAGCCGGGCGAAGAGAATTTCTATTCCTGGCGCTATGGCAATGCCGAATTCTTCGTCCTCGACAGCAATCTGGGGGATCGCGAAAGGGAAGAACCGGGCTTCCGCGCGCGCCAGCGCAAATGGCTGGAGGCTGCGCTGGCCGCCTCGGAGGCGACCTGGAAGATCGCGGTCCACCACCATCCGGTCTATACGTCCGACGAGAATGATTATGGCGACAGCTGGCGCGAGGCCGGCCGCGCCACCGGCGACCGCCGGGTGCGCGATGACTTCATGGACCTGTATGACCGCCACAATGTCGATCTTGTCCTGTATGGTCACATGCATATCTACGAGCGCTCCCACCCGATGCGCGAGGACGCAGTCGATGTCCTGGGCGGGACGGTCTATATCGGCGCCGGCGGGGGTGGCGGCAATCTCGAGGATTTCACGCCGACCCGGCAAGCCTACAGTGCTGCGTCCCATCGCGGCTATCATTTCGGCCTGTTCGATGTCTCGGGTGACACGATCACCTACCAGCTGCGCGACACCGAGGGGCGTCTGCGCGACGGGTTCACCCTGGTCAAGCAGGGCGAGGGCGCCGGCGTGCTGATCGAACAGGCCGTCTCAGAAAGCCGATAAGGGCCAGGCCGCTCACGGACCGCTCCGGGGCTCACCCCCCGCCGCAGGCGCACTCATCCGGGACAAGCCGGAGCGGACTCCGGCCGCACCGAACCCTATCGATAACCCGTTCGGAAAAAAGTGTAACCCATCTCTCCGGAACATTCTGTTACTCATGTCTCCGGAATGGACAAACTTGAGCGTGGCGGTGAGACAGGGATTCGAACCCTGGAGACTGTTGCCAGCCTACACGCGTTCCAGGCGTGCGCCTTCGACCACTCGGCCACCTCACCGTATTCTGAAGCGCCCGCTATATACGCAGGCGGGGGCGGGCCGCAAGGGCAGGATTGTTCCCGCTGCCCGGAGCGCCATATTCAGGCAAAGGCCACACGACAGGATGACGAAGATGTTTTTCACCCGCAAACCCATGAGCCTGCCTTCAGACACCGAGGCTCTTGCCGGTCGGCCGGAGCCCATCCCCACTGCGGATACGCATTTCGTCTTCAACCGGCCGCTCAAGGCCGAGCCGCCGGAAGGGTATGAAACGGCCGTTTTCGGCATGGGCTGCTTCTGGGGGGCCGAGCGGATATTCTGGCAAACCCCCGGCGTCTGGCTCACCGCCGTCGGCTATGCCGGGGGCACAACGCCCAATCCGACCTATGAGGAGGCCTGTTCCGGCCGCACGGGCCATGCGGAAGTGGTCAGGATTGTCTACGACCCTTCGCGCGTCAGTTTCGAGGCCCTCCTGCGTCTGTTCTGGGAAAACCATGATCCCACCCAGGGCATGCGCCAGGGCAATGATGTCGGCACGCAATACCGCTCGGCGATTTATACCCTCTCGCCGCAACAGGAGGCCGCCGCACGAGCCATGAAAGACACCTATGAGGCCGCGCTCGCAGACGCCGGGCGGGGCCGGGAGATCACGACCGAGATCGCCCCGCTCGACACCTTCTATTATGGCGAGGATTATCACCAGCAATACCTGGCCAAGAACCCGAACGGCTATTGCGGGATCGGTGGCACCGGCGTCAGCTGCCCGCTGCCGGCCGGCTGACAAGGGGGCAGGCCCGGTCAGGCCGAGAAATTCACAGCGAACCGGCGGCGCGTCTCGACCATGTTCTGGGCGCGTTGCAGCCCGTCACTCGCGCGCTGGACCTTGCGGATGGCATCGCTGGAACGAAGGGTATCTACCACGGAGTTGAGGTGGACCGTCGCTTCACGCACGGCGACGGGATCGAAATGGCTCTCTGCGCGCTTGAGCAGGGCCTGGCCGAGATCGAGCCGCGCTTCGGTGAGCGCACTGGCATCGGGCAGGCCTTTCAGCCGCTCCAGCGTGGCCCGCCGCCGCGCGATGACCCGGGCCAGCCATTCCTGCTGGCGGGCCGTGCCTTCCAGATGCATCGTGATGGCGCCGAAATCCTGCTCGAATTCGCGGCGCACCGCCGGCGGCATGAGGCCGGCATCCGCGTCGGGGCCGCGTATCTCGTCATCCCGGGCGAGCAATTCGTCGAGGACTTCGCCGAGCTCGGCCATCCGCTCGGCGCGAAAGGCCTCGGGCCGGCCGAGCGCGGGCTGCAGTCTCTTGGCGACAAGATAGGCGATGATCCGATCGAGCCTATCATCCCCGGACACGAGGTCACCGGGCAGGTGTAGCACGAATGGCGTCGCCTCGCTCGCCCGCTGGCTGCCCGACCGCGTCACGCCATCCACCCGCAGCCCTTCCGGGCCGTTCCCGGAGCGCTCCCCCCAGATGAGGATGTCCGCGCCGGTCTTTTCGAGCCGCTTGCGGGCCTGTTGCAGTGTCTTGCCTTCCGGGCGCCCCTGCTGCGTGAGGACCCTGAAAAGCTGGAACCTGGCGCCGAAGCAGAATTCGGGCAGGTGCCGGCCCAGCGCGCGGGAAAGCACCCGGCCGGCCTCATGACCGCCCGGCCCGTCGAATTCACCGACCAGAACCCTGTAGCCGGGCTGCGAGGCCGCCTTGCGGATCGTGCGGTTGGAGGATGCGTTCGAGGCGCGCAAGACATGCATCACCAGCCGGATCAGCCAGACCAGCACCGTGGTCGCGAAACCGACAAGCGCGGCAAACCCCACGGCCGCCAGGGCCGCAGAACCGAATATGTGGGATTCCAGCCAGCCGGACAGGCTGGCGATGAGAGACGCGTCGGCCATGATTTTCGTCTTGTCGTTTTACTTGGCGATACACGAGGCGGCGGCGAGATTGCAACACTCCATACAGCATGAACTGAGACAAGCCTGCGGCAAAACGCATTTACAAGCTGGGCCCGGCTGCGCCATGGCGGGCGAATGAGCGGTTTCGTCACACGTTTTGCGCCATCTCCGACAGGGCTGCTGCATCTCGGCCATGCCGCATCGGCCTTGAGGGTCCAGGACCTGGCGCAGGCGGCCGGCGGCACGATACGCCTGCGGATCGAGGACATCGACACGGCCCGCTGCCGGCCCGAATTCGAGGCGGCGATCCTCGAGGATCTCGCCTGGCTGGGCCTTGAATGGCAGGGGCCGGTGCGCCGCCAGTCGGAGCATTTCGAGGCGTATGCGCAGGTAATTGACAAACTGCATCAGCGCGGCCTCGCCTATCGCTGTTTCCGCACACGCCGCGAAGTGGCCGCCGAAGCCGACCGGGCGCCACATCAGCGCGAAGCGGTTTTCAGGGGCTCGCCGCTGCCGGTTGCCGAGGAGCAGGCGCGCCTTTCGGCCGGCGATCCGCATGCCTGGCGGCTGTCGATTGCCGCAGCGCGCGACTGGCTCGGCGCCGATGCGGACAATCTTGTCTATACAGAGACCGGCATGCCGGGAGAGACGCAGGTCAGGGTGGCCACCGACACGCTCAGTGACGTGGTGATCGGGCGCAAGGACAGTCCGGCCAGCTACCATCTCGCCGCCTGTCATGACGATGCCCTGCAAGGGGTCAGCCATGTGATCCGCGGCGAGGACCTGGTTCCCTCAACGCCGGTCCATGTGCTGCTCCAGGCGCTCATGGGCTGGCCGCGGCCGGTCTACCATCATCACCGTCTGCTCCTCGACGAGAACGGCAAACGGTTTGCCAAGCGTGACGCGTCCGTGACCTTGCGTCATCTGCGCGAATCCGGGGTGACGCCGGAGCAAATCCGTCGCATGACCAGCCGGCCATGAGCGAGACGCCACAGACTGCCCCGATACCTGCCTCCTCGCCGCGCGCCTGGATCGGCCCGCTGCTCGTCCTGTGTGGGGGGATCTGCATCGGCTTCGCGCCGATCGGGTTGCGGCTCGGTCTTGATGAACTCGGACCGCAGGCCATCGCCTTCTGGCGCTATCTGTTCGCCCTGCCGCTCCTCCTGGCCATGCTGCTCGTCATCGAGCGGCGCGCGCCAGCCCGGCCGGTCGCGCCGATCATCGTGGCCGGGGCCTGTTTCGCGCTCGATATCGGCCTTTGGCACTGGGCGCTCGAGCGCACGACGGTCGCCAACGCGACATTCATCGTCAATCTGGGCAATGTCTGCGTCGGCGTGCTCGCCTGGCTGATCCTCAAGGAGCGCCCGACCCTCGTCTGGGGCGCGGCCGTGCTCGTGGCCATCACCGGCGCCGGTTTCCTCTCGCTCGGCGGGCCGGAGGACGGCAAGTCCAGCCTGTCGGGCGACCTTCTCGCGCTCGCCGCAGCGGTGATGGTCGCTTTCTACATGCTCTACTCCAAGGTGGCCCGTGTCGGGCTCGGCGCGATGGATGTCATTTTCTGGCTCACCGCAACCGAGGCGGTCGTCGCCCTCGGCCTGACGCTGGTTTCTGGAGAGGCCCTCTTGCCGGCGCAGGCCAGTGGCTTCGCTGCCCCGCTATTCCTGGCCGTGGTCGTGCAGATTGGCGGCCAGGGCCTGATCGTTGCCGGCCTCGGGCGCACACCAGCGGCCATTGCCGGCGTCCTGGTGCTGGTCCAGCCCGTGACGGCTGCGGCGATATCCTGGCAGCTCTTCGAGGAACCCCTCAATGCCATCCAGGCCGCCGGCGCGGCGCTGATCCTTGTCGGGGTCTTCCTTGCCCAGCGCGGGGCGGCCAGGCGAGCGATCAAACCCGTTTCACAAGTGTCATGATTGTGTTGTAGACCCAAAATCGTCGCCGTCACCGGAGCCGTTCCCATGCGCCTGGCCTATGCTGCCCTTGTCTTCGTCTTGTCCGCACTCGCCGCCGCCTGCAGCCCGTCCGAAGCGCCCGGACGCGCCAATGCGCAGGATGGCAGCCATGGCGCAGACGGGCTCGACCGCCAGGCCGTGATCCCGAAACAGGCCGGTGACAGCTATTATGTCTCCGCGGCGCAAATGGTCGCCCGGCGCGCTGAAAGCCTTCCCACCAGGCGCGCGAAGAATGTGATCCTTTTTGTCGGCGATGGCATGGGCGTGTCGACGGTCACCGCAGCCCGCATCTATGCCGGACAGAAACGCGGAAAGGATGGCGAGAGTTACCGCCTGGCCATGGAGACCCTGCCGCATCTCGCCCTGTCAAAGACCTATGCCCATGACGGCCAGGTGTCCGACAGTGCCGCCACGGGCACGGCCATGGTCGCTGGGGTCAAGTCGCCGCTGCGCACGCTCGGCGTGACCCAGGCAGCCAGTTTCGGCAATTGCGCCAGCGCGGCGGGCAATGGCACGGACACGATCTTCGAGATCGCCGAGACGGCCGGCCTGGCCACCGGCATCATCTCCACCGCCCGCATCACCCACGCAACCCCGGCCAGCACCTATGCCGAGAGCGCCAGCCGGAACTGGGAAGATGACAGCGATTTCCGCGGCGAGGCCGATGGCTGCGTCGATATTGCCCGCCAGCTGGTCGAATGGCCGGCCGGCGACGGGCTGGAGATCGCCATGGGCGGGGGACGACGCCATTTCTTCACGGAAGACACCGAAGATCCCGAGGCGGACGGCAAGACCGGCCGGCGGCGCGATGGCAATGACCTTGCGCAGGCCTGGACCCGCATCACGCCGGATCACAGGGTGGTTTTCGGCCTGCCGGGCTTCGAAGCGACGGATTTCGACAGCGAAACGCGCGTGCTGGGCCTCTTCCAGGACAGCCACATGCAATATGAACTCGACCGCGCCGAGGACCCGATGGGCGAACCCTCGCTCGCGCAGATGACCCGCGCAGCGATCACCCGGCTGTCGCGTGAGGAGGATGGCTATTTGCTCATGGTCGAAGGCGGGCGGATCGACCATGCCCATCATGGCACCAATGCCGCCCGCGCGCTTGAGGACACTGACGCGCTCGACCAGGCGGTGAAGGCCGCGCTCGACATGACCGACCCAGCCGACACGCTGATCATCGTCACCGCGGACCATTCCCACACGATGACCCTGGCCGGCTATCCGCCGCGAGGCAATCCGATCCTCGGCAAGGTGCAGTATCCGACCGGGGCGCTGGCCCGCGCCGCCGATGGCAAGCCCTATACCACGCTTGGCTATATGAACGGCCCGGGAGCCGCCTGCGCGGGCCAGGCCGATCCCTCCGAGCCCTGCGCGCGGCCGGACCTGACCGATACGGACACCACGGCGCGCGATTATCGCCAGCAGGCCCTCGTGCCGATGCCCTCGGAAACCCATGCCGGCGAGGATGTGCCGATCTTTGCCCGCGGCCCCGGCGCCCGGCTGGTC
>JAAANZ010000067.1 GCA_009909065.1 Alphaproteobacteria bacterium | reverse complement strand
CGGGCGGCTCGACGCTGGGCGAAGTGACCAGCGCCCAGGATCAGCGGGGCCTGGCCCGTATCCGCGTCGACCGGCTCGCCAAGGCCCGCGCGCAGGAGAGCGCCCTGCTCGCCGGCGATGTTGCGGCCGAGCTCGACTGTCCCGCCTGGCTGGAAGACGAAATCACCGCACAGATGCCGGATGGATAGCGTTCACGACATTCCGTGCGGCTGGGCGCCGGCCCGTGACCCACTCTACCGGGCCTATCACGACAAAGAATGGGGCGTGCCGGTGCGCGAGGGCGAGGCATTGTTCGCCAAGCTGATGCTGGACGGTATGCAAGCGGGCCTCGCCTGGATCACCATCCTGCGAAAGCGCGAGACGATCCTGGAGGAATTCGAGGGGTTCGCCCCGGAAAGGCTCGCGCGCTGGGACGGGCCGCGCATCGAAAAGGCGCTGACCAATCCCGGCATCATCCGCAGCCGGAAAAAAACCGAAGCCATTGTGGGCAATGCCCGCGCCTTTCTCGACATGGCCGAAAGGGGCGAGGATTTCGCCGACTGGTGCTGGGGCTTTGTCGATGGTCAGCCCATCGATGGACGGCTGGACCGCTGGAAGAACGCGCCGGCGAAAACCGAGCTGTCGGAAACCGCGTCGAAAGCGCTCCGGCAGCGGGGCTTCAAATTCGCGGGGCCCGTGATCGTCTATGCCTGGATGCAGGCGGTCGGCCTCGTCAATGACCATGAAACCCGCTGCCCGCGCTATCGCGAAATCCGGAAAACCGGCGGATGAGCGCACGCCAAGTGTTACGCCACACAACAGCGCCGCCGCGACAAGCGGGTCGGATCAGCCCGCCTCGCAGGCCACGCAGCGGATCACGGTCGGGTCCACTTCCAGCCGTTTCAGGCCGATAAATTCCCCGCATTCAGCGCAATAGCCGAACTCGCCCTCCTCCATGCGCGCCAGCGCCGCGCCGACCCGCCGGCGGCGCAGCTGCCGGCGCCCCTCGGCGGCCTGCGCCATGGCCTGCACCTGCAGTGAATCGATCCGCGAGACGCGGCCGACACTTTGCTGATCAAGCGACACGGGCTTGCGATCCTCACCCGTGGTCTCGCTCAGCCCGTCCAGCTCACGCTGCTCCGCTTCCAGCCGCTCGCGAAACAAACGTGCAAGCTCTTCCGGTTCGGGGTCGTTGCCCATGGTGGCTCCTGAGAGGCTGCAGCGCCGGCGCAGTCCGGTCGCTTTTGACGGATAACATCCTGGCCGCTGCGCGGCCATGAGCAGCCAAGGGGGCGGGAACTGGCGCCGGGGCGGCCAGTTTCGAATGGCCCCTTCCAACTGGCAGGCCATGAAGCTTGCAGTTCAGGCGCGAATAGAGTTTATTGATTGAATGATATCTCCCCAGCATGTCAGCCTGATGGCGCAATACAATCGCTGGCAGAACCGGTCGATCTATGCCTCGGCGGACGCTTTGTCCGACACGGCGCGGCGCGAAGACCGGGGCGCTTATTTTGGCTCGCTCCACACAACGCTGGCCCATATCCTGTGGGCTGATCGCGTCTGGATGAACCGGTTCGCCGGCACGCCGCCAACCTCTCCCGAAGACAAGCAGGGCAAAGGCAGCGCCTATCAGGACTGGGAAAGATTGAAACGCGAACGCGTCGCGTTCGACGAAGAGATTTCCGCCTGGGCGGGCAATGTGACCGAAACCTGGCTCGCGGCAGATTTTACATGGTCGAATGTCGCCGGCACCCGCACGGCGACCCAGCCAGCCTGGAGATTGGTGACGCACTTTTTCAATCACCAGACCCATCATCGAGGCCAGGCTCACGCGATTCTTACAGGGCTTGGCATAACGCCTGACGATACCGACCTCTTTCTCATGCCGCCGGACGCCTGAGCAAGCTCGCACGGCGAGACCGCTTGCTCATCTCACATCGCACTTCTGGCATCGATATCTCCAGGACTCAATTCGACGTCTTCGAGGCGACCGGGCCCTCGGCCCTGCCCCGTCATGGCCCGGTTCATCCGGGCCATCCAGCTCAGGAAAGGGGAGTCGGGCGTGTTGGCTGCGGTAAGCGCCGGGCTCTTGCCACCTGTCTGTTGGTGAGGGCGTGAGCTGGTCCACCCGCATGAAGCGGGTGGTGACGGAGTTGGGTTCGGTGTTCAGGCAGGGCCCGGGTCAAGCCCGGGCCCGCGGTTTGTCCTGTTTCATTCCACCCTGCCCGCATCCCCGGGCCTGAGCCGGGGCCTCCTCGCAGCCGCCGCACCCGGCCACCTCCGCCGCGCGCTGGATGGCCCGAATGAACCGGACCATGACGGGGCGAAACTGCGGATGCGGCAAGAGCCATCACCTGGCCTGCTGGACAGGCCCGCCCCTGTCCCATCCCCCAAAACTGAAGCCATAATACGCCCATCTTCCCCGTCTGGGGCCGGGTCGGCCGTTCGGATTTGCGGGGGAGGTGCGGGAGGTCTCGTGCCGGCGCTGGGGGTTACGGCCCCATGCGGCGGCTGGCGGAACCAGAAGTCCGTGACGACGCCTCCCGCGGCGCGGCAAGTGTCCGGTGACACTTCGAAGACTCATTTACGCGCGACACGCATGGAAGCGTCCGGGACACGTGCGCGCCGGCCCCCGTTCCTCGGGGCGACAAGCGACACCGGACGCCGCAAGGCGGACCGGAGCGCGGCGCTTGGCCGGTATTGCCCCCAAGCCCTGCCCCCCTTCAGGCGGAGGGCCGACTCATCGGGCCGCGCGCGGGCGCGGTCAATTGACGCCGTCGAGCAGGCGGCGGGTGATGACCATGGCCTGGACCTCGCCGGCGCCCTCGAAAATGTTCAGGATGCGCGCATCCTGCAGCACGCGGGAGATGGGGTATTCCAGCGCGAACCCGTTGCCGCCATGGATCTGGACGGCATTGTCGGCCGCCGCCCAGGCGACGCGCGCGGACAGAAGCTTGGCCATGCCGGCCTCCAGATCGCAGCGTTTGCCACTGTCTTTCCGGCGCGCGGAGAAATAGGTGAGCTGGCGAAGGCCGACCATTTCGGCGGCCATCATGACCAGCTTGTTGGCCACGCGCGGAAACTCGAAGATCGGCCGGCCGAATTGCTGGCGGTCGAGCGCGTATTGCAGGCCGAGTTCGAACGCATTCTGGGTCACGCCGACCGCCCGCGCGGCCGTCTGTATGCGCGCGCTCTCGAAGGTCGCCATGAGGTGACGGAAACCCATCCCCTCTTCGCCGCCCAGCAGATTGTCTGCTTTCACCTCGAACTCGTCGAAGCCGATCTCATACTCTTTCATGCCGCGATAGCCGAGCACCTCGATCTCGCCGCCCCTCATGCCCTCGGCCGGGAACATATTATCGTCATCGCCGCGCGGCTTCTCGGCGAGGAACATGGACAGGCCGGAGAAATTGTCCGTCTGCGGATCGGTGCGCGCCAATAGGGTCATCATGTCGGTGCGCGCGCCATGGGTGATCCAGGTCTTGTTGCCCGTCACCTTGTAAGCGTCGCCATCCTTGACGGCGCGCGTGCGCAGGCTGCCAAGGTCGGAGCCGGTATTGGGCTCGGAGAACACGGCGGTGGGCAGTATTTCGGCGCTGGCAATGCCAGGCAGCCAGCGCTGTTTCTGGTCATCCGTGCCGCCGATCAGGATCAGCTCGGCCGCAATCTCCGAGCGCGTGCCCAGCGAGCCGACGCCGATATAGCCGCGCGACAGCTCCTCGGAGACGACGCACATGGCGGTCTTGCCCAGGCCGGAGCCGCCAAACTCTTCGGGAATCGTCAGGCCGAAAACGCCGAGCTCACCCATTTCGGTGATGATCTCCATCGGGATGAGATCATCCTTGAGGTGCCAGTCATGGGCATCGGGAAGGACCCGGTCATTGGCGAATTTGCGGAACGTGTCCCGGATCATCTCCATGGTCTCGTCCAGCGCGGTATTCTCCACACTGGCGCGGCCAAGGGCGTCCGGCAGGTGACGGGCGGCTGCGGCCATGCTGTCGGCTGTCTTGCCTTCGCTGATCAGTGTGCGCACCGAGGGTGTATCCGCCAGGGCCTGCGCCGCGTCCGAAACGCCCAGCTCATGCGGGCGGATCGTTTCGCCCTGGTTCATCGGAATGCCGCCGACCAGCTGCGAGAGATACTCGCTGAACAGGATCTGGCACAGGAGGGCCTCGATTTCGCCAAACGCATTGTCGGCTTCGAGCCGGCTGGCCCAGTCGGCGGTCTCGCGCAACGTCTCCAGATAAGTGCCCACCCAGGCCAGGCCGTGCGCCATGTGCTGGTGACGGTCCAACGCCTTGCGGTCGGGCTTGCCATCGCGGGTGAGCTCAAGCGCCGCTGCCGATTTTGCAGCCTCCGCATAGGCCTCGGCGGCCTGGACCGCCTCGGCCAGGCAGGTCGTCAGCTCGTCAATCACCCCGCTCCGCACAGGCGCATCCGTCACCATGCCATCCATATCGCTGTCTCCCGATCTCTCGCTTCCCCAGAAGAGTATAGTTCACAGGCCCGCATCTGTCATACCGGCCATGCTGCGCTGCAACGCCGCGGCTCTCCCAAAGAAAAGCTTAATGCACTCGCAGGCTAAAAGTTAACAGATCTGCGTTTCCCGTTAACCCACTGATAATTGATAAAGCGTTAATTTAAAAGCAAACCACAAGAAACAATTGGCGCAAGAAGTGCCGCACCCCTTACAGCTTGAATAAAGAGAGGCGTTGTTCCGATGAATCCTTATGCGCGTTTCAGTCTCGTATCGAACACTGTGTCCGCCGCCCTCGTGCTCGGCGCGCTGGCGCTCTATGGGCCCGCGGGCCTGGAGGCCGCTGCGGCCTCCTCGGGCGGATCCGGCCCGGCCATGTGGGCGGCGCTGGCCGCCGGCGTCGGCGTGCTTGTCGTCTTCTGGGTGACGATGACCGAGGCGATCTTCCCCTCGCTCTTCCGCTTCGATTCCGTCCGGCGGCTGGTGCTCGGCAAGTATTACATGGAAGGCACCTGGCTGCAGGCCGAGCGCGGCGATGGCGTGACCCGCATGTCGGTGATCGACATCCAGCCCAAGGGCCGGCGCTTTTCCTTTACCGGGTATTCGCTGAATGAAGACCTCGAAATCGAAAGCAATACGCGGATCGAGTTTTCCCGTTTCGACTGGCCCTTCATGGTCTACAAGCACCGCAATTCCCTGTCGGATGGCGCCGACGGCCTTGCCGAAGGCGTGGGCGAGTTGCAGTTCGAGATGAACCGCTCATCGGCCCGTCGCTACAATGGCTTCTTGCAATTCGTGCGCAATGAGCAGCGCCTGAAGATCGAAGGCGTGAAACTGCGCTCGGGCCGCGAAATCAAGCGCCTGCGTTCACTGGAAGGCCGCCGCGAAATCTTCTCCAAATACTGGGAGCTGTTTTTCAACCGTTCGATTGCCGGGCCGGCGCGCCCCGAAACGACCGTTCCGCAGGCCCCTGCGGCCGCGAGCGAGCGCCCGCTGCCCGTCATGGAAGAGGCCATGGCCGGTGGCGAGCCCGCCTTCACCGAGCGGCGTGTCGCCGAACAGCCCCCGCGCGCTGATTCTGATGGTGTCATCCCACGGCGCCGGGCAAGCGACTGGCGGCGAGAGGCCGCGCCAGCCCCCGAT
>JAAANZ010000115.1 GCA_009909065.1 Alphaproteobacteria bacterium | reverse complement strand
GCTGAGGCGCGATCCGTCAATCATGGATGAGAACGGGGTCTCGCCTGCCAGCCGACAATGCCACAGTCTCAACAGACAAGGATGAGGGTTTTGAGCCTTTGAAAAACACGCACTCACCTCATCCTGAGGAGCGCGAAGCGCGTCTCGAAGGATGAAGATACGCCCGAATTTTGCGAGCCATTGGATGGCCGAAGGGTCCGGTCTTCAGTCGCCTGTAAGACGCGCAAATGAAAGGGCGGCCCTGATCGGGGCCGCCCTTCGCATCGCGCCTGCGAAAATACCGGTTCACAACCGGCTCAACTGGCGCAGACCATGTTTCAGGCCGCGCTGGCGCCGAGAACGGCCTTTACTTCAAGGAACTCCTCAAGACCGTAACTGCCCCATTCGCGGCCATTGCCGGACTGTTTGTAGCCTCCGAAGGGGGCGTTCATGTCGGGGCCGGCTCCGTTTACGACCACCTGGCCCGCACGGATTCGCGCGGCGACCTGACGGGCATGGCCCTCATCGCCGGACTGAACAAAAGCTGAAAGGCCGTATTCTGTGTCATTCGCCATCTCGATCGCCTGTTCCTCGTTGTCATAATCGATCATGACGAGGACGGGGCCGAAGATTTCCTCACGCGCGATGGTCATGTCATTGGTGACATCGGCAAAGACGGTCGGACGGGCAAAATAACCCCGGTTGAGACCTTCGGGCCGCCCGGTGCCACCTGTGACCAGTGTCGCGCCCTCATCAATGCCCTTCTGGATGAGGTCCTGGACCTTCTGGTACTGGTTGGCATTCGAAATCGGGCCGATAGCTCCCTTCTCGGCCTCGCGGGGCATCTGGACCTTGACGTTCTCGGCCGCTGTCCTGGCAATGGAGACAGCCTCATCATGCTTGTCGCGCGGAATGAACATGCGTGACGGCGCATTGCAGGACTGGCCGGAATTCAGCATCATCGAATTGACACCGCCGCCGATGGCCTTCTGCATGTCGGCATCGGGCAGAACGATGTTCGGCGATTTTCCGCCCAGTTCCTGGGCGACGCGCTTCACGGTCGGCGCAGCGGCCTGCGCCACGAGAACGCCCGCCCGGGTCGATCCGGTAAAGCTCATCATGTCCACATCGGGATGGCCGGACAGATAGGCTCCCACCGTCGGACCGTCGCCATTCACGAGGTTGAACACGCCCTTGGGCACGCCCGCTTCGTGCAGGATCTCCGCAACGATCATCGCATCCAGCGGAGCGATTTCGGACGGTTTGAGCACCATGGTGCAGCCCGAGGCAATCGCCGGGGCCACCTTGCACGCAATCTGGTTGGCCGGCCAGTTCCAGGGGGTGATGAAGCCGCAAACGCCGATCGGTTCCTTGCGGATATACCATCCGTCCTTTTCTTCCTCGAAGGGATAATTGCGCAAGACCTGAGCCATCGTCGCGTAATGGCCGAGGCCGACCGGCGCCTGGGCCGCATTGGCGAGCCACATCGGCGCGCCCATCTGATCGGAGATGTTCTCGGCGATTTCGCCCAACCGGGCCTGGTAACCAGCCGCGATCTTGTCGAGCAATTCGGCGCGGTATTCGACCGATGTGGCGGCAAATTCCGGGAAGGCGGCCTTTGCGGCCGCCACGGCCTTGTCGACATCGGCGTGCGAGCCGAGCGAGATACGCGCAAAGGGCTCCTCGGTGGCCGGGTTCTCGATCTCGACTGGGCGCGGTTCGACCGGATCGACCCATTCGCCATTGATGTAGAATTGCAGATAGTCCTTCATGAGACCGCTCCTCCCTTCAATAATTCATGTCACGTCCTGACCTCGCCAGTATAGCCGCAGGATCCGTGATTGTCGCGGGGTCGCGCAAGGGCAGGCACGCGTCAGTGCGCCGGCCCCGTGCTGACCGCAACCATGGCCGCGCGCAGCACACGCTCTCCGATCTTCCAGCCGGTCTGGTAGGTTTCGGCAATCGTGCCAGAAGGCTGATCCGACGGGACCTGGCTGACGGCCTGGTGCATGTTCGGATCGAAAGCTGCGCCGGGGCCGGCGTCAATGGCGGTGACGCCATGGCGGGCCATGACCGAATGCAATTCCTTCTGGGTCATTTCGATGCCGCCGAGCAGGCCGCGGCCGGCCTCGGACAATTCGTGGCGCTCATTGTCCGGCAGGGCGTCCAGGGCACGCGACAGATTGTCGGAAACGGACAGGAGGTCGCCAGCGAATTTCTCGATGGCATAGGCGCGCGCATCCGCCGTCTCGCGTGTGGCCCGCTTGCGAACATTATCGACCTCGGCCAGCGAGCGCAGCAGCTTGTCCTTCAGCTCGGCCGTTTCGGCCTCGAGCGCGGCAATCCTGTCTTCCGCGGTGGGTTCTACTGGAGGTTCAACGCTCTCGGGCGCCTCGGCTTCGCCGGCCTCGGGGGGATCTGCCGGCGCGTCCGTTGCGCCCGCTTCGCCGCCGTCGGCCCTGTCCTGTCCGGCTTCCTCGGTTTCTTCCAGACGCGTCGACTCGTCGCTCATTCAGCTGCCTTCCTTTCCGCGCCCGCTCGCGATCAGCCGACCGACCATTTGGGCGGTATAATCGACCATTGGGATCACACGGGCATAATTCAATCGTGTCGGCCCGATCACACCGAGCGCGCCGATGACTTGTCTCTGCGCATTCATATAGGGAGCCACGATGACGCTTGAACCCGACAGCGGGAACAGGCGATTCTCCGACCCTATGAACAAGCGCACACCTTCTGCCTCGCGCGTGGAGTCGAGGATGTCGAGCACGGCCTGCTGGCGTTCGAGCACTTCAAAGAGCTGACGCACGCGGTCGAGATCTTCGGCCGCGTTGGCATTCTCGAGAAGATTGGCACGCCCCTGCACGATCAGCGTGCGCGCCTCATCCCGGCTTTCGCTCGTCCCGCCCCATTCGGCCAGGCCCTGTTCAACCAGCGCGGCTGCGGCCTCATCGAGTTCGGCCCGCCGCTCGGCCAGCTCGGCATGGATGGCGCCGTGAGCTTCGGCCAGCGTTCGCCCCTTTGTGCGCGTCGAGAGATAGTTGCCGGCCTCGATCAGCGCCGAGGACGGCAGGTCGGCGGGCAGCCGCATCAGCCGGTTCTCGACATCGCCATCCTCGGTCACGATCACGCAAAGCGCTTCGTTACCGCTGAGCGGAACGAACTCGACATGGCGCACCGGAGCCTCGCGCGTCGGTGAGGAGACGAGCCCCGCCCCGCCGGCAAGCCCCGACAGGAGTGAAGAGGCTTCCGACAGGACCCCGTTGAGGTCTTTTCCTGCGCCCGAGAGCCGTGCCTCGATTTCGCCGCGGTCCGCCTCACTGGGCTCGCCGGTTTCCAGAAAGCCGTCCACGAACAGGCGAAGCCCGGCATGAGTGGGCAAACGCCCGGCGGAGACGTGCGGCGCACCAATCAGGCCGAGATCGGCGAGATCGGCCATCACATTACGGATCGAGGCCGGAGAGAGCGAGATACCCGAACGCGACAAGCGTCGCGAGCCGATCGGCTCGCCGGTTTCGAGATAGCCCTCGACAATATTGCGGAAAATCTCCCGTGAGCGGGCATCAAGCGCCTGCATCAGCGAACGGGTATCGGATGCATCTGCCATTTCACTCCATGGGATAGGCACAGGAAGCGAGGGTTTCAAGCGCCCGGCGGCGACCTCGGTTAATCACATCATAACACGGCGCCGGCAATCGCGCGTCCCCGCCTTACGTCCACGAAACCGCCACACGATAACTCCGGTAGAATACGCCCGCAAAGCGGCAGGCGGCAGGGGCAAGGCATGCTGGCGAGACGGTCTGCAAAGCGATATGCAAGCGCGAAACGCGGCGCCACGGCCGTGGAATTCGCAATGATCGCGCCGGTCTTTCTTCTGATAATTTCTGGCATCGTCGAATACAGCCTGTATTATTTCAAGACGAGCCATCTCAAGCATGTGTTGTACGAAGCAAGCCGGAATATACAGACCGGCGAAGTTCAGGACGCCGAGAATCCGAGGGCTTATTTCCAGGAACAATACTGCCAGGATGCGAGCTTTCTCGCGCGGTGCGACAGTATTTCCTTCGATGTGCGCGCCTTCGACAGTCTTGCCGGGATATCCTACCCGGATGCCGTGTTCGACGCGGCCGGCGCGCCGGTCAATTTCGTCTTCGAGCCCGGTCGTTCCGAGCAGATCACGGTCATGCGCGTATCGACACCCTACCGTTTCGTCACGCCGCTGATGGCCGACATTTTCCAGCCCGGCGGCCAGCCGGCCATCATTGTCGGATACTCCGTCGCCCGGAACGAGCCTTTCTGATGGGGCAGATGGCTTTCCAACGCGACAATCGCGGCCTGGCGGCGCTGGAATTTGCGCTGATCGCCCCCTTTCTGGCCATCCTCATCATGGGCATTGCGGAAATGTCGCTGCGCTTTCGCGCGACCGACGAATTTCACCGCTATCTTCAGCAGGCCGGTGACTATCTCGCCCGGGCCGAAGAGCTCACAAGCGGGGATATCGATGCCATCCATGACGCCGCCGGAGAGATGATGAAGCCCGTGCATGTCAGCGGCCGGCTGCATATGGACGTCTCCAGCATCGGCTTTACCCCTAATGGAAGTCCGGAACTTCTCTGGCGGCGCCATCGCGGCGATGAGCCGCCGGACTTCGAGATCAGCGAAGCGGCCGGGCTGGGTGATCCCGGAGAGAGCGTCATCCGCGTCGGTGCGCGCTTTACGTATCAAAGTCCGATCAGCGGCCTGCTTGGGGTGAACACGATGCGACTCGATGAGGCCGTCTGGTTCCGTCCGCGAGTCACACGGGTCATCGCCATTGACGGCGCGATCGCCGATGCCGGGGCCGATTGGGACAATGACGGCCAGAGCCTGGAGGCCGGGACATGAGCGCCGGGTTCGCACCGCGTGAAGACGCCAGCATATCCGTGCCCATGGCGCTGATGCTGGTGGCGCTGATTGCCATGACCGGCCTTGCCATAGATGGCAGCCGCGCTTTCCTGGCGCGTGACAAGTTTCAGGGCGCGCTGGACGCCGCCGCGCTCGCCGTCGGTTCGACCTATGACAGTGATGCCGCGCTGGACGCCATGGCGACCGGTTTCGTGCAGCGCAATTTCACCCTGGGCGCCACGCGGCTCGGGGACATCGAGGTCGCCTCGACCGCCGAGGATGTCGTCGTTTCGGGCAGTTTCGAACTCGACACTTTCTTCATGCAGATCTTTTCGCGTTCAACCATAACGATCAGCGCCTCGACCGAGGTCAAGCGCGCGGGCGGCGGGCTGATGGTGTCCATGGTGCTCGACAATACCGGCTCCATGTGGAGTTCCGGCAATATCGGCTCACTTCGCACGGCTTCGCAATCGCTTGTCGACTATGTGTTCGACGGGGAATCGGAAGTCGATGACCTGCGCTTTGCCATCGTCCCATATGCTGCGGCCGTCAATCCGGGCCGCGAGGCCGATGCGCTCATCCCGCGCCCAAGGCCGAAAGGTGCGCTTGACCCGGGTGACGAGACCGCCTGGAAGGGCTGTGTCATGGAGCGCCGGGGCGCCCATTCGCTCGCCGATACGGATTCCTCGGTCGAACAGTGGATGCCCTATTGGTATCCGCCGGGCGATGACAATGATTATGACGAGGGCGACGGCGACACGATTGTCCCGGGCGGGGTCGTGAACTCCAACCAGATCACCGGGCCGAATATCGGCTGCCCGACGCCGATCCTGCCGCTGACGAAATACAAGAGCCAGGTCGATGCCGCGCTCTCGGACATGACGGCCTGGAATCGCGGTGGCACGCTGACGGATATCGGCATGGCCTGGGGCATTCGTGTCCTCTCGCCCGGCGCGCCCTTCACCGAAAGCGCCAGCCAGCGCGATGTCGAAAACGGCATGCCCCTCTGGGACAGTCCGCGCTGGCGCCGCGCCATCGTCCTGATGACCGATGGCGAGAGCAGTTTCTACAATTTCCCGGGCGGCGGCGGGGCCAACCAGGAAGGCACCCGCCCCAATTCCAGCCATCCCAGTGCGTCGGACTATACCGCCTATGGCCGCTGGAACGCGCCGGGCTCGAATGCGAAGGCGATCTTCGATTCCGCGCCGGGCTATGTGCGCGATGACGGCTCGACGGACCGTTCCACCCGCGGCAAACTCAATCGCCGCATCCATGACCTTTGCGAGAGTGCAAAGGCGCAAGGGATCGTCGTCTATACCGTGGTATTCACCTCAAGTGTGGGCCCGGATACGCGCGAGATGTACCGCTCCTGCGCCTCCGACCCCGGCAAATACTGGTATGCGCCAACGCAGGACGCGCTGAACACCGCGTTCGCACAGGTCGGTTCCGACCTCTCGCGTCTGCGGATCACGCGCTGAAGGCCACCTTGCGCGCCAGGTAGGGTCACCGCCGGGACAGGTGCTCAGCCGGACGGTCCATCATCGTGGGAAAGCGGACCGAACCGGGTTCAACCGGCAATTCCATCAGGGCACACGCCCGGGCAATGTATAATCCCCGCTTGGCTCGTCGATCAGGCTGGAAAAGAAGATGGCGTTCATCAGCAGCTTTTCCGAGCCGGGATAAGTGGCGCGGAAGACCGGATTGTCGGCCATCAGGATAACTGCGCCGCTTTCCAGGCGTTCGGCGACCACCGAAGGGCTCCCGCCAATCTCTTCCAGCCGGCGTTCCGAGGCATAGCCCGTCAGCAGCGGGTCATCGGCATACTGAACCGGGACCGCGTAAGGATTTTCCTCCGGGCGCTCCAGGGTGAAGCTGACATTGCGATGAACCGGCAGATCGCGATCGGCGAAGCCGAAGCCCAGCGGATGGGTGATATCCAGATCGGTCGCGAAGATCGCTCCGCCGATGACATGCTTGGCATCGCGCAGGCTCATATCGGCGAAGTCCAGGCGCTCGGGGCCCGACCCGGCCGGCCTCCCCGCCTCTTCGTCCTTCGCTTCATCCTCCGGTGTTTCACCGCCATTCACCGCATCCTCCGGCGCTCCGGCATTTGCCCGGTTTGCGATCTCGCCCTGCAGCCATTTGGCCGAGCCGCGCGTGGCGACCAAGGTGCCGCCGCCCTCGACCCAGCCGAGCATGGTCTCTGTCAGGTTTTCATCCAGAACCGGCGCCTCGTTGGCTCCGTGTCCGCCAACGAGAACCAGATGAGTATACTCATCCCAGTCCAGGGATCCCAGATCCTCCTTTTTCACCAGGGTGACGGGCATGCGGTGTCGATAGTCCAGCGTCCACCAAACCTCGCCCGCATCGTAGCGTGGCAGCCCACCATCATACGCCAGGACCACGCGCGGCTCTTCCAGGGCGCGGAAAATCCGCGAAGCGCCAAGATCGCGCCCCGTAACCGGGGTCAGGCCGGATTCTGCAGCATGGACAGGAATGCCATCCTCAGCCGCGATGGTTTCCATGATCGCATGGATCTCCTCGCGTGCGACCTCCTGGCGGGCGAGCGGCACGAAGATGGCCCCGCGGCCAAGCTCCACATTCCCGGAGGTCGTCGCGACCACCGTCTCCTCCATGCCTGCGCGGACCATCAGTTCGGCGGCGAGCAGCCGGTTCAGGGCACGCGGCGCATAGGAATGCGACCAGTCGAAAACATAGCCATAGGATGCGCGGTCCGGCGGGGGCGCGGATTCGAACACGCCCTCTGCCGGCCCCGCCTGGGCCTCGGGGCGGACTTCGCGAGCGCTGACCGCCGTGTAGTCGAGGTCATAAGCGAGCGGCAAGGTCCACCCGGACACATCGTAGAAAATGTTCTCCTCGAACTGCGTGAAACGTTCGAAGATACCGCGGATCAGGCGATTATTCGTCTGCGACATCGGCACGTAATAGCTGGCCCCGGCGCGATAGGTGTGTTCATCGACGGTGATGTCGGCGCTCAGACGGATCACGTCGATATCATGCATGTTCAGGAGACGCACGAAACGCGCGGCGCGCTCGCGATCGCCTTCGGCGGTGAACACCCATCCAGCCTGGCCGCTGCGCTCGGCCTCACGCGCATTCTCGGCGAAGAATTCCTGCTGATAGGCCGTGATTTCGGCGCGCAGATCCAGTGAGCCCTCAATGGTGGTCAGGGCCGTGCGAAACTGTGTGCGCACATTGTCGGCGGTTTCCACCAACCCTCGCTCGGTCTCGACCGCGCCGCCACGCGCCGCACCGGCTTCGAACAGGATGCCGAGCGAGCCGTTGATCTGCGGGTAGGTTGAGCCTTTGCCGATATAAAAATTGTCGAAACCTTCTTCCGTCCAGTACAGCCGGGCTTCACTGTCGAGAAAGGCTGCATGGCGTTCGCCGATGGCCCTGGCGAGTTTCCGGGCCTGTTCGGGGATCAGCGGATTGCGACGCAATTCCTCGCCGGGATGGAAATAGTACGGGCTGGAGGAGCCCATTTCATGATAGTCAGCCGAGACCATCGGCTTCCACTTGTGCCACTGGCGGATCCAGGCCTGGCTTTCAGGCTGGGTCAGCAGGAGCCACTGGCGGTTGAGGTCGAACCAGTAATGATTGGTGCGCGCTTCGATCCACATATTGTGGGCGGCATCATTCAGGTCGGTATTGTCGCTGTAGGACCAGAAGGTCTGCACATGGTCGATGCGCCGGGCGTGGCCGTCCGGGTTGAACACGACGGTGAAGATCATGACCGCATCGTCAAGCTGGGCCTCCACGTCAGGCCCTTCAGCGGCGGCGTAATGGTACACAAGCGGGATCGCCGCTTCCATCGCGGAGGTCTCGGCGCCGTGAACTCCGAAATTGATCCACAACACCATGGGCGCCGCGTCGGCGGCGGCGCGTCCTTCCAGGCGTTTCAGGTGGGTCTCGCGAATGGATTCCAGATTCTCGTGATTGTCCGGGCTGGTGACCGTGAAGGTCAGGATCGGCCGGCGCTCATGAGAATAGCCGATGGTCTCCACGCTGATCCGGTCGGAGCGCTGGGCGAGGCCCCGCAGATAGGAAACCATGTCGCTGAAACGCACTGGGCGCTGGCCGATCTCGTAGCCCGCCTGGGCCTCGAAGGCCGGCACGGTCTCGTCATAGGCCACGCCGTCGACCTGGAAGAACTCAACCGGTTCGCCGAAGGCGGGCCCGGCCAGGGTGAACAGTGACAAGGCAGCGAGTAGCTTGAGCGCACGGCGCAGCATGGCGGGTCCTTCATGGTTGGGGCCGGGCGCGGAGCCGGGCTGTGACTGAGCGGCAATTGAGCGGGAAAGCCGGGAGGGTTGTCAACGGGGCACTAAAGCCGCAGCCCAGGGCTTGAAAAGCCCGCGTCCGGACAGCAGGGGCGATCCACTTGTCCAGTGCCCAATCCCCGGGCGTCGCCCGTGGAGATGCCAGACCGCCGGATCATTTGCCCGTTCCCAACACCTTCGCCCGCCGGCGCGCCCTTTGCCCGGCCGTTTCTCCAGAGGGGACTGCGGTGCCGTTAGGGAAACGACATTGCCCCGGGGCGCAGAATGTCATGTAGCCGCCATCGACAACCGTCTGCCCCCTTCAAAGCGCCTGCCTCCGCCCTGAGCTTGACTTTGCCCGCGAAAGGCCCGAGCGAAGGGAGTCATGAGCGCGCCTGTCTCCGTGTCCGTGAAACCGCTGCCGCATTTCGAAGGCCTGGCCCTGCCGGTCTATGAGACGGCGGGATCGGCGGGGCTGGATGTGCGAGCCGCGGTGCCCGAGGAGGCACCCATCGTGCTGGCGCCCGGGGCGCGCGACATGATTCCGACGGGGCTGAGTGTGGCGATTCCGCAGGGCTATGAGCTGCAGATGCGTCCGCGTTCGGGGCTTGCCGCGAAACATGGCGTCACCTGCCTGAATTCGCCCGGCACGATTGACAGCGATTATCGCGGCGAACTGAAAGTCATCCTGATCAATCACGGCCAGGCGCCCTTCACGATCGCACGCGGCGAGCGGATCGGACAGCTGGTCCTGGCGCCGGTCATGCGGCTGGAATGGGCCGAGGTCGGGAACTTGCCGGAAACATCACGCGGTGAGGGCGGTTTCGGCTCCACCGGGCGGTGACGCCCCGGGCTGGTTCCAAGGGCCCGATCCGTGTTTAATAAAGGCCTTGAAATCACGGGCAGGCCACGCCACGTATTGTTTATCGATATGTGGGGCAGGAGGAAAACATGATCCCGGAAATCCACAGCCCTTTCACCATGGTGGTCATTATCGTGCTGATTGCTGTGACGGCTGGCGTTATCAAGAACTGGCTCGAGCTCAGGGCCAGAGAACCGGCGGTGCGCGCCGATGGCCAGGACGTGAGCGAGATGCGCCGTGAGCTCGACCGGCTCACAGAGCGCGTGCGGGTGCTTGAAAAGCTCGCCACCGATGGCGAGCGGCGGCTGGATGACGAGATTTCCCGGCTGGCCTGAACGGGCCGGCCCTTTCGACGGCCCCGATGAGAGGGAGACAAACCGATGCAGCTTTTCATGATCCTGATCCTGTTCGCCCTTGTCTGGCTGACATTCGGCATGCTCGCGCTTGGCCAACGGGCGCGCCGGCTGGCGGAAGGCGGTGAAAATGAGGCCGATCTGCGCGCCCGTATCCGGGCGCTGGAAGCCATTGTCACCGACCAGGACCGTCAGCTGCGCCGTGATTTCGACGGAATGAACTGACCGGCGGGACAAAGCGCGCAAAAGGGCGGTGAAGCTGGATTTTCTTCGTGATCTGTTAGCGAAACCCGACTAGGTTTGCAGATAGTAGAGTAATGCGTAGAGTGTGTGAGTAGAGTGCGGAAAGGGCGGTCCGGTCGGGCCGCCCTTTCTTTCTTCGGGGGAAACCGCCGGCCGGCCTATTCGGCGGCAATTTCCGGCAGGCTCAGGGCGGCTTCGACGTCCGCCCAGTCCAGGAGCTTGAAGTTCTGATCGACTTCGGGGCGCGGATTGCCATCATCCTGGACGACGAGCAGGCCGCGATCATAGCCGGGCAATGCCGCGCTGGTCGCGTCGAGGCCGTCCGTATGGCTGACGGCATCCAGGTCCGGCTTGCCGGGGGCTTCGACGACCCGGAAAACGCCGCGCCAGGCATTCGGCGGGGCGCGGTCATAGACCACGAACTGGCTGCGTCCCTGCGAAGAGGCCACGAGCCAGCCCTCCCCTTCGGCGCCGCGCCAGATGGTGAGCCCCTCGACATCGACCGACAGGCCCCGGCGCGAGGAGACCATGTCCACAGCCCGGAAGCCCGATGACTCATCGGCAAGGTCAAGCCGCCAGATGCCACGCGCCTCTTCTCCGACATAGAGTGCGTCATGAGCCTCGTCGAAAACGCAGCCCTCCGGCTGGCTCGCCACAGCCTCGATCCGGAACAGCCCGGCGGAGATCGCGCCCTCGCGCATGGCCAGGCGCATGATCTGGACAGTGCCATCCTTGTAGGTGATGCCGACCAGGGTGTCGCCGCCCGGCGTGCCCATGCAGATGCCATATGGCTCGACCTTGCCGGTCTCGATATCGCCGATATGGGCGACCTCGCCATCGGTGCGGCGAATGCTGAACAGGCTGACGGCATTGACCGAGTCATTGCTGGCCACGGCCAGGTCGAACCCCTCTGTTTCGAGGCCTGCCGACCGGCGCAGGTCGACATTGTTGATCTGGCCGATCAGCAATTCCTGAAGGATCTCACCTTCAAGGTCATACACATAAAGTCCCTGGTCCTTGTTGGTGCCGAGGATGCGCGAACGGGCCGAATCGCCCGGATGCACCCAGATGGCCGGGTCATCGGCGGCATCGCCGCGGTTCGGCATGGGCGCGGTTTCCGTCACGGCGCTGACCTCTGCGATCTCGTAATCCGGCGCGCTGGCGCAGCCGGCCATGACGAGACCGGCGAGACTGCCCGTGAAAAGCCCCTTGAACAGCTTCATGTCTGAGTCCTCCTCCTGAAGAAACGCCCTTGCCAGCCAGACGGGCCGACAAGGGCGCACCGTGTCACCCGGTCAATGATCAGTAGCGGAAACGCACACCGACAAGCGCGGTGTAGCCGTATTCTTCATACTGGCTGAGCAGTTTCACGCCATCCGGACCCGTCAGATAGGCCTCGAAGGGTTCATCCGTGATATTCTTGAGCTCGGCCTGAAGTTCCAGCTGGTCGGTAATGTCATATTGCGCCTGAATATCGACCTGGACCCTGTCATCGACATACCGGTCGAAACGGTCCGCACTGACATCGATCTCGTCGAGATATTCGGTGCGGTAATTGACCGCGAGGCGAAGATCGAGCCCGTATTTGTCATAACCGATAATGGCATTGGCAACGGTGTCGGACAGGCGCGGCAGGTCGATCTCGCCAATACCTTCGATTTCGGCGCTGCCATCCGTGCGGGTCAGGTTGACCCCGGCAAGAACGCCATCGAACGGCGCAGGCAGGCTGTCAAAAACATTATAGTATGACAGTTCGAACCCGCGGACATCCGCACTCTCGAGGTTCACCGCCCGCACGACCTCGTCGAAATCGACACCAAAGAAAGTGACGTCGCGCGCGCGCGTGTCGGCAATGTAATTGTCGAGGTCCTTATAGAAGGCGCCGATGCTGAGATAGGAATCATTGTCCAGATACAGATCGCCGGAGATATCAAAGGCCTGCGCCTTCTGGCGTTCAAGGTCGGGATTGCCGACACGGTCGCTGTCGATTTCGCCATCTTCGTCGATCTCCAGTTCGGAGCTCGGGACAATGTCCTCGAAATCCGGGCGGGCGATCGATTCATAGTAGGAGGCGCGGAACACCAGGCTCTCACCGCTGTCATAGCGCACATTGATCGAAGGCAGGACGTCGAGATAGGACTCCCGGGCGAAATTGTTCTCGATCGAGACGCGCGAGAATTCGCCATCCTCCTCATCGATGTCCTCGGCCAGCAGGACGCTCCCCCGGAAGGGACCGATTTGCGAGACATCGTCGAACTCGCCCTCTTCCTCAAAGGCGCTGACGCCATTGGCGTTGAAATCGGTGCCTTCAAGGCGCACGCCCCCGGTGATCGCGAGACCGGCGCCATTGGTCACCTGCGCCATGGCATAGGCGGCATAGATATTCTCGTCGGCATCATAGTCCGCAGCGCTCGAGTCCAGTGCGGTGTCGATGGCATTGAGCTCGAAACTGTCCTGGTTCTGGTTGAAGAAGCTGCGAACCGAACCGGCATCGGGCACCGGACCATTTATGTCGAGCGGATAGTCCACAGTTGTGGCGAACGGCGAAAGCAGCAGATCGTCTTCGCCATCGAAACCGTCATAGATATCGACATCGACATTCCGGCTCTTCTCGCGCAGGCGCGCCTTGGCGCCGATCTTCCAGAAACCGGAATTGCCGAAGAACTGTGTATCGCGGCGAAGATTGGCCGCAAACGAAACCTCGTCATCCTCGGTCAGGCCATTCTCATTGGCGATTTCGTCGAATTCGAAATTGTCCGGGTTGTAATAATAGGCCGTCGTGGTCGGGTCGAGGAAGAACAGCCGCGGACGGCGGGGGTTCACCAGCTGGAGGCCAATCAGCGCATCATCGGTGACATCACCGACATCGTCGGCACGGAAATCGGTGTCGAGACGGTCGCTCTCCTCTTCCTCGGAATGCGAATAGGCCAGCTGATAATCGAAGGTCAGGCTGTCAACGCGGGTTTCACCGCCGGCCTGGATCGACCAGATCTGCTGGGTTTCCTCGCGATCCTTGATATCGCGATCGAATTCGATCTCGTCTCCCTCGGTAAAGCCGGCCACGCGCGGCTGGTCCACGATGCCGAACAGTTCGGCATCCTCGAAAGTCGCCTCGACGCGCGAGCGCTTCTCGGCATCGGAGAAATCATTGAACAGCGTGCGCAGGTAGAGATCCGTATTGCCGCCCAGCCTGTAATCGAGATTCAGCGCTGCGGAGAGACGCTCTCTTTCGACCTGATAGTCACGCATCTCATACTGTTCGGGATAAAGTTCCCGCTTGTCGCTCAGCCAGGGGCCGTCGGTTTCCTGGTTTTCCGAGGCGAAATCGCGGCGGTTCCAGGTGATCGAGCCGGCCACACCGAGCGCGCCATCCATGAAGATGTCGGACGCGCCGAGGCTCAGCTTCTCGCCCCAGGCCTCGGAGCTTTCGGAATAGATACCGAGCGCCTTGGCGCGCAGGTAACGCCCGCCGCGGTCAAACGCCGTGGTCGTTTCGATATCGATTGCGCCGCCCAGGCCGTCACCATCCATGTCGGGGGTGAGCGACTTGGCGATGGTGATCGATTCCAGCGCGTCACTGTCAATCACGTCGAGCGCCACCGCGCGGCTGTCGCCTTCCGGCGCCGGCAGGCGCACGCCATTCACGGAGGTGGAGTTCAGTGACGGGTCAAGGCCGCGCACCGTCACGAAACGGCCCTCGCCCTGGTCAAGCTGGATCGAGACGCCCGCGACGCGGCGCAGGCTCTCGGCCACGTTTTCATCCGGCAGGGAGCCGATCGCATCGGAGGAAAGAACGGTGATGAGGCTGTCGGCGGCGCGCTCTTTCTGGCGGGCGGCATAGAAGGCGCCGCGCTGGCCGGTCACGACAACCGGTCCGAGCGTCATGTCGCCCTCGGCCAGCGTGATGCTCAGATCGACCGGGGCATCCTCGGTCACCGTGACCTCGACTGTCTCGGTTCCTGCCCCGAAATAGTCAATGATCAGAGTGTAGTCGCCCGGTGCGACATTCGCGAAGCGAAAGCCCCCGTCACGTTCCGTCGCCGTCTGCGCCCCGGTTTCCTCGAGGGTCACGATTGCGCCCTCAAGCGGCGCCGTCTCATCGGTTTCCGCGATTGCCGCGGTCACAGAGCCCTCGATGACCGCGGCAAGCGCGAGTGGCGAGGATGCAAGAGCGAGCCCGAAGCCGAACAGCCCAGCACGGGTCTTGGCATTTGAAAACAGTGTCATAGCGCACCCCTCAGTTAGCGCATGGAAGGATGGCGCCTGACTGCCCGAGGGTTGCGAAGCTTAAATGACAGCGATGTATCGGTTTTGTGACGTGGCTTCGGGGTCACGCACCCCGGTGAGGCCGGCTCAGTACTCGTAAACCTCGATTTCCTCGAGTTCGAAAGTATAGGCCGCATCCGCCAGCTCGGATTCCTGTGTCGAGGCATGGATCGTGCCTTCGATCCAGACCGCCTGGGCAAGATCCTTGAGTGTCAGCGGCTCATCGGTCATGACGAAGACCGTCTGGTTCGGCGGGGGTGGCGGGGCGTGGATGCAGGCGCCGAAATAGGGCACGAGCAGGAACTCATCCACCTCGGCATCGGGTCCGTATTCGAAGGGGACTGTATAGCCCGGCAAGCGGACCTTTTTCCCGTCAAGTTCGCCGACCGTGTTGAAGGTGCCGATCTGCACCATCTTGTCGGCTGCCGAGCCTTCGGCAATCGGACCGTCGGAATAAAGTGTCTGCATCTGCTGCTGGTACATCTGGGCAAGGCGCTCTTCCTCGCCTTCGGGCATGAGTTCTTCCCAGCCGAGAACGCGAACACCATCGCGCGAATATTCGACAGGTTCGGATGTCAGGTCATTGTCAGACCCGGCACTCTGTCCGCCGGGCTCCGCGATCCGCTCGCCGACGGAAGGGCCGTCGCTCGGCTGCGCCGGCGTGCGTGGCTGCGTGACATCGCTTTGCGCCTGGAGGAGTTTCGTCTCAGGCTCGGACGCCGCGTCAGCGCGATCGGCCTGGCCGCAGCCCGACAGAATGATCGCGGCGAGCGCCACGGCGAAGACGGGACCATGCGTCATGTTGGATAACTTAGTCATTTCGATCTGCTTTTGCCAGAACCTCATTCAGAGTTTCACGGAAAGCCCGTCGGCCAGGGACCGCCGGAAGGCCAGCCAGGCCGGCAGGGCCCCGATCGCCAGCGACACGCCGGTCACCGCCAGGACCGTGTAGAAATCGACCAGTCCCGGCCCTGTTCCGGCCAGCGAAATCCCGTAGCGCGCCGCCAGGAGCGGTTCGGCGATGGCCAGGATCACATGCACGCCCGCGACACCGAGAACAGCGCCGATCATCCCCAGCAGCCCGGCCTCGGCGACCAGAAGGAAGAAGATATGCCCGGGCCGCGCGCCCGTGGCCCTGAGAATGGACATTTCGCGACGCCGTTCATTGAGGCTGGTCAGGATCGAGGTCAGGATCGAGACGAGGCCCACCGCAATCACGAAGAGTGAAACGGCCAGGAGCGCGCGCTCGGCCACGGCCGTGACCTCCCAGAGCTGGGCGAGAGCCACGCCGGGGATAATTGCCAGAAGCGCCTCGCGGCGGTGGGTGTCGATCTCGCGTTTGGTACGAAGGACCGAGCCGCGGCTTTCCAGACCGACAAAGGCCGCGGTGACGGTTTTCGGCGTCAGGTCGAAGCTGCGGATCATCTCCTCGGTGATCGTATCGGCCATCGGATTGCGCGTGCCGGTTTCCCAGCCGACATGAATCGCGGTGATCGCTTCCAGCGAGACATGGATTGTCCGGTCCACCGGGGTTCCCGTCGGTTCGAGGATGCCGACAACGCGGAAAGGCCGGTTTTCGTGCTGTTGCAGGCCGGCCCGGCCGAGCCCGTGGGTCAGCACCAGCGGCTTGCCGAGCTCGTAACCCAGCGAGCGAGCAATCTCGGCGCCGATCACCGCGTCGAACAGGTCCTCGAATTCATGGCCCTCGGCAAGCTGCAAGGACTGGCCATCGCCATATTTGTAGCGGTCGAAATAGGCGCGGGTCGTGCCCATGACGCGGTAGCCGCGATGGCTGTCACCCAGCGAGATCGGCACCGTCCAGTCGACATCCTCGCGATCGCGCAGCCATTCATAGGTCGGCCAGGATATTTCCGCCGTGGCATCGCCAAGACGGAAGACCGAATAGAGCAGGAGATTGACCTGCCCTGACCGTGCCCCCACAATCAGATCCGTGCCCGATATCGTGGCACCGAACCCTTCGCGCGCGCCATTGCGGGCCTTGTCCACGCCCAGAAAGAGCGCCACGGACAGCGCCACAGCCAGTATGGTGAGCAGCGCCGATCCCTTGCGGTTCATCAGGCTGGACCAGGCAAGCGACAGGATCGATCCCATCAGGCGGTCTCCAGCCGGTGCGCTGAAGCATTGATGTCGGCAAGATCAATGCCGCGGTCGAAATGCGGGGCAAGCGCGGCATCATGACTGACAAACAGCAAGGCCGCGCCGCTGCGCCGGGCTTCGTCGGTCAGCAGTTCGATGAAACGGTCACGTGTATCGGCATCCAGCGCGGAGGTCGGCTCGTCGGCAATCACCAGTCCGGGGCCGCCGATCAGGGCGCGGGCGGCGGCCACGCGCTGTTGCTGGCCAACCGAAAGGTCCATGACGCGGCGCGAGAGGATCTCGTCATCCTCCAGGCCGAGCCGTGCCAGGAGGCGGCGCGCTTCGGCGCCTGCATCCCCGCCAGCGGCCCGGCGGCGCGCCTTCGAGAACCGCACCGGCAGGGTCACATTGCTGACCACCGAGAGATAGGGCACCAGGTTGAACAACTGGAAGATCACGCCGAGATGATCGGCCCGCACGCGGTCACGCCGCGCGCTCGACAGCGCCGACATGTCGTGTCCGAGCACTTCGATCTGCCCGGCCTGCGGTTCCAGGACGCCGGCGATCAAGCCGAGCAGCGTCGACTTGCCCGAACCCGATGGCCCGCGCAGAAACAGCCTCTCGCCACGCGCCAGCTCGAAGCGGTTGATATCCAGGAGCGCCGGTGCATCCCGGGTCCAGGCAAAGCGAAGCCCTTCTATCGCAATGGCGGAACCCTTCATGGCCCGGTCAGTCGCGGCTGATCGTCGTGTTCGACGCGGTCAGCGTTTTGGCCACCTGCTCGGCGCCGGTGATGAAAACCGCTTCGACCTCTTCCAGGCCCTCATGCGCCTCGAACAGTTTCACATCCACAGAGGTCAGCGCGTCGGGGCGGTTGCACTGGAAGGTGTAATCGATATCGGCTGACCCATGATCGCCGCGATAACTGAACATGACATCGCTGCCCGAGAAAATGCACCGGGCCGCGTTACCGACGGCCACGGTTTGCAGCGGATCCTGCAGGCGAAGGCGCGCCTGTTCCATCTCGCCGGACTCGGCTTCGGTTTCCGGCTCGCTTTCGGGCAGGCCGAAGGAGGCGAGCGGGGCCTGCACATTGACCGTCAGATCATTGCCCTCCAGCACGATCGCCATCTCCGCATGGCCATGCACATGCGCCTCGCCGCCGGCCATTTCGTCATGATCATGATCACCATCGTCGCCATGGTCCGTTCCCGCATCGACAGTTTTGGTTTCGTCATTTGCCGGTTCGCCGCCGGCGGCGGTGTCGGCGTCTTCGGCCTCGGCCGTTTCAGCCCGGTCTTCGGGGTCAGCGCCCCTGATCTCGCCGCCAAGCTCGGCCCCGCGTGCGTCTTCAGCCGGGGCGCCGGCATTGGTGGGCGGCGCGTCATCCGGTCCGCCACAGCCTGCAAGCGAGAGGAAGGACACCGACACCAGAATGGCGCCTGTCCGGGAAAGCCTGTGATCCGTCATCATTCTTCCTTCAAGATAATGGCGAGCGCCATCATGAATCGTCGGGCGATCTGAGAAAAGACCTTCACGTCATACAGATCGCGATACTATAACATCGCCGCGCCGCTCAAGGCGTGAATTCTCGGAAAGGCCAGGGTGCGAACCGGCGCCTTGTCAGCGCCTCCGCAGCAGGAAAGTCCTCCGCCCATGTGGTCTGAAATCCAGGCGCCACTCTTTTTCGGCCTTGTCGCGGCCTTCGTGACCAGTATTGGCCTTGTCGCGGTCGCGCAGCGATCCGAATGGACGCAGCGCCATGCGAACCTTTTCGGCCTGGCTGCCGGCGGCATGCTTGTGACGCTGACGGTGATGCATATCGCGCCCGAGGCATTTGCGCGCACCGACAGGGCGCCGGCCTGGCTGCTGGGCGGTTTTCTCGCCGGCCTCGTGCTCAATCACCTCGCTCGCTCCCTGCCAACCGCGAATGGCCCGTGCGAACGGCCGGTGGATGCACTGACACCGGTCGCCGCGATAGCCATTCACAGTTTCATCGACGGCATCATTTATGCCGTGACTTTTGCGGCGAGTTTCGCGTCCGGCGTTTATGCCGCGCTCGCCCTCATCCTGCATGAATTTCCCGAAGGCGTGATCGCCTTCGCCATCCTGCGAAAGAGTGGCGTCAGCAGTCGAAAGGCCTTTCTCTGGGCTTTCCTCGCGGCGGCTGCGACCACGCCGCTCGGAGTGGTCCTTTCATCGCCGGTCATGTCGATGCTTGGGGATGAGCGGATCGGACAGCTTTACGCGCTCTCGGCGGGGCTGCTGCTCTATGTGGCGACCGGTCCGCTGCTTGCGCCGGCCCGGGACGAGCCCCCCTTCCGCGGGCTCGGCGCGATCGCCACCGGAGTGGCCGCTGCCATCGCCCTCATTGCGATTCCGCTACCGCATGGCGGACATGGCCATGGGCCAGTTGAGAGCCATCGCCATCATGACCATGGCGCGCACCCTGAAGCGCCTGATTTTCGATAGTCATGCGCCGCGATGTCCGGCTGATCCGTCAGCTTGTTCTGGCGATGCTGATCCTGCTGCCCGCCTGGACCGTGGCGGGGGCGCACCCGGCCGATGAATTCTGCGGCCCGGGCAGCGATCTCGACCCCGAACTCTGCCGGGCGCTTTCGCAGCTCGACAATGGCGACACTCCCCCTGAAGCCAGCGCGCTGGCAGAAGAAATCAGCGTCGGCGATCTTGATCGCAGCCGCGCCGGCGCGTTCTTTCTCTACGTGCAGATCGGGTTCGGCCATATCCTGCCCGGCGGCGCCGACCATATTCTTTTCGTCCTGGCCATCTACCTGTCGACGTCCCGGCTGCGCCCCCTCGTCTGGCAGGTCACGGCCTTCACACTGGCCCATACAGCGACACTCGCGCTGGCGGCCGCCGGCGCGATCTCGCCGCCGCCCGAGATCGTCGAACCCCTCATAGCCGCGACCATCGCATTCGTGGCCTTGGAAAACATGATCCTGCCGGAAATGGCGCGCTGGCGCCCGGGGGTGGTGTTCGGATTCGGCCTCATCCACGGGATGGGCTTTGCCGGGGCCTTCGGGGAGCTCGGCCTGCCGCCGGGCCTTTTCTGGACATCCCTGACAGGCTTCAATGTCGGCGTGGAGCTTGGCCAGCTGACCGTGCTTGTTCTGGCCGTGGCGGCCGGCTCTGCCCTGTGCGCCCTGCTTGCGGCGGCGCCCAACCCTGAGGGTCTCTACCGCAAACGGGTGACATGGCCCTTTTCCGCCCTGATCGGCGCAGTCGGAACCTGGTGGCTGGTTTCAAGACTCATGGAGGCGACCGCATGAGCCTTCAGCCATTTGGAATCAGACCGGCCTGTTCGGGATCGCCGACCATTTTCTCGAGTGCCTTGCGCATCTTGCTCAAGGCCTGATGCTCGATCTGGCGCACGCGTTCCTTCGAAATGCCGAGCTGGCGGCCGAGGGTTTCGAGCGTGACGCCTTCCTCGCTCAGGCGCCGCTGCTGGATGATCAGGGCTTCGCGTTCATTCAGCGCATGCAGGGCGTCATTGATCCAGGTCTGCCGGCGGGCGCTGTCGCGCGTATCCATCACCTGTTCCTCGGGCAGCGGGGACTCGTCGGCCAGGAGGTCCTGCCATTGGGCATCGCCCTCCACGCTGAGCGGCGCATTCAGCGACCTGTCGGAGGCCGACAGGCGCGAGACCATGGATTCCACGTCGCGTTCCGGCACACCGAGATGCTCGGCCACCCAGGTCCTGTTTTTTTCGGTGATCGTTCCGTCATCGGTATCATCGATCTTGGCGCGAAGGCGTTTGAGATTGAAAAACAGGGATTTCTGGGAAGCGGTCGTCCCTGTACGCACGATCGACCAGTTGCGCAGGACATAGTCCTGTATGGATGAGCGGATCCACCATGACGCATAGGTGGAAAAGCGCACTTCGCGGGCCGGTTCGAACCGCGCCGCCGCCTGCATGAGGCCGACATTGCCCTCCTGAACGAGATCCGCCATCGGAAGGCCGTAGTGGCGGAACTTGGACGCCATGGAAATCACCAGTCGCATGTAGGCTGATGTCAGTTCGTGGAGTGCGCGCTCGTCTCCATCGTCCCGCCACCGGCGGGCCAGCGACAGTTCATGGGACTGTTCGAGAAGCGGTGCCTTCATGGCCTGTTTCACATAGGCCCTGTCGGCAGTCGAATTGTCCGGTGTGGATGAAGCCATACGCACCTCCATGACGAGAAACGCGCGACCATACGCGCGGTTTCATGTCTAGTACGACAGCGCGCCCGGAGCGGATCATGGAGGCCGGAAAAAGAAACGCCGCCCCCTGGGGGACGGCGCAACGGGGATATTCGCGGCAGGCCGCCGGTTCAGGCCGCCTGCTTCTTCTTGGCCAGTGACTGGGCCAGCATGTCCATGGCCTTGTCGCGGTCGATATTCTCGACAGCGGCCAGCTCACGCGCCATCCGGTCAAGCGCGCTCTCGTAAAGCTGACGCTCGGAATAGGACTGGTCGGGCTGGTCATCGCCCCGGTGCAGGTCACGCACCACTTCGGCAATCGAGATCAGGTCCCCGGAATTGATCTTCGCCTCGTATTCCTGGGCGCGGCGTGACCACATGGTGCGCTTGATCCGGGCCTTGCCGCCGAGTGTCTTGAGCGCATCGTCGACGAGTTTCGAACCGGCCAGGGCGCGCATGCCGGAGGCTTCGGCGCGATTGGTCGGAACGCGCAGGATCATCTTGTCCTGGTCAAAAGAGACGACATAGACTTCCAGTTCCATACCGGCGACAGTCTGGGTTTCGATCGCGGTCACCCGGCCGACACCGTGCGCCGGGTAAACGATGGACTGTTCGACTTCGAATGTGAGCGTCGGCTTTGCCTGCGCCTTTTTTGCCATGTTATCAACCGCCTTTCTACGCACTGAGAGCCAAAGTCCAACCCTCCGGAAACCTCTTGCGACGTTCCGGCCGATCTGCCTGACTCTGTTCTATTTCTGACACAAGCCGTGAGGGTAACAGAAATGCAACGGTTTCTCAACACAATTGAACAGGCGTTCAGGTTGGGTGGATCCGCCACGCCGGCTCCGGCCCGGCCCTCGCCGGCATGATCGATGACGCCGCGTGACAGCACGGCACATGGTCATCATGCTGTCTTTCTGATCAGATCGAAACATGAAGGAGGTGGCAGGCGTTTCAGACGCGTCACCTCATCAAGGCTTGGAGGATACGATGGATATGGTTCTCGACCCGCTGGCGATTGCCGCGCTTGTGGGATTTGTCATCCTCTTGGGCATCACGATCGGGCTATTCGTCTGGCTGATGCGCAAGTCGCGCCTTCCCGGCCCCGAGAAATGAACCGGCAAGGACGACGCCTCAGTCGCCCTCGCCCGGCTTTTCACTGAAATACTTGGCCAGCTTCCCGGTTTCCTCAACGTAATTGTCGGCATCGGGAAGCGGATCCTTGCTCCGCGTGATGTTCGGCCAGGATTTGGCATATTCGGTATTGATCCGCAGCCATTTCGAGTCCGGATCATCCTCCGTGTCCGGCTTGATGGCCTCGACCGGACATTCAGGCTCGCAGACACCGCAGTCGATACACTCGTCGGGGTGGATGACGAGCATGTTTTCGCCTTCATAGAAGCAATCGACCGGACAGACCTCGACGCAGTCGGTATACTTACACTTGATGCAGGCATCGACGACGATATAGGTCATCCCGATTTGGTCCTTTCCGCAAACGCTTCTAGACCGTCGCACTTAAGCGGGCGACCGGCGATGTCAATTGCGCCGCCGCCGCATGATAATTGTGTTCAGTTCTTCTTATCCATCGCCACACGCGCTTCGGCCTCGCGCCGGGCGCCCGCACGCGCCACGTCGTCTACATGCAGCAGCGATGAGACGTGGCGGATATAGGCATCTTCATAAGGGCAGCGGTCACCATCAGCCAGCGCCACGCGATAAAGCCCTTCTATCACGGCCACGCGCTCGGTGATCGGCAGGGATTTGACCCGTTTGGTGAACTGGTGCGCGCCAATGGCGCCTTCAGCAAGAAATTCGCCGCGGCGCAAAAGCTCGTCTGCCTGGCCAGCATCGAAGTCGAAACTCTCCAGCAGGATCATCGCGATCATGTCGCTTTCCATGTCGGCATAGATTCCATCGGCCAGCGCGGCCTCGACCAGGAGGGCGGCCGCCGCCTCGTGAGGCTCGACGGCATCCTCGCCCGTATCATCCGAACCGCTGAAAAGCCGTTTCAGGCTATTGAACATCATCGTCTCCAAGCTGGCTATACAGCGCTCTTGCCTCGTCCGGCGGCCCGCGGCGCACGCCTAGCGCCATGACCTTGATTGTCTGGATATGGGGTCCCCGCCCGAACGTCAAAACATCGCCGGGCGCGACAGGTGTGCCCGGTTTGTCGGTGCGCCGCGTCTGACGGTGGCGCGTAATACGCAGCCCGCGGCGCGAGACATGTTCAGTGGCCAGCCGGCGTGTCCTGAAGAACCGCGCGCGCCACAGCCATATATCGACGCGAACCGTCTCGGGGGGGGGTTCGCTCAAAGGAACGGCCGGTAGACAAAGCCCGGCCCCTTGCCGCCATTGCCCCCGGTTTTCCTGCGGCGCTTGCGGGGCTTGCGCTTCTTTTCCGGCTTGTCGTCCGGCTCGATGAGTACGGCAAGGGCCGCGAAGGGACTGTCAGGGTCGGGTTGTTTGTCCTCAGGGCGCGTGCCCTGCCGGGAACCGGGCTTCGACTTGCCATGGCCGCCGCGGGCCTTGCGCCCGCCCGGGCGGGTATTCCCGGCGCCCGCGGCGGACGGGCGGCCTCTGCGGGCTTTCTGGGACGCCTCCTCGGGGCGGGCCCGCGCAGCATAGCGCCAGAGCGTCGGCGCGCCCGTCTCGGCATCCTTTTGCGCGGGCACAAGGCCGAAACCTTTCAGAACGGCCGGGAAATCGTCGCCGGGACACGACACGATGGAGGCCAGTTCGGCCGGCAATTCGAACTGATTCTTGCCGGCTTCCTTGCGACGCCTGGAGATTTCCCAGCCCAGCCGTTCGGCGAGGTCGGCGCGCACGGCACGCTTGCCAAAGCGCAGATAGCCATTGGCGGCCAGCGTCCCGTCGGTCCAGCCCTCGCCGACCTCGAAACTGCCCGCCCCCACCGGCGCGGCCTGGCAGGGATCGTCATCGAACAGGGTGCGCAGGATGGCGATGAGTTGCTGTGCCGCCGGTTTCTGTGCGTCCGGGGCATGGGCGGCGACCCGGCCGGCCCGGATGCCCATGGTCCGCAGCGCATCGCGCTGTTCCTTGCTGAGCCGGTGACCGGGATCGTCCCCGCGCAGGTCGATGGCGGCCCCGCTTTCCTTGACGCGGAAGGCAATCCCGCGGGCCAGACCCTCGAGCCCGGCGGCGTTTTCCGGCTTGAGCAGTCTCGTATGGGTCGGCAGGCGCGTCGCGATCTGACGTGTCACCCAGTCGGCGATGGCCGCGCGCGCGGCTTCACGCTGGGCCGGTTCAGCCTCATCGCCTCCCATGAGCTCGACCTGAGGACGCAGCCAGTCACTGCCTTTCGACAGACGGGCGACCAGCTCGCTGGAATAGCGAATGCCGCCGCCATCGGTAAAGTCGAGCAGGCCGCCTTTCGCCTGCGCGATCGCCGCGAGACGGGCCGCGAGGATCGGGCGCAGCGCCTGGCTGGCGGCGTTGCGCACGGCCCGGCCCTCCAGTGTCCGGGCGCTGGAGGCCGGCTCGAATTTCAGTCCCACCAGCCGGCCGACCACATGGCCCTCGACGGTGACTTCACCTTCCGTGCCGATCTCACTCACCAGCGCGTCTTCCTTGCTCAGCCCCGCAAGCAGGGCGGTTGTCCGCTTATCGACGAAGCGCGCCGTCAGCGCTTGATGAAGGGCATCCGACAGCCTGTCCTCGATTTCCCGGGTTTTTTCGCGCCACAGCGCCGGATTTTCAAGCCAGTCATCACGATGGGCTGCATAGGTCCAGGTCCGGATGGCGGCAAGACGTTGCTGGATATGGGGGATGTCGCCGCGGGTGGCCGACAGGGCTTCAAGCCGCTTTTCCATCCCGGCATCACCGAGACGGGCATCGGGATCTGCCAGCGTATCGGCAAGGCCGAGCACCAGTCGGGCATGACCGTCATGGCCGGCCTTGCGAAAATCCGGGAGCCGCGCAAGATCCCACAAGCGGCGCACCTTGCGCACACCGCGCACATCCGGCCCGATCGAGGCGTCCTCGGCCATCCGGCGCAACACCCATTCATCAAGCGCTTCCGGGTTCTGGCGCAGGACCGGGTTCGGCGAGCGGCGCGACAGGCTGGCA
>JAAANZ010000100.1 GCA_009909065.1 Alphaproteobacteria bacterium | reverse complement strand
GGTCCGGCACGCCCCTCTCAACGCCGGCCGAACAGGCGTTCGATATCGGCCAGCTTCAACTCGACATAGGTCGGGCGGCCATGATTGCACTGGCCGGAATGGGGCGTGGCCTCCATCTGGCGCAGGAGGGCGTTCATTTCCTCGCCATTCAGGCGCCGCCCGGCGCGCACCGAGCCGTGGCAGGCCATGTTGCCCATCACCTCCTCGAACCGTTCGCGCAGCGCGAGGCCCTCTTCATATTCGGCGAAATCATCGGCAAGGTCGCGGACAAGGCCGGCGGTATCCATCTGGCCGAACAGGGCCGGTGTCGCGCGCACGCAGACGGCGCCGGGGCCGAAGGGCTCGATCTCCAGCCCGAGCTGCGCCAGTTCCCCGGCGCGCTCCAAGACGCGCGCGGCCTCATCTTCGGACAGTTCGACCACATCGGGAATCAGCAGCGCCTGGCGCTTCACCCCGCCGGCCGCCATCTGGCGTTTCATGTCTTCATAGACGAGGCGTTCATGGGCGGCATGCTGGTCGACAATGACAATCCCGTCGCCGGTCTGGGCGACGACATAAGTCTCATGCAGCTGGGCGCGGGCCACGCCGAGGGGGAACTCTTCGCCTGCCGGGGTCGCCTCCGGCTCGACCCGGGCGGTGGGGGCATCCTCGCGGGCCGGCGGGCGGGCAAGCCCCTCGACCCCGCCGTCCATCTCGCGAAACCCGGCCCCGGCGGCGGGCGCCGGAGCGGCAGGCGAACGCTCTGACCAGAGGCTGGAGGCGGCATAGATGTCCGGGCGCACCGGCTCCGGGCGCGCCTTGCCGAGCGCTTCGCCAGCCACACTCGTGCTGGCGCGGTGGCCCGCCGCCGCCAGAGCATGGCGCAGCGCCCCAATCATCAGCCCGCGCACATTGCCGGCATCGCGGAAGCGCACCTCGGTCTTCGCCGGATGGACATTCACATCGACAAGCTCGGGATCGAGTTCCACGAAAAGCGCGGCCATGGGATGGCGATCACGGGCGAGGAAATCCTGGTAAGCCGCGCGGATGACGCCGTTAAGCATCCGGTCCTTCACCGGCCGGCCATTGACGAACAGGAACTGCATCTGCGCATTGCCGCGATTGAGCGTTGGCAGGCCGGCAAAGCCGGACACGGTGACCCCGTCGCGCGTCGCATCGATCTCGATCGCGTTTTCCCGGAACGCCCGTCCCATGATCGCCCCGAGCCGGGCCAGGCGCGCCGCACCGGGCTCGCCGGTCTCGCCGGCATGGCGCATCACCGCGCGGCCATTGCTTTCCAGCGTGAAACCGACATCGGCGCGCGCCATGGCCAGGCGGCGCATCATGTCGGTCACGGCCAGGGTTTCGGCGCGTTCGGACTTCATGAATTTCAGCCGCGCCGGCGTGGCATGAAACAGGTCGCGCACTTCGATCCGCGTGCCCGTGTCGCCGCGCCCGGTCCAGGCGGCCGGCTTCGGCCCTTCCACGCGCCCGGCCTCGACAAAGACTTCCCCCGTCTCGCAGCCCGCCGCGCGAGAGGTCAC
Source organism: Alphaproteobacteria bacterium (assembly GCA_009909065.1). Taxonomy (GTDB): domain Bacteria; phylum Pseudomonadota; class Alphaproteobacteria; order Caulobacterales; family Hyphomonadaceae; genus UBA5336. The sequence goes on along the minus strand of JAAANZ010000100.1, from coordinate 4,242 downwards.
CGTCATGCGCGAGACACTGGCGATGGAGGGCAGCGCTTCGCCGCGAAAGCCCATGGAATGGATGTTGAGAAGGTCGATCCGACCATCCGCGCCGGGCGCCAGCTTGGACGTGGCATGGCGTTCCAGCGCCGTCAGGATCTCGGCGCCCTCCATGCCGCAGCCATCATCCTCGACACAGATGCGCTTGAGCCCGCCGCCCTCGATCGACACGGAGACATGACCGGCTCCGGCATCAAGCGCGTTCTCGACAAGCTCCTTCACGGCCGCGGCCGGTCGCTCGACCACCTCACCGGCCGCGATGCGATTGACCGCATCGGGCGGGAGCTTGGCGATGGGCCGGCGAAGCGGGAGAGAATCAGCCATTACCCCGGAAAATTAGCAGCGCGCCGCTCGCCCCACAAATCTCAGCGCGCGCTTACAAGGAAAGCGAGGACCAGCATCGTGATCGCCACGATCCAGGCCCCGATGACGCGGGGGACCAGGTGAAGCCAGTCATGGCGGGCTTCGTGGCGGGCCAGCCAGACGCCGGCGCCCGACAGATAGACAATGGCGAGGAGGAAACCGGCATAGCTGCCAATCAGGGTGGCCGCGAAGCCCTCGCCCGGCTCGGGGATCGTATTCATCCCGGCGGCAAGGCCGGCAATTGCGGCCAGTCCAAGGCCGGGGCGGACGGGCGGGCGGCGGAAGGCGGCGATCCATCCGGCTGCGCCCATGGCGGCCAGAAGCAGGACGATGTCGAGGCCCGCACCGGGGCGGATCCCCGTCGTGAACGCCGCGACGAGACCGGCCAGACCGCTCGCCAGAAGCAGTTTCAGGCCCGTAACTGCAGGAAGCTGGCCGAGGCGCGCGGCCAGGAGGCCGGCCGTGCCGGCCACGAGGCCCTGCAGCGGCTCGGTCAGCGGATGGGCAAGGGCGAGGAATAAACCCTCGGCACCGGGCACCGAGGAATGGGCCGATGCCGGCGCGGCCATGGCGATAGTCCCGGCCAGGACGAGGGCCTGACGCATGCGTTTCAGAGCAGGCCGAACAGGAAAGCCACGCCCAGCGCGGCGATCACGCCGCCGGCCCCGCGAAGCGCGATCCGCCCCCCCGGCCGGTCGACAACCAGGCCGAAAGCGATACCGGCCAGGTGAAGCAGACCGGTCGAGATCACGAAGCCGATCGAATAGGCCACCGGATTGGCCGCATGGGGAAGCTCGGCGCCGTGAGCATGACCGTGAAAGACCGCAAACAGGCCGACAATCAAGCCGGCGGAGCCGAGCGGCGCGCGCCAGGCGGCCAGTATGGCAAGACCGATGACCATGGATGAGGCGGCGATACCCGGTTCGATCAGCGGGACGGGGACGCCGAGAACACCCAGCGCGCCACCAAGCGCCATGACGACCGGAAAGACGATCGGCAGCACCCAGATCGCCGGCTGGCGCAGGAACGCGCCCCAGATGCCGACCGCCACCATGGCCGCGACATGGTCCCAGCCATCGAGCGGATGGGTGAAACCGGAGACAAACCCGCCCTGGAAACCCTCGGCCGTGCTGTGGGCGAAAGCCGGCAGCCATCCGCCCAGTCCCGCAACGGCCAGTAGGACAGCCCATCTGGACGCTTGAAATGACCTGGACACCGCTTCGCCCTCCCCTTGCATGTTTGCATCGCTCGCCTCGGCCCGTCTCGGCCATGCGACCCGGCGACTAGGCGCGCGTCATCGCGGCCAAGGCCACCCTCAATTTTTCCATATCATCGGGCAGCCGCGCCTCGAAAGCCATTTCTTCGCCTGTGACCGGGTGGACGAAGCCGAGCCGGGCGGCATGGAGGGCCTGCCGGCGCATTGCCCGCGCCGCACCTGTCGCCGCGATGAAGGCTTCCCCGGCGCCGAACGCCTTGATCCCGCGATGGCGGGCATAGACCGGATCGCCGATCAGCGGCGCGCCGATATGGGCCATATGCACCCGGATCTGGTGCGTGCGGCCGGTTTCCAGCCGGCATTCGATCAGGGCCGCGGCCGGCAGGCCAGCCCCCTTGTCGAGGGTGCCATACTGGTCGAGCGTCCGGTAATGTGTCACCGCATGTCGCCCTTCACGGTCTTCGCGTCCCCGCACAACCGACATCTTCTTTCGGTCTCCCGTGGCTCTGGCGATTGCGGCATCCACACTCCCGGTCAGCGGCCTCGGCGCCCCCCGGGTCAGTGCGAGATAGGCCCGGTCGATCATGTGGCTTGCGAACAGGTCCGACAGGCCGGCATGCGCCGCCTCGCTCTTGGCCACGACCATGACGCCGGTCGTGTCCTTGTCGATGCGGTGGACAATGCCCGGACGCTCGACCCCGCCAATTCCCGGAAGCCGGCCCTCGCAATGGTGCAACAAGGCATTGACCAGCGTGCCCGACCAGCTTCCCGGCGCCGGGTGCACCGCCATGCCGGCCGGCTTGTTGATGACAACCAGGTCGTCATCCTCGTGCAGGATATCGAGCGCGATGGCTTCCGGTTCCGGCGTGGCCGGGACCGGGTCCGGGAGGGTCAGCGTGTATTCCCGGCCGCTCTCGACGCTGGCGCGCGGATCGCTGACAGATTCGCCATCGCAGGTCGCCGCGCCGGCCTTGATCAGTGCCTTGGCCCGCGATCGCGAAAGCCCGTCAAGCACTTCCGAGAAAAACCGGTCGAGCCGTAGCTTGTCATGGGCGCTGGCGGCCACCGCTGTTCGTTTCCGGGTCATGAGGCCGGATATAGGCGCAATTCGCGCTGCGCGTCATTGCCTCGACACATCCGGATGCTTAATGAAGCTCGAATACAATGACCAGGGCGGAACGGGACATGACCCAACTGACACGGCGCAATCTGCTGGGCCTGGCGGGCGGCGTGGCGGGACTCGCCGCTTGCGGGCAGCGATCGGAAAGCGACACCGGCGCCCGCGTGAACATGGATGCCGATACGCGCGCGCCTTATGACGGTGAGGTGGCCTACCGTCATGGCGTGGCCTCGGGCGACCCGCTGGCGGACCGCGTGATCATCTGGACGCGGATGACACCGCTGGGTCCGGACAATAAGCCCGTCCCGGTCTCCTATGGCGTGTTCGCCGATCGCGAGATGCAGCAGCCCGTCGCCTTCGGGCTGACCCTGGCCGAGCCGGGGCGGGATTTCTGCGTGAAGGTCGATGTCGAGGGCCTGGAGCCCGATACCGAATATTTCTATCGGTTTATCGCCCGTGCCACGAGCGGTCAGATGGACTCTCCGCTCGGCCGCACGCGCACGGCGGCGCCGACGGGAACCTCTCCGCAGTTGAAATTCGCGGTGATATCCTGTTCGAATTACCCCTTCGGCCTGTTCAATGTCTATCGCGAGATCGCAAAGCGAGACGATCTCGATGCCGTGATCCATCTCGGCGACTATCTCTATGAATATGGCGTCGACGGATATGGCGGCGAGACCGGGCAGGCGCTCGGCCGCACGCATGACCCGGTGATCGAGACCGTCACCCTGGAGGATTACCGCACCCGGCATGCCCAGTACAAATCCGACCCCGACCTGCAGGCCGCCCATGCCGCCGCGCCCTGGCTGTGCACCTGGGACGATCATGAAAGCACGAACAATTCCTATCGCAGCGGCGCGGAAAACCATAACCCGCAAGAGAATGAGGGTGACTGGAGCGACCGGAAACAGGCCGCCGTCCAGGCCTACCTGGAATGGATGCCGGTGCGCGATCCCGAGCCGGGCCGGGCGCGGGAAGCCATCTATCGCCGCTTCGATTTCGGCGATACGGCCACCATTTTCTGCCTGGAATCGCGGCTGACCGGGCGCTCCGACGAGATCAGCTGGTTTGCCGAGCTTGGCGGGCTGGAGCCGGCACGGATCCCCATGGCCGCGGCCAGGACGATGACACGGGTGCAGGCCGACGAGCGCACCATGCTTGGCGCGGCGCAGGAGGACTGGCTCGCGGGCGGGCTGGCCGCCTCGGCCGGGCGCGGGACTTCATGGCAGGTCCTGGCCAACCAGGTGATCATGGCGCGCGTGCGCCCGCCGAACTTCACCCGGACACTGAGCGAAGACCAGATCGCGGCTGTCGAAAACGGCTATGTCCGCCAGCTCATCCCCTTCTCACAGCTCGCCCTGCCCTGGAATCTCGACGCCTGGGACGGTTTCCCGGCGGCACGCGAACGCCTCTACAAGGCGGCCGCCGAGGCCGGCGCCAACCTGGTCACGCTCACCGGCGACACGCATACGGCCTGGGCGAACAATCTGCACGATGCCGGGGG
>JAAANZ010000013.1 GCA_009909065.1 Alphaproteobacteria bacterium | reverse complement strand
AACGCCCAGCGGCAGCGAAACCCAGTGGCGGATCGCCCGGGCGCGCGCCAGCGTGTGTATGTCGCCGGCGTCAGATACAGCCGAGACATCGACCAGGGACAGCTCGGTCGAGCCCCCGCCGATGTCGAGCACAAGGACATGTTCGGCCTCTTCGGCGATCAGGTCGTGACAGCCCAGCATGGCAAGGCGCGCCTCCTCGCCCGGGCCGATCACCCGAAAGCCAAGACCGGTTTCCTCACGCACCCGGGCCACGAATTCGGCCCCGTTTTCCGCACGCCGGCAGGCTTCGGTCGCGATACAGCGCACATGCGCCACTCGCCGCGCCTTCAGCTTGGCACGGATCCTGGACATCGCCTCGAGGGCGCGATTCATCGCCGCATCCGAGAGCCGCCCCGTCTCATTGAGCCCCTCGCCGAGGCGTGCAATCTGCGAATGGGAATCCACGACGCGGAAACTGCCATCGCTGGGCTGTGCGATCAGGAGGCGGCAATTGTTCGTTCCGAGATCCACCGCTCCGTAAAGCGGTGGGGCGGATGTCTTTTTCCCGGCCCGCTTGCGCTTTCGCTGCGGGCGGGGTTTTGCAGACGCCATGGCGGGGCCCAAATCTTGTTCCTTGGCCAAACCTGTAGCACAAGATTGAAGAATGAGTAGACCATCGCGATTTCTGAACCGCATAGCGCGTCGCCTCGGGCTGCATCGGCAAGCAGGGGTGCCCGAAGATGCGGCGCCTGACCGAGACCAGTTGGTGAATGCGGTGAAACCCATGCGTGAAGCGAAATTCCAGATCGGCCAGGTCGTGAAGCATCGTTTCTTCCCGTTCCGCGGCGTGATCTTTGATGTCGATCCCGAATTCGACAATTCCGAGGAATGGTACCAGTCGATTCCCGAAGAGGTACGCCCACGCAAGGACCAGCCCTATTACCATCTCTTCGCCGAGAATGAGCGCACCCATTATATCGCCTATGTCTCCGAGCAGAATCTCGAGCCCGATGAAAGCGAAACGCCGGTCAGCCACCCCGATATCGGGCAGATGTTCGACCGGGCCGATGCCGGGCAGTACCGCCTGAAAATGGAAATGCGGAACTAGGCAGGCACGGCGCCCCTGACCCGGCCAGGCAGGCGGTCGGCCACGCTGCGCGAAAGTGCCATCTCCAGCGGCGTGTGCGCAAATGACGGCAGCAAACGGTCAAAGCGCTCGCTGGCCACCCGGTGCGGCGTGTCCCAGAGGTAACGCATTTCCAGTGTCTCGCGAACCAGCGGCCAGACCGGTGACATGAGCCGCAGGAGCGGCCAGGGAAACCGCGACACTGACAGCTCGCATCCGCAGATCGCCTCCAGCGCGGCAATCAGTTGCGCGCCTGTGAAATTGTGGCCGGGAAAATTGATCCGCTCGAAATCGGCGAGTTGCCCGTCGCACTCGGCGAGCGCCGCCATCGCCCGGGTCATGTCCGGCAGATAGGCCCAGGCCCGGATCCGGTCATGCGGGCCCGGATAGGTCACTTTGGCCTGGCTGAGCTTCGGCGTGAGATAAGTCTCAAGCCAGTTGCCCTGGCTCGACGGCCCGAAAAAGTCGCCGCTGCGCAGGACAAGCGTGCGCACGCCATGATCGGCGGCGCGGGCATAGCTCTCCTCCATCTCCTCGCGCAGGTGCCCCTTGCGCGCCGTGGGTCGGTGCGGTGTCGATTCCAGGAGTGTCTCCGGCATGTCGGCGCCGTAATTGTAGACATTGCCGGGGATGATCACCCGCGCGCCGCTCGCCTTCGCCGCTGCAGTGATGGCCTGCGTGAACCGCGGCAGGTCCCGCTTCCAGGCCGGATATGGCGGGTTGAGCGCATTGACGATCGCCTGCGACCCCTCACAGGCACTCGTGACGGCGTCAGCATCGAAGGCGCTTCCCGTATATGTCTCGACACTTGCCGGCGCCGCACCGTCCGGCCAGCCGCGCGCAAACCCGCGCACATGCCAGCCCGCTTTCAGGAACGCCGTCATGGCCTCCTGTCCGAACCGCCCCTTGGCGCCGAGAACTGTGACTTGTTTCTGCATGGGATGGGTCTCCTCGTGTGTTAACGAGGCCAATCTACCATTCACTCATCTGTGGTCATCCCGACACAAATAAGCTAAGTCATTCATATATGAATACATCGAACTCCCCCGACTGGTCGCATATCGAAGCCTTTGTCACGGTTGCCGAGGCTGGCTCGCTGTCAGCCGCCGCCCGCGGCAGCGCGATGAGCCAGCCCACGCTCAGCCGGCATATCGCCGCGCTCGAAGAGGGGCTCGGCCAGCGGCTCATGCACCGTGGCCGTGAAGGGATCCGACTGACACCGGCCGGTCTGAAACTCCTCGCGGAGGCCCAGAACATGGCCGATGCGGCTGCGCGCATCTCGATGCTGGCCGAGGGGCGCAGCCAGGCCCTGACCGGCACGGTGCGCCTGACGGCCAGCTGTGTCGTTGCCGCTTATCTGCTGCCGGGCATTCTCGCCGAGCTGCGCCGGGAGGAACCGGGCATCGCGGTGGAAGTCGTCGCCAGTGACGAGACGGAGAACCTGCTGCGCCGGGAGGCCGACATCGCCGTGCGCATGTACCGCCCGACGCAGCCCGATGTGATCACCCGGAAAGTGGCCGATTTTCCGATCGGTGTCTTTGCCGCGCCGGACTATCTCGCGCGTCGTGGCACGCCGGCCGCGCCTGAAGACCTCATGGCGCATGACGTAATCGGCTATGACCGCAGCACGCTTGTCATTGACGGCCTCGCGGCAGCCGGCCTGAAGGTCGATCGCGACTTTTTTGCCTTCCGCAGTGATGATCAGGTGGTGTGCTGGCAGATGGTCGTGGCCGGTTTCGGGATCGGCTTCATGAACCGTAATATAGGCCGGGCTGAACCGCGCGTGACGGAGATTCATACCGGCGCGCCACTGCCCTCAGTTCCGGCCTGGTTGACTGCCCACAGCGAACTGCGCACCCAGCCGCGCGTGCGCCGGGTCTTTGACTGGCTCTCCGACAAGCTGGCGGGGTTGAGCGGTGGCCACCCGGCCCGTTGAACGGCTGATATCCGGGCAAGGAAAGGCTTGGGGCGGTTTCCGCCCTAACCCTCGGCCTCTTCCGGCGGCGCCGTCAAATAGGGGGCCAGCCTGCGGGCCACCTCTGCGACCGTCTCGTCGCTGAGCCCGGCGATATTGATGCGCCCCGAGGCGGGCAGGTAGACAGCCTGCTGCAGGCGGACCAGTTCGGTGATCTGCGGGGCGAGGGGAAGCTGCGAGAACATGCCGTTCTGCGCAGTCAGCGAGGCGAAATCATCGCGGCCGGTCTCGGCTTCCAGCGCGGCGGCGAGCTTTTCGCGCAGCGACTGCATGCGCGCGCGCATCGCATCGAGTTCGTCCTGCCAGGCCTTCCGCAAGGCTCCGTCGCCCAGTATGGTGGCGACGATCGCCGCGCCATGCGAGGGCGGCATGGAATAGGCGGCGCGGGCAATGTCGGCCAGGTGCGTGGCCCCGGCAGCCACATCGCGCGGCGCACCGCCCTGCAGCATGAGGCAGCCGGTGCGTTCCCGGTAAAGCCCGAAATTCTTCGAACAGGAATAGGCCACCATCGCTTCGGGCACCGCATCCAGCAAGGCGCGCACCCCAGCAATATCGCCCTCGAGACCCGCCCCGAAGCCATGATAGGCGACATCCACCAGCGGCATCAGGAGTTGGCCGGCGCAGAAATCCCCCAGATAGGCCCATTGCTCCGGCGTCAGGTCGATGCCGGTCGGATTGTGGCAGGGCCCCTGCAACAGTACGATATCGCCGGGGCGCGCTTCGCGCAGGTCATCCATCATCGCCGGGAAGTCGACCGCGCCGGTTTCGGCATCGACATAGCTGTAGGATTTCAGCTCCCGGCCCGTGGAGCGGGCCAGGTTGACATGGTTCGGCCAGGTCGGGTCCGAGGCCCAGATGCGCCCTTCAGCGGAAATCCGGCCTGCGAACATGATTGCCACGAACAGCGCCCCGCAGCCGCCGGGCGTGGCGAAGCTGACGACGCGGCCATCATTGCGCGCTTCGCTTTGCGCCCCGAAGACCATCTCCTCAATGGCGGCGCAGAAATCGGTATTGCCCTGCGGGCCCTCATAGGCCTTGGTCGTTTCGCTTGCCAGCAAGCGCTCTTCGGCTTGTTTCACGGCCGTCATGATCGGTGTCTCGCCGGCCTCATCGCGATAGATGCCCACGCCGAGATCGATCTTGGCTTCGCGCGGGTCGGCGCGGAAGGCGGCCATCAGGCCGAGAAGCGCATCGGCGGGGCGCGGGGCGAGCCCGGAAAGGAAGGCGCTCATGGTGGAGCCTCCGTAGTCGTGTCGGTCCTCGTCATCCGGGTGCAGCCCGCCTGCGGGCCCGTCAAGCCGCGGCGCGCGGGCCCCTCGTCAGACGATCGCCGCTTCGGTCCTGGCGCGCACCTCGTCAAGAGTCACCTCGGGCGCAAGTTCCACCACCTGCAGCCCCTTATGGGCGACATCGAAGACGCCGAGATCGGTGATGATCCGGTCGACCACGCCCTTGCCGGTCAGCGGCAGGGTGCATTCTTTCAAGAGCTTCGGCTCGCCCTTCTTGTTGGTGTGGTCCATGACCACGACCACGCGCCTGACGCCGGCAACAAGGTCCATCGCCCCGCCCATGCCTTTCACGAGCTTGCCGGGGATCATCCAGTTGGCAAGGTCGCCATCCTCGGCCACTTCCATGGCGCCGAGAATGGCCATGGCGATCTTGCCGCCGCGGATCATCCCGAAACTGGTCGCGCTGTCGAAAAAGGCGGTGTGCGGGAGCTCGGTAATGGTCTGCTTGCCGGCATTGATGAGGTCGGGATCTTCCTCGCCCTCATAGGGGAAGGGCCCCATGCCGAGCAGGCCGTTCTCGCTCTGCAAGGTCACGTTCACGCCCTCGGGGATATAATTCGCCACCAGTGTCGGAATGCCGATGCCGAGATTGACATACATCCCGTCTTCCAGTTCCTGCGCGGCGCGCTGCGCCATCTGATCACGATCCCAGGGCATCAGATCCTGCTCCTATTTCTTCTTGCGCGCCGGTTTTGCCGCCGGCGGGGCTTCCTCAAACATCTCAGGCCCCATCTGATCCAGAAGGCTTGCAAGATCATTGGGAATATTGCTCGCCGCCGTCATGAATGCCGTCAAATTGGTCGCGCTGGGCTCCACAAGCGCGCCGATGAGGGCCGGATTCGATTGGGCAAATCCGTCGCCGAAGCGTTCATCGATCATCGCCACCGCCGCCTCGAAAAATTCGTGGGTGTAGCTCAGCGCCGCGCTGGCGCCATCGTCACTCTCGTCGATGATATCTCTCATGCCCGCTCCCGCACCGTGCGCTGCTCGATCCGTTTCTCATGCTCGCCCTGCACCAGGCGGTGCACATAGATGCCGGGCAGGTGGATCGCGTCGGGGTCGAGCGTGCCCGGCTCGACGATTTCCTCGACTTCCATCACGCAGACCTTGCCGCACATGGCTGCGGGCGGATTGAAATTGCGCGCCGCCTTGCGGAAGACCGCATTGCCGGTCGTGTCGGCCTTCCAGGCCTTGACGATGGCAAGGTCCGCGAAAATGCCGCGCTCGAGGATATAGGGCTCGCCGTCGAATTCCTTGACTTCCTTGCCCTCGGCGATCTGCGTGCCGTAGCCGGTCTTGGTGTAGAAGCCGGCAATACCCGCCCCGCCCGCGCGCATTCGTTCGGCGAGCGTGCCCTGAGGGTTGAATTCCAGCTCCAACTCGCCGGAGAGATACTGGCGCATGAATTCGGCATTCTCGCCGACATAGGAGGACGCCATCTTCTTCACCTGCCGGGTCTGCAAGAGAAGGCCGAGGCCGAAATCGTCAACGCCGGCATTGTTGGAATAGACCGTGAGATCCTTCGTGCCCGCCTCGCGGATCGCGGCGATGGAGAGCTCCGGAATGCCGCACAGGCCGAAGCCGCCCGCCGCGATCATCATGCCGTCAAACAGGAGGCCATCAAGGGCCGAGGCCGCATCGGGATAAATCTTGCTCGCCATGGCCTAGACCGCCTCCACCGTCTGTTCGATCGCGCCGAAGATCGACTTGCCCGACCTGTCCGGCATTTCAAGGCGCACCGTATCGCCCGGCTTCATGAAGGGGGTCTGCGGTTCGCCGTTCAACAATTGTTGAATCATACGTATCTCGGCAATGCAAGAGTAGCCGCGCCCGCCTTCGGAGACCGGCTTGCCCGGCCCGCCATCCTCGCCCTTGTTGGAGACCGTGCCCGATCCGATGATCGAGCCGGCGCAGAGGCTGCGGGTCCTGGCGGCATGGGCGACAAGTTCGGCCAGAGAGAAGGTCGCATCCTCGCCGGCCTCGGCGCGTCCGAACGGCGCGCCATTGAAATCGACATGCAGCGGCAGGTGGACCTTGCCGCCATCCCAGGCCTCGCCGAGCTCGTCCGGCGTCACCGCCACGGGCGAGAAGGTGCTGGCCGGCTTGGACTGGAAGAAGCCGAACCCCTTGGCCAGTTCCCCGGGGATCAATCCACGCAGGGACACGTCATTGCACAGCATGATGAGCTGGATATGGCCCTCGGCCGCCTTCGCGCTCACGCCCAGGGGCACGTCATCGGTCACGACCGCAATCTCGCCTTCCATGTCGCAGCCCCAGCTTTCATCCTTCAGCGCGATCGGCTCGCGCGGGCCGAGGAAACCGTCAGAGCCGCCCTGATACATCAGCGGATCGGAATAGAAGCTTTCGGGCACCTCGGCGCCGCGCGCGCGGCGGACCAGCTCGACATGATTGATATAGGCCGAGCCGTCCGCCCATTGATAGGCGCGCGGCAGCGGGCTCATCGCATCATGTTCATGGAAGCGTTCGACGGGAACAGCGCCATGCATGAGTTCTCCAGCCAGGCTTTCCAGCTTCGGACGCGTGAGCTGCCAGTCATCCAGCGCGGCCTGAAGCGTCGGCGCGATATGGGTTGCATCGGTGAATTGCGTCAGGTCGCGCGAGACGACGACCAGCCGTCCATCACGCGTGCCGTTCTTCAGGGTGGCGAGTTTCATGTTTGCTCCGTGCTGGCATTTTCGAATTTGACAGCAATGCTGGCAGATACTCGTTTTGATTGCATGGCAAGCATCAGCGTTCGCAAACTCGATGACAAGACCGTTGCGGTCCTTCGCAACCGGGCTGCGCGCCATGGCGTGTCCATGGAGGAAGAAGTCCGCCGGATTCTTGAGCAGATCGCTGAGGGTGAGGAGAATGCCGGCGACATGATGATGCGCATTTTCGAGCGCTCGCGTCTGGCCAGCGGTGACGAGCACTTCGTGATTCCAGAATATGACGAGCCCCCCGAAGAGCCGGTTGAGTTCGACCCCGCCGAATGATCATTCTCGACACCAATATCATTGCCGAATTCATACAATCTGAGCCGGCGGCTGCAGTTGTGGACTGGATGAACGCTATACCGCTTGCGGCCTTTCATACGACCGCGATCAATGTTGGCGAGCAGGTGTTCGGGCTTGAAAACCTGCGAGGCGTGAACGAATCGCGCCGCGCGGTGCTCCAGCGCGACTTCGAGCTGTTCCTGCACAGTTTCGTGCCGGGGCGGGTTCTGGATTTCGATGCGCTCGCGGCGCGCGAATGGGGCAAGGTGCTGGCGGAAAACCGACGCGGCGCACATGAGCGCCGGGTCGCCGACACACAGATCGCCGCGATTGCCCGGGCGCATGTATACAAGCTCGCGACCCGCTATCGAAGGGATTTCGAAGGGCTCGGCGTCGACCTGATCAATCCCTTCGAGCATCGAGGCTAGCTCTCCTGCGCGATCTTTTCATGCAGCCAGGCGGCGTGGCGCGGGGCCTTTTTCGTGCGGGTCCACTCTTCCAGCATGTCCTCGGCGACCGATTTCAGCTCGCTCATCTGTTCGGGCGTGCCGATATTGCAGGCGAGTTCCAGGCGATGGCCATTGGGATCGAAGAAATAGATCGACTTGAAGATGCCATGATGGGTCGGGCCGACCACATCGAGCCCTTCGGCCTCGGCGCGCGACTTCGCCGCCATGAGCTCGTCCATGGTCTCGACCTCGAAGGCGATATGCTGGACCCATTCGGGCGTGTTGCGGTCGCGGTCCATGTCAGGGGCATTGGGCAGTTCGAAAAAGGCGAGCACGTTTCCGCGCCCGGCCTCGAGGAAAACGTGCATATAGGGGTCCGGCGCACCGGTGGAGGGCACCTTGTCCTCGGCAATGGCGAGCTGGAAATCCATGCCCATGACGCGCTGGTAGAAGCGCACGGTCTCCATGGCATCCCTGCAGCGATAGGCGACATGGTGGATACCCTTGAGGTCAGGGGCATTGCTCATTTGTGGCCTCCCTTATGTGCCTTGTCTGTCTTCACCAGCAGCCAGACGGCCGTGCCGGTCACAACGCCGATCAGCGCGGCGGCGCCCAGCTCGGTCAGCCAGCTGTCCATGAAGCGAACCGTTATACCGGTCGCGAGCGCCGCGATGACGCCGGAAAGAATGGATTTCATGTCCGGGCCTCCTTGTGATCTGCCCGTCAGGTGTCGCGGCCGCGCCGTGTGCGCCGCCAGCCATTGAACCAGCTGCCGAGACCGACCCCGGCCGCGACGCCGGCTATGGCGACGGGCGAGATGATATTGGCAAGCCACAGGCCCGCCCCGATCACCGCGCCGACCCCGGCCCCGACAAGGCCTTCCTGCGGCGGGGTCAGTTCGACCTTGCGTTCGGGCTCACTCATGCGTCCTCGTCCACTTTCAGCGCCCCGCGACGAATCTGGTCGCGTTCCATGCTTTCGAAGAGTGCCTTGAAATTGCCCTCGCCGAAACCCTCATCGCCCTTGCGTTGGATGAATTCGAAAAAGACCGGGCCGAGCCGGGTTTCGGAGAAAATCTGCAGGAGCAGGCGCGGCTGGCCGCCTTCCGTCGTTCCGTCAAGCAGGAGGCCGCGCGATTTCAGCGCCTCGACCGGCTCGCCATGGCCCGGAAGACGCTCATCGAGCATCTCGTAATAGGTTTCCGGCGGCGCGGTCATGAAGGGTACTCCGAGCGTCTTGAGCTTGTCATAGGCGCCACAGAGATCGTCGCAGATGAGGGCGATATGCTGGATGCCCTCGCCGTTGAAGTCGCGCAGGAATTCCTCGATCTGGCCCTTGCCGCCTTCACCTTCCTCATTGAGCGGGATGCGGATCTTGCCGTCTGGCGCGGTCAGCGCCTTGGAGGTCAGGCCGGTATATTCGCCCTTGATGTCGAAAAAGCGGATCTCCCGGAAATTGAACAGCGTCTCGTAGAAATCCGCCCAGTATTTCATCCGCCCGCCATAGACATTGTGGGTCAGGTGATCGACGCGCTTGAAACCGGCGCCTTCCGGATAGCGCTCGACGCCCGGCAGGTATTCGAAATCAATGTCATAGATGGACAGGGCGTCATCGCCCTGATCGCCATAACGATCGATGAGATAGATGATGGAATTGCCGATGCCGCGAATGCCCGGAATGCGCAGTTCCATCGGCCCGGTCTCGACTTGCACCGGCTCGGCGCCCTTTTCGACCAGATGGTCATACGCCTTGCGCGCATCGCGCACGCGAAACCCCATGCCGCAGGCCGATGGGCCATGTTCGCGCGAGAAGAACCAGGCCGCCGAGCGCGGCTCGTAATTGGTCACGAAATTGATCGAGCCCTGGCGCCAGAGCTCCACGTCTTTCGATCGATGGCGGGCCAGTTTCGTAAAGCCCATGCTTTCGAAGACCGGCTCGATAACGCCCTTTTCGGGCGCGGAGAATTCGATGAACTCGAAACCGTCGAGGCCAGCAGGATTGTCGAACAGGTCGGCCATTGCGTCTCTCCGTGCGAATGAATTAGTTTCATATGTAACCAATCACCCGGCTGGCATCAACAGCGAAGTGACAGAGATGAGCGACAGCAAACCCAGTGATGACCCGGTTGCGGGCGGGCCCGAAAAGCTCAGCCTCGGCGATTTCCTGCCCTATCGCCTGTCCGTGCTGTCCAATACGGTCTCTCGGGCGATTGCGGCGGATTATGACCGCGCCTTCGGTCTGAACATCTGGCAATGGCGCTGCATGGCGGTGCTCGGTGAGACGCCCGGACTGACCGCGCGCGAGCTGGCCGAGCGCACGGCCATGGACAAGGTCGCCGTCAGCCGCGCCATCGCTGCGCTCGAGACGGCGGGGCATCTGCGCCGCGAGACAGATGCGCGTGACGCGCGCGCCTCCCGCCTCTTCCTCACGGCTGACGGATTGCGGACCTATCAGGCGATCATTCCGATTGCCCGCCGGCATGAACAGGCCCTGCTCGCGCCCTTGACCGAGCATGAGCGCGCCCAGCTCAGTGACCTGCTGACCCGGCTCGCCCATGCCGCAGCGCCAGGAGAAGGGCTCTGGTAAAGCCCCAGCTGTTTCGCCCATGAAGCGATTTGGCAAGGCACTTGCTTTATCTGCAGGCGAATAGCACTGACGGCCAGGGCGTGATCCATCAGGACACATCCGGCCGAGCGGAGGGGCAAGCTGAATGCATCCGATTTTCCTGGCGCTTGCGCTGCTGGCCCTTTTCGGCGTCCACCTCGCGCGCGTGCCGGCCCGCGGCGGGCTGGCAGGCGTATCCGCGGCGTTTCTCACCGGCCTCGTGGCAACGGCCCTGCTCCTTCGCCTTGCCCTCGGCGGGCTCGGTGTCGGGCGCACGACGGATTTTGACCGGGTGGTCAATGCCGCGGTCGCGGCAGCACAAGACGAGGACACACCCTTGATCCTGTTCGCTGGCGCCAGCTATTCGCGCAATGCGATTGATGATGCGCGGCTGACACGCCAGCTCAAGGCGCGCGGACATCCCCATCGCGTCATCAATCTCAGTCTCGAAGCCGCTTCGATGATGGAACGCGCGGCCCATCTCGAGCAATTCATGGACCGCTCCGGGCGCGTTCCCGATATCGTCTTCATCGAGGTCGCCCGCGATTTCGACCTTCGCGTCGCCCAATTCTTCGGCAATTCGAAATTCTCGGTGCGCGGGATCGAACAGTTCGGTCCGAAGGTTTCGTTCTGGACGGCGCGCGGCCTACTCGGAGGCGCCTGCCAGGGCATGACCGGCTGTGTGAAGGATGGCGCGTTCCTGGCGGCCCATTCCGGCCTCAATCTCCTGAATGTCGGGCTGGCTGCGCGCGGCGAACGCGCAGAGGCGGCCGGCCGTCTTGACGGCTATGACCCCCAGACCGAACCGCGCGAGGAGATTGACCTCATGGATCGCGCCATCGGTCTTTCCGCGCGCCCCGAGGCCCGGGAGCGATCCGCCCCGGACTGGGCGCGCGCCTATCGCCTGGCATGGCGCACCCGGCTCGAAGAACGCGGCGTCAGGACCGTGGGCTATTATTTCCCGCCCGTGATCGATCCGGCCCGGCGCGCCTATGTCAGCGGGCTGTGTGATGCCGAGCTTGACGGCTCTGCCTGTTTTGCCCCGCAGGATGCGGCCTTGCTGCGCGCCCTGGATGCAGAGGTCTGGTTCGACGCCGCGCACCTGCTCGATCCCGGCGCCGCAGTGTATACGAGCTGGCTCGCGGCGAGGCTGGCGGAAAGCGGCCTCCTGTCGCCCGGGCCAGCCGGTCAAGACGGGGGCACGGGCCCGCCATGATCTTCACCGAGCCGGTCTTTCTCGCCTTCCTCGCGCCGCTTTTCCTGACCTATTGGTTTGTCCTCAAGGGCCGGGAATCGCGGCTGGGCCTCTTGCTCGCCGCGTCGGCCATCTTCTATGGCTGGTGGGACTGGCGGTTCCTGTTCCTGATCGGACTGGTGATCGGCGTGAGCTGGTGGGTCGCGATCCGGGCGAGCCATTTCCCGAAGGCCCACCCGGTGCGGCGCTTCTGGCTGACGGCAGCGATCGTCATCAACCTGACCGTGCTGGCCGTGTTCAAGTATTTCGGCTTTTTCACCGAAAGCACGGCGGCGGCCCTGGGGGCCATGGGACTGAAAGCCTCCTTCCCGGTAATCAACATCCTGCTGCCGGTCGGGATTTCCTTCTATATCTTCCAAGCCATTTCCTATGTCGTAGACACCGCGCGCGGCCATATCCCGGCCGAGAAACGCCTGCGCCGGGTCGCGCTTTATATCGCCTTCTTCCCGCAGCTCGTCGCCGGGCCGATCGTGCGCGCGGCGAGTTTCTTTCCGCAGATGGAAAAGACCAAGCGCCTGTCCGGCGCGCTGATCGCCTCGGGCGGGCGCGCCTTTCTCATCGGCTTTGCCTACAAGGCGGGCATTGCCGACAATCTCGCCCCCTTTGTCGATCCGGTTTATGGCGATGCGCTTGCGCCCGGCGACGCGAACCTTGAGGCCTGGTCCAACAGCGCATTGATCGCGGCCACCCTCGCCTTTGCAGGGCAGATCTATTTCGACTTTGCCGGCTATTCGCTCATGGCCATCGGCGTGGCGCGCTGGTTCGGCTATTATATCCCGAAGAATTTCGACTATCCCTATTCGGCGCTGTCGGTCACCGAGTTCTGGCGCCGCTGGCACATTTCACTGTCCACCTGGCTGCGCGACTATCTCTATATCCCGCTGGGTGGCAACCGCGCCGGCCAATGGATGACCTATCGCAATCTGATGGTCACGATGGTTCTGGGCGGGCTCTGGCATGGCGCAGCCTGGACATTCATCGCCTGGGGCGCGCTGCACGGGGCGGCGCTGGCCTTTCACCGGGCCGTATTCATCGCCGGCGGCCGGCGCATCGGTGCGGCCCTGGCCCTGATCGCCACCCAGTGCTTCATCCTCCTGTCCTGGGTTCCGTTTCGCGCCGAAGACTTCGGTGACATGGTCACCATCTGGGCCGCCTTCACCGGCCTGCGGGTCGCGGGGCCGGAAACCCTGCCATGGTTTGTCTGGGGCGTGCCCTTGCTGATCGCACTTGACGCGGCGATGGGCCGGTCGGGACTTTCACGCCTGTCGCGCGCGCCCGTCCTTCGCGAGCCGGCCATATGGTGGGCGGGCCTCGGCGCGCTCACCGCGCTTCTGCTCGCCCTTTATCCCCTCGAAGCGGCCCCCTTTGTTTACTTCCGGTTCTGAGCGCGGAATAGTGATGTCATGACGGACCGGCAGATCCTCGTCGTTATCGATGCCACGCGCGACACCGCCTTCGACGCCACGCCAGACGCACGCCCCCCCGTCGTGGACAGTCTCGGTTCCCTCGACTCGGTGACCGGTGTCCACCTGGCCGCGCCGGTCATTCTCTGCGCCGAACCGAACGCGGCGCGCGCCCGCGGGGCTTTCCTGGTGAGCGGCGATGGCGACGGGACGGTCATCGCGCTCGACCCGGTCGGCACGCCTCAACTGCGCAGCGCGCTTGCGACATCCTGGCGCGACCTGAACGCACCGCAAGCCGAACTGATGATCCTGCCCGCCGGCGCGGGGCTGCCCGCCGACCCGCCCCCCTTCAACCCGTTGACCGGCGGCCCGGCCTTGACTCTGGACGCATTCGAAACAACCCCCTCCAAGGGCGTTGTTCAACCGCCCGGGCAGATGTGGAAATCGGCCTGCGCCGGTGAATAAGGGGAGCCTATGGGCAAGTATTTCGGGACGGACGGGATCAGGGGACCCGTCGGCAAGCCACCACTCACACCGGAAGGTGTGACGGCACTGGGACGCGCGGCGAGCGAATGGGTGATCGCGGATGCGCCGGACGAGCCTGCCATCGTGATCGGCCGTGACACACGCGCATCCTCGGACTGGATGAGCGCCATGCTGGCCGCCACCGGCACGGCGATGGGGCTCGAGGTCCGTGATCTCGGCGTCGAAACGACGCCGGGCGTCGCGGCGGAAACAAAAGGCCGCGGCGCAGCGCTCGGCATCATGGTGACCGCATCCCATAATCCGTATACAGATAATGGCGTGAAACTGTTCGGCGCGGACGGTTTCAAACTGCCCGACGCGGCACAGGCCTCGATCGAGGCGGCGATGGATGAGGCGGGCCGCGGCTCGGCACCGGCCGGCCGCCTGGGTCGTCTTGATCGCATGTCGGGTTCGCGCTTCTACGAGAAAGCCCTGCAGGCGGCCGCAACGGCAGACGCGCTCGAGGGGCTCAGAATCGTGGTCGATTGCGCCCATGGCGCCGCATCGCCGCGCGCGCGCGGATGGCTGGAGCAACTGGGTGCGCGCATCGAGACGCTTGGCCTGAATCCGGACGGGGTCAATATCAATGCCGGCTGCGGTGCGACCCACCCCGAGGCGCTCGCCGAACGGGTGGTCGCTTCGCAAGCCTATGCGGGCATTGCCTTTGACGGTGACGCGGATCGACTGGTCATGGTGGATGAGAGCGGACGTATCGTGGATGGCGACCAGCTCATCGCCCTGATTGCCACAGACTGGCATCGCAGCGGCCGTCTGAAGGGGGGCGGCGTTGCGGCCACTGTGATGTCCAATCTCGGACTGGAACACCACCTCTCCGGGCTCGGTCTCAAGCTTGAGCGCACCCGGGTCGGCGACAGGCATGTCGTGCAGGCCATGCGTGAGGCCGGCTACAATCTCGGCGGCGAACAGTCAGGCCACCTGGTCATGCTGGACGCAACGACCACGGGAGACGGGCTGATGGCCGCGCTGGAGGTGCTGCGCATCGCCCGCAAAGACGCGCGCCCCTTCTCGCAAGTCTCGCGCGTTTTCGAGGCTGTGCCTCAGAAACTCGTCAATATTCGCTATGACAATGGCGACCCCCTGGAAACGGCCAGCGTTCAGAACGCCATCAGGACGGCCTCGTATGGTCTGGGGAACACCGGACGCGTCTTCGTGCGCAAGTCGGGCACGGAACCCTTGATCCGGGTGATGGCGGAAGCCACGGATACCGAGGCGCTCGATGCCGCCCTTCACAAGGTCGTGACAGCGATCGAGTCGGCCAGCCAGCGCTAGGCCAGCGGCCGGCTTTGTGCTTGGTTGCCCTTATGGACGCTTCAGGCCCCGCTCGCGAGACCTCCGGACTAGCCGCGATAACCGCCGGCGGGCCGCATGCATGGATCACGATCAATGCGTTGCGGGAAGCCTATGGCGAATTCCCGGTCCTTGTCGAGGAAGACGAACCGGCGGGGCGTTTCTGGCGCCGGCGGCTGAAACGCCTCGGGCCTGTCAGGGTTGTCGGCCAATGGGGGCAGATGATGCTGGCCAGGGCCACCAAGCCGCTGTCGCGCGCGCGCGTGCCGGAACTCATCGCCGAATACGACCTGAAGCCCGAGCCTTCCGCCGATCAGGTCATCCTGCACGTGGCGTCGGTCAACAGCGAAGCCGGCCGGGAGGCCCTTCAGGCACTGGCACCCAGGGCCGTCTATATTGTCGGCACACGGATGATCGGCAATCGGACGCTTTCATGTATTGATGCGCCCTTTATCAATTACCACTCCGGAATCACGCCGGGCTATCGCGGCATCCACGGCGGCTATCACGCGCTCGCCCGGGGCGAGCCGCAGCATTTCGGCACCACGCTTCACCTCGTCGATTCCGGGATCGATACCGGTGACATCCTCGCGCAGGTACAGGTCAGGCCCGGCAAGCGCGACAATTTCCATACCTATCTCTGGCTGATGGCGGCCCAGTCCCGCGAGGCCGTTGTGCGGGTCATGGGCGAAGCGCTGAACGGCCAGCTCAGGCCCTATCGCCGTGACGACATGGAGGACGGACTTTATTTCGGGCCGACGCTGTGGAGTTATCTCTGGGCCGGACTGCGCCGCGGCGTTTGGTGATATCGGCATCGCCATGGTCCGGGCTGACCTCAGAACCCTTCGCCCGCAGCCGCGTGATGATGCGTTCGGAAACGACCAGTGCCTTCGGGCAACCGAGCGAAACGATGCCGACTCGCGGCGCCGCTGGCAGCGTAACAGGCATGGCGCGGCGTGTATCCTCTGGCGCGCGCGGGCAAGGCGGCGAGTGGAGAGAGACATTCGCACGTTCCGCGTCATGGCCCGATGCGTCGGCTATGGGGCGGGCCATACAACTGCCCTTGTGTCAAACTCACCCCGCGGCGGTGTGTTAGGCTTGCACAGCCGCGCCAAACCGTATAAGTGAGTAATCAATCACAAACTGGGAGCCCGTCATGCCCACGATACGCCTTGACCTGACTGCCCTGACGCGGGCCGGCGCACTGACGCCGGCTGAGGCGGCGCGGCTGCAAGCGCTGGCCCTGCCCGCCGCCGGATCGGCAGGGCTCCTGGTCAACCTGCTGCTGTTCGGCGGGGCCATGGCCGTGGCGGCCGCCGCGATCGCGCTGGTGCCGGATGCGGCGACGGGGCTGGTCCTGGCACTGCTCGCCCTGGGTGGCGGCGCGGGCCTGAAGATGATCGACCGGCAGGAAGACTGGCGCGTGCTCTGGCAGGGGCTTGCCTTCATGGGCGTGATCGGTGTGTCCGGATGGATAGCGCTGGAATTCGAGGAGTCCGTCTACTGGCCGCCTGTGGCCATCGCGGCGCTGACCGCGGCGGCCGCCGTCGGCTTTCGCTCGGCATTCCTGTCCGCCTTGGCCGTCCTGGCCGGCGGCGCCGTCCTCGGCTCGGGGACGGCCTACTGGCATGCTTCATACGCCATCTTCGTCAGCGAGCCGACCCTGACCGTGCTAATCCTGTCGGCGCTCTCGGCTCTCCTGTATGCCCTGCGCCAACGCATCGCGAACTCCTGGAGCGCCATGCTGACCAGCGCGGCACGCACCTCGGCCTTTCTGGCATCAATCGGCTTCTGGGTCGGCTCGCTCTGGGGTGATCATATCGGCGAACACTGGGCGCGCGGCGAAGGACGCTGGCGGGCGCCCCGGGAGTGGCGCGAGTCGGCCCTCCATATGCCCGAATGGGTGTTCAGTCTCGGCTGGGCCGGCGCGCTTATTGCGCTCATCGCCACGCAGCCGCGCGGCGGGTTCCTGTCAGTCAGCGCGGTCGTCTTCCTGGCGATCCACGCCTATACGCAGTATTTCGAGACTTTCGGTGCGCAGCCATGGGCCCTGCTCATCGCCGGGCTCACCGCCTTTGCTCTCGCCGTCGCGGGTGCGCGCTGGATGGTCAGTGAGCGGCGTGTGGGAAGCTGAAACACCCGTTTCTCATTCCCCACCATCTCGGTGCTTTCAAAGCCGCTCATCCTGATGGGACCCCCCCTGAAACCTAACCGCCCAGCGTCACGCCCTTCTCGGCGAAGACCTCTTTCAGCTCGCCGCTTTCATACATCTCGCGGATGATATCGCAGCCGCCGACAAATTCGCCCTTCACATAGAGCTGCGGGATGGTCGGCCAGTCGGAATAGACCTTGATGCCTTCGCGCACATCCTGGTCGTCCAGCACATTGGTGGCCACATAATCGGCACCGATCACATCGAGAATCTGTACGACCACAGAGGAAAACCCGCATTGCGGAAAGGTCGGCGTGCCTTTCATGAACAAGACCACATCATTGTTCCTGACAGCTTCGTCGATAGCGGCCTGCACGGTGTCGGACATGGGATTTGCTCCTTGTTCGGGTCAGCTGCGCAGATGTGGCGTGGGCGGGCCCGCGTCAAGTCAATCCGACCTGAAGCGCGCCCGGGGAAGCGGGCGCCGGTTCGCCGTCCGCAAGCGGGTCAGAACTCGGCCTGTAAGCGGCGCGCTGATTTCATTGGATAACGCGCCGCTTCAGGCCGGGTCGCCGGCCTCGGTGTCCGGTTCGGGGAAGTCGGGCGGGCTCGGCATGCGCTCATGGGCGCTGGCCAGAAAAAAGCCCCAGATCCGCGCGTTCAGAGCGCGGGCGGTCTCGCTCGTGTCGGTCTCGATCTGTGCCTGCAGGGCGACAAGCTGGCCCATGAGCCGGTCGCGCACCTGCGTCAACTCGCTGATGGCAAGGCTCTCGGCCCGGGTGTCATCCTCAACGCCGCCAGCTTTGAGAAGGGCGCGCGCCCCGTCGATTTCACGCACCAGGCGATCCGCCGCCCCGTCCCAGGCCTCACCGGCCATGACCGCCATCAGCCCGACCATCCCGGCCTGCCCGCCGGCATAGGTCCCTTCGAGTTGCGGCGCCACATCACTGACCAACCTGCGCCCCAGCTTGTCGAGGATCATCGCGATATCGGTCATGACGGCAGCTCCACACCGTATTTCGGGGCGAGCCGCGCGGCCAGCGTCAATTCGTGCGCGGCATGGGTGAACCAGCCGGACCAGGCCAGGATCGGGTCATCATTCTCGCCATCGGCGAAGGCGCGCGCCGAGGAAACCCAGATTCCGATGGCCTTCACACTGGCAAAAAGCGACCACCATTCGAAGGCCTGTGCGTCGAACTGGCAGCCTGACGCGCCTTCCCACGCCGCTATGGCGTCGGGCCAGGGGATAAAGCCTGCCGCGCGCTCGGTATCATTTGCGCACCAGAGCGGATCGGTGGCCCAGGCGAGATCCTCGAACGGATCGCCGATATGCGCCATCTCCCAGTCGAGCACGGCGATGATCCTCCCCTGCCCGTCATGCAGGAAATTGCCCGAGCGGAAATCGCCATGCACGATGGACAGGCGCTGCGCCGGCGGCGGGGGATTCCGCCTGAGATGGCGGATCGCCGCGGCGGCGATCGGTTCGGGATGCAGCCGGTCCTTCTCGATCTCGCCGGCCCAATAGTCCAGCTCGCGGCGCCAGCACTCTTCCGGGGCGGGCGAATCGATAACCCCGGCCAGCGGCGAGCCTTCCACAGGCGCAGCGGCGATCCGGCCGATCTGGCGGAAGAACTGCTCGCCGACCGCGGCGCGATGGGGATCGATCTCGTCAATCTTGAACGGGTTGAGCGCCATTCCGCCCTCGATACGGCCCATCACGAAGAACGGTGCGCCGAGCGGTCCGGGATCGGTTTCCAGAAACAGGGCCTCCGGCGTAGGAATGTCGATCCCGCGCATCGAGCGTATCGCCGCAAACTCAACCTTGCGCTCGGTGTCGATCAGGCTGTCGGCCGGGTCGCGCCGCAGTATCAGTTCTTTCTGAATGCGCCCGCCGGGGCTGTCGAAGGCCACATCAATGGCATAGGTCTGGCGGCTGGCACCGCCATGAATACGGGTCAGCGCCGTCACGACCGCATTGCGCGCATCCGGCATTTTCGTCTCGAAATAGGCCGCGAAATCACGCGCCAGCGCAGGATCCTCCACACCGCTCATGTCGGTCTATGTGTCCAGAAGGTCGGCCCAGCCGCTGGGCGCATGCGGACCGATGAAGAGCTGCTCGAAACTTCCCAGACCCTCATGGCGCACGCCATCCTCGTCGGTCAGGACAGCTTTGGAAATCGCCTGAATATGCAGGTTCTCCGGATCGTTCCAGGCCAGTTCGGCCGGGTGTATATCCTCCCGCGCCGTGGCGAGCTCGGCGCCGTGATAGGCTCCATGGCGCCGGGTCGGATGCCCATAGCCCAGCCCCTTCATCTGAAAGGTCTGAACGGGTGTCAGCTCCACGCCGAGCCCGCGCCCCTGCGGATCGGTGAAGGTGAGCTGCGCGCTGTCGACCCGCCGTGTGCCATCCTTGTAGACAACCCGGGCCGAGCAGTGATCCATTTCGCGGTCCTCTCCCTGCCCGGTTCCATCCCTCACAAGCTTGGCGCGCGTGTTCCAGGCCAGCCCCTCAGCATCATCATTCACATGGAAATACACCGCCCGGTCACCGAAATTCAGCGGCGTCCAGATCCAGTAATACTGCGGCAGTCTCTCGGGCGGCACGGGCTGGGGATCCGGCGCGCCGACCGGGCGCACCCCCCAGCTGCGGTCACGCGTGCCGCGCCAGCTGGAGCCGTCCACGGCGATTGTCTCGCCATCGACGCGCAGCCAGCCATTCCAGAAGCCATTCTGGGTCATCCGCGTGCAGTCGATAAACATGCGAGGTCCCTGCCGATGGGTAAAGCGCGGCTCCTCGATCGGAAAGGAGCGCCCCTCGAAGGCGAGATCGGCGGCAATGCCCTCGGTCTCTTCGAGCTTGAGCGCGACACGCTTCATCGGCTCCAGAACTTCGACGGAGAGACCGCCGACGCGCGTATCCATTCGCTCCATCCCGAGCGGGCGTGACAGGAAGACCGAGCTTTGCCGGCCATCCTTCAGGACTGAAATGGCCCCGTCCATTATGTTGAGATGGGGATAGATGCCAAAGGCCCCGCCGAAGAAGACCGAGCCGTCAGCGCTATAGCCATTGAAGAAATAGCGATCATAGAAATTGCGGTCCGAGCCGGCATAGGCCACCGGTTCCGGTGTCTGGTGGATCGGATATTCATCGCCCCAGCTGAGCATTGGCGTCCTCGCTTCCTCCCGTTGCGGCACCTCTTGGCGGATGCGCTCCTGTCGGTAGGTTGGACCGGAAACCGGACGCGTTCAATATATTCCGCGGGGGAAAAGATGAGCAGGATGCCGAGCCTGGCCGAAGTCAATGCCTTTTTCGAGGAGGCCTTTCCGGGCTCGGGCGCACGGCCGGTTATCACCGGGATGCGGGAGGATGAGGCGGTCGCCCGGCTCGAAGCCGGCCCCCAGCATCTGCGCCCCGGCAATTATGTCTCCGGACCCACGCAGATGTCGCTTGCCGATACGGTCACCTATGTTGCCATCTTCACCCGGATCGGCATCACGCCGATGACTGTTACGACAAGTTTGAACATGACTTTTCTTCGTCCGTTAATCGCTGATGTGGTTATTGCAAAGGCGAGCCTGCTGACACTTGGCCGGACCCTGGCCGTCGCGGAAGTCGAAATCCGCGGTGAGGACAGTGCCAGACCGGCAAGCCATGCGGTCGTGACATATGCGATACCCCGGAAGGACTGACACAATGCTGAAATGGGCAAGCCTGGCCGGAACTGCCGGCGCCATCATCGCCGCCGCGGCTCTGGCCGCGACAGGAACCCAGGCTGAGCGCCTGGCACTCGTGGCCTTCCTGACAATGGCTCATTTCTGCTTTTCCTATGTCCTTGGCCAGTATGCGGGAACCCGGCCGGAATATGCGCCGGCCGGCTGGCTCTTCCTGTTCGCAAGCTGCGTGGCGGCCACGGGACTTTTCATCCGGGTGGCAACGCTCGGCTCGGCGGGCGGCGCGGGACTTTCCGGCGGCGCCATAGAAACCGTGACCCAGCTGGCATTGAGCGGCGGCGGCATGCTGGGGCTTCTCGGCTGGATCTGGATCGCGGTGATTGCCGTGCCGCGCTGGCTGGGCAGCGAGGCGCCGGCGCAATCTTCATGAGGAGGCGGCAGATGCGGTCCGGTTCGCCAAGGCTGACTATCATGGCCGCACTGACCGGATTCGCAGGGGTCGCCCTTGGCGCATTCGGAGCGCACGGCCTCGAAGGCCGGCTGAGCTCGCAAGGCGGCGAATGGTGGGACACAGCAACCCTTTACGGCCTGACCCATGCGGCCAGCGCACTGGCCATCGCGCTTTCGGGGCGTTCGGGGCTGACACGGCTGGGAGGCTGGCTTTTCCTCGTCGGGAGCGTGATTTTCGCGGGCACGCTTTATGCCATGGCCCTTGGAGCGCCATCAATCCTCGGCGCAGTGACTCCCGCTGGTGGCCTGGCCTTGCTTGCGGGCTGGGCGCTTTGCGCGATTGCCGCGATCCGGGAACACAATTCCCGCAGCTAAAGCAAGCCCCAGCCATCGGAATCGATTGCGAACGCAGACTTGCGCAAAAACAAAGAGATAAAGCGCCGGTCCGGAGTTGAACCGAAAACGGGCACTTTAGATATGGAGCCTCAACGGGCCGCCGAAAAAGCCGGTCTTCTGGTCTTCCTCATCTGCGAGGCGTGGCCGTCAGGCCGCGTCCCGAAGCATGGGCCGCGTAAAACACGTATCAGAAGCCACCCTAATCCGTCTTGCCGGATTTCGGCTTTGAGGACTTGCCCTTATCCTGACCCTTGCTCTGGCCCTTGGCCGGGGATCGCGACCCTGCGGCTTTGGTGGCTTTCCGGGTCGCCGCGGCTTCGGCCTGCGCGGCAGCCGGTTCGGCCGTTTTCGGCTTCGCCCGGGCCGCCGGGCGCTTGCGTTTGCGGGCCGGCGGTTTCATCAGCCGGCCCTCGGCACGGGCCTCGGCCAGATCCTTCAGCCGGCAGGTGACATAAAAGCCCGGCGCATCGCCCAGCCCCTTGTCGGCGGGCTCGAGCGCGTCGGTTTTCGGGCCCGACAGGGGCTTGAGCCATTTCCACCAGGTCGGCCACCAGGAGCCGGGAGTTTCTTCGGCCTCGTCCAGCCAGGTCCCGACCGATTCGGGCAGATCGCCCTTGCGGGTCCAGTGTTGATACTTGCTCGCGTCGGGATGGTTGACCACGCCGGCGATATGACCGGATCCGGCCAGGACGAACTGGACCGGTCCGCCGAAAAGCTGCGCGGTGCGGTAGATCGAGTCATAGGGGCAGATATGGTCGTCGCGGCTGGCCTGCACGGTTACCGGGATGGTGATGTCGCGCGGATCCACCGTCTCGCCGAGTACGCTGAACTGGCCGCGCGAGAGGGCGTTGTGGCCATAAAAGTCGCGCAGATAGGTGATGTGTGTCGGGCCGGGAATATTGGTCTGGTCGCCATTCCAGTAGAGCAGGTCGAAGGGGCGCGGCTTCTTGCCCATCATGTAATTGTCGACGACATAGCGCCAGACGAGATCGACCGGCCGCAGCCAGTTGAAGGTTTCGCCCATCACCTCACCGGGCATGATGCCGTCATTCTCATCGATGATGTGCTGGACCTGCTCGACGGCATCGGGATCGGTAAAAACCTTGAGATCGCCGGCCTTTTCGAAATCCGACTGGCTGGCGAAGAAGGTCGCCGACCGGATCCGCTGATCGCCCTTTTTCGCCATGTAGGAAAGCGCGCTGGTCAGCAGCGTCCCGCCGATACAATAGCCAACGGCATTGACCTGTTCGGCGCCCGATTCCTCCAGCGCCTCTTCAAGGCCCGCGAAAATGCCCTTCTCGATATATGCGTCCCAGCCGAAGGTCTTCGTTTCCTCGTCGGCCGAGCGCCAGGAGACGACAAAGACGGTGACGCCCTGGTCGCGCAGCCAGCGGATCATCGAGTTTTCCTCGCGCAGATCGAGGATGTAGAACTTGTTGATCCACGGCGGAAAGATGATCAGCGGGATCTCGTGGGTCTTCTTCCGGCTCGGCTCATACTGAATGAGTTCGATCAGTTCGTTGCGGAACACCACCTTGCCCGGGGCCGTGGCGAGATTCTCGCCGATCCTGAAACCGGATTCATCGGTCTGGCTGATGGCCAGCTTGCCGTCGCCGCGCGAAAGGTCTTCGCGGGCCTGGCGCAGGCCTTCCAGCACGCTTTGCCCGCCCGTCTCGACCATCTTTTTCAGCGCCGCCGGGTTCGTCGCGAAAAAATTGGTCGGAGCGAAGGCATCAATCGTCTGGCGCGCCATGAAACGGGCCTTTCGCTGGTCCTGCTCGCCGATTTCCTCGGCGCCATCGACCAGCGACATCAGCCATTTGGTGTTGATCTCGTAGGAACGCCGCATGAACTCGAACATCGGGTTGGTGTTCCATTCGCTGTCGGCAAACCGCCGGTCGCGGGCACCGTCGCGATGCTGGCCGCTCATCAGGTCGCCCCAGAGCTGGACATAGTCCTGCCAGAGCACGAGATTGGCGCTGGCGATACGGTCGGGATGGCTGGCCAGCGACTGGCCGACCCTGGCCATGGACCGGCCGGATCCGATGGCCAGCGGATGGTCGGCAGGATCACCCATGGCTGCCGGCCCGCGGCCCATCGCCTCGGCCATGAGCTGCTGGCTCTCGACCAGGGCCTGCGACAGGTTCATGCTGAGTTGCTGAACCCTTTCCGGGGCCTGGCCCTGGATCACCTCGCCCAGGGATTGGGATTTGTCGGCGCTTTTTCCGGATTTGTCTGCCATTGCCTCATCATCGCCCTTCTTCCACGCCCCTGTTATGGTAACAAAATGATTTGGAATTTGTGAGTCCGAAGGCACAAACACGCATGATCCTGAGAATTTCCCTTTTGGCCCTTATGACCTCGGGCTGTGCCACCTCCTATGACACGGTGCGCGAGACCGTCTCGAATGCGCCGGACTGGTATGATACACGAAAAGCCGAAGTGATGGGCGAGGGCTATCCCAGGATCGGGTCCATACCGGCCCTTTCGGGCGATGACAGGCGCCCGGATGGCCTCCGGCAGACGCGAACCGCCATCCAGCGTGCCGAAGCCCTGTTCCGCATGGATCCTCGCGCCGTCCCG
This sequence comes from Alphaproteobacteria bacterium, assembly GCA_009909065.1. Taxonomy (GTDB): domain Bacteria; phylum Pseudomonadota; class Alphaproteobacteria; order Caulobacterales; family Hyphomonadaceae; genus UBA5336. The sequence goes on along the minus strand of JAAANZ010000013.1, from coordinate 46,332 downwards.
CCAGGCCTTGAGCTTGCCGAAATGATGCAGTGGGCGAAGACTTATCGTGCCCGGCTTGCCGCGCTGGACGAACCGGACGATTTTCTGAGCAATGACGAGGCCGAGGCGTTGAGGGAACGGTTCAATCTGCCCCTGGCGCAGAGCTGAGCGATACGTCGAGACAGGTGTTTCATGCCGCACGAATTCCACAAGATCCGCCGACTGCCCCCTTATGTGTTCGAGCAGGTCAACCGTCGCGCGGCCGAGCTCCGGGCCGAGGGTGCGGATATCGTCAATCTGGGCATGGGCAATCCCGACTTGCCCACGCCGCAGCACATCATCGACAAGCTGGTCGAGACCGCTGAAAAGCCCGGCACGAACCGCTATTCGGCCTCGCGCGGGATTGCCGGGCTCAGGCGCTCCCTGGCGTCCTATTATGCGCGCCGTTTCGGCGTGACCCTCGACAAGGACCGGGAGGTGATCGTCACCCTCGGCTCGAAGGAGGGCTTTGCCAATCTCGCCCAGGCGATGACCGCGCCCGGGGACGTGATCCTTTCCCCGGACCCGACCTACCCGATCCACAGCTTCGGTTTCATCATGGCCGGGGCCTCGATCCGCTCGATACCCGCGCTGACGCCGGAGCAGTATCTGTCCGGGCTGGGCAGGGCCGTGCATCATTCCGTCCCCCCGCCGACGGCCATGGTGCTTTGCTATCCTTCCAATCCGACCGCCGCCGTGGTCGATCTCGATTTCTACAAGGAAGCCGTCGCCTTCGCGAAGAAACACGATCTCTGGATCCTGTCGGACCTTGCCTATAACGAGATCTATTTCGATGATCCGCCGCCCTCGATCCTCCAGGTGGATGGCGCGCGTGACGTGGCGGTTGAGACGACTTCCATGTCTAAAACCTATTCCATGGCCGGCTGGCGCGTCGGCTTCGTGGCCGGCAATGACAGGCTGGTGGCTGCGCTCGCCCGTGTGAAATCCTATCTCGATTATGGCGCGTTCACGCCGATACAGGTCGCCGCCTGCGCCGCGCTGGACGGGCCGCAGGACTGTGTCGAGGAGGCGCGCGGGATCTATCGCACCCGCCGCGATGCGTTGGTCGACAGTTTCGGCCGAGCCGGCTGGCCCGTGCCCTCGCCCCGGGCCTCCATGTTTGCCTGGGCGCCGCTGCCCGAACCCTGCCGCGCGATGAGCAGCCTGGAATTCTCCCTGGAACTCATCAATGAGGCGCATGTGGCGGTCTCCCCCGGAACGGGTTTTGGTGAACATGGCGAGGGTTATGTGCGTCTCGCGCTGGTGGAGAATGACCAGCGCATCCGCCAGGCCGCGCGGAATGTGCGCCGCTATCTCCAGCGCAAGCAGGAGGGCGGGAAAGTCGTGGCGGCGGAATAGGCCGCCCTCAGGCTTGACCTGGCGGGCGAGAGCCTGTTTCTCCCGCGCAGGATCCGTCATGCCGGTGCGCAAAGCGCCGGTCGCCAGCATAATTGAACAAGGGGGGCACTGCGTCTTGGCGCCACTCAAACTCGGAATCGCCGGTCTTGGCCATGTCGGTTGCGGCCTGATCGAACTCATCGAGCGCCAGGCGCGTCTTCGCCTGCCGGGCGAAGTGCAGGTCACCGGGGTCAGTGCCCGGTCGCGTTCGCGCAACCGGCCCGTCGAGATCGGGAATTATGAATGGTTTGACGATGCCGGCGAACTGGCCGCCAGTGAGAATATCGACGCTTTCATCGAATTGATGGGCGGCTCTGACGGGCCGGCAAAAATTGCCGTGGAAGCCGCGCTCGAGGCCGGCAAGCCCGTGGTCACCGCCAACAAGGCACTGATTGCCGAGCATGGCCAGGCGCTGGCCGACCTGGCCGAGCGGAAAGGGGTCGACCTCCTGTTCGAAGCGGCGGTGGCCGGCGGGGTGCCTGTGGTCCGCGCCTTGCGCGACTCGCTTTGCGGCGTGGAAGTCTCGCGTGTGTCGGGTATCCTCAACGGCACATGCAATTTCCTGACGACCGAGATGCTGGCGAGCGGACGCAGCTATGACGAGGTGCTCGCCCAGGCCCAGAGCCTGGGTTATGCCGAAGCCGATCCGACACTTGATGTCTCCGGCATGGATGCGGCGCACAAGGTCGCAATCCTGTCCGCGATGGCCTTCTCCGCTGACCTCGATTTCTCCAAGGTGGAGCTTGAGGGCGTCGATGGCGTCACGCTGCTCGACCTGCGCCTGGCGGACCGGCTGGGCTATCGCATAAAGCTGATCGCCGAGGGCGTTGCAGCCAATGGCGGTGTCGTCTGCCGGGTTGCGCCCATGGCCCTGGAATTCGGCCATCCCCTGGCGCAGGTGAATGGCAGCCTCAACACGGTGCGCATAGAGGGCGAACCGCTCGGCGCGGTCACGCTGACGGGGCCGGGTGCCGGGCCCGGACCGACGGCCAGCGCCGTCATGGGTGACATTGCGAAACTGTTCAATCCGGGCGTGCGCTCGGCCTTTGGCGGCGCCAAGCATCACCTGTCCCGCAAATTCGTCGGCGCGCGCAAGAGCGAGCAGGCCGCCTTCTTCCTGCATGTGCGCCTGTCCGACCGCTCCGGCGCCCTGGCCGGCGTGTCGGAGGCGCTGGCCGAGGCGAATGTCTCTATCGACAAACTCTTGCAGGATTCGGCCGACGCGGAGAATGTCAGCCCCGTGGCGATCGTCACCCATCCCTGCGCCCGGTCCGGGATCGATGATGCCGTGGCACGACTTTCGCAACTCGATGCCGTGGTTGACGCAACACGCGTCATTCGTATCGAAGCGAACTGAACCAGTGGAAAGGCGCGGACAGGAGACGTCCCGCGCGGAGGGACAGAAACATGACCGACAGCCTGCTTACCCCGCTCCTGGCCGATGCCATGGTCCGGGTCACGGAAATCACGGCGCTCGCGGCCAGCAAGCAGGTCGGGCGCGGGGATGAAAAGAAGGCCGACCAGGCCGCCGTCGACGCCATGCGAAACGCCTTCAACGCCATAGATTTCAAGGGCCGTGTCGTCATCGGCGAAGGCGAGCGCGACGAGGCCCCGATGCTGTATATCGGCGAGGAAGTCGGCACGCGGAACGGCCCCGAAATCGACATTGCCCTCGATCCGCTCGAGGGCACGACGCTGACGGCGAAGGCCATGGCCAATGCGCTCGCCGTGCTGGCCATTGCCCCGCGCGGCGGCCTCCTGCATGCCCCGGACACCTATATGGACAAGATTGCCATCGGCCCGGGATATGATGAGGGCGTGATCGATCTCGACCGCAGCCCGGCAGAGAATATCCGTGCCCTCGCCGATGCGAAGGGCAGGCCGGTGAGCGACATGACGGCCTGCGTCCTCGATCGTCCGCGCCATGCCGACATCATCGCCAGCCTGCGCGAGGCGGGTGCGCGCATCAAACTGATCTCCGATGGCGATGTCGCCGGGGTTATCAACACCACGGACCCGGCCACGGGCGTCGATCTCTATATCGGACAGGGCGGGGCGCCCGAGGGCGTTCTGGCAGCGGCCGCGCTGAAATGTGTCGGCGGGCAGATGCAGGGCCGGCTTATGTTTCGCAATGAGGCCGAGCGTGGGCGCGCCGAGCGGGCCGGAATCACGGAATACGACCGCAAATACGGGCTCGACGAGTTGGCTTCGGGCGAAACCGTTTTCTGCGCGACCGGCGTGACCGATGGCGACCTTCTCACCGGCGTGCGCGGCGAGGCGGGCCATGTCCATACGGATACCCTCGTGATGACGTCCGCCGATGGCATGGTGCGCCGCATCCACTCGCGTCACCGGGACTGAGCTGCGCACAAGGCCCGCGTGACCTCTTACTCGGCGACAATCACTGTCAGCGTGGTTGTATAGCTGCGCACATCGGTCTGTGCGCCTGCCGGGGCCATGGCGAGATGACGCACCATGACAAGGTGTGCTCCCGGTTTGGCCGGTGTCAGCACCAGACTGCCGGAATGATCTGTCATGCGTGAGGTTTCGGGCAGACCTTCCTTGCGCGTCCCCCCAGGCGTGAAGACCGTGACCGACTTACCGGCGAGCGGCTCGTCATCGAACAGGATCCTCATTGAAAGGCTTTCGCCGGTGCCCAGGCGCGCCGGGTTGTCGCCCGGCCGGATCGCAAGCCGCGCGATCCGGGTGTCGGGAAAGCCGGCGCCAGCTGCTCCACGCGCCAGATAGACATCCGCCACGGTCGCCGTTTGAGCCGTGAACAACTCGGCATCGGCGTTCAGTTCGTCCTGCGCCATGCCGTCCCGGCCCACACGGACAAGCCGCCCGCCAATGCGCGTCGCCAGTCCCTTTCGGCCCAGCCGCTCGCCGCTTGACAGCCGATAGGTGCCGGTGTCGCCGAGCCTGGCGCGGAGGACTGATTTGGCCTCATCCGAGGCGATGGCGTCATAGGTGGTCCGCGTGCCGGACGGGGTTATGATCGACCAGGCATCCGAGTGAAGGGCAATCTCGGGCTGCGGGAAACGGTCGCTGAAACTGGCGGTCAGGATCACCTCGCCGCTGGACTCGGACCTGTCGAGGATCGGTAGCAGGAATCCGGCATGTCCATGGGCAGGGGCTGTTGCCATGGCGACGGCGCCAGCCAGTATCGCCGCGAGACGCCTCTGCCTCATCAGTCCAGGCTTGCGATGGTCGTGGTCGGACGCAGACGTTCGGCAAGCGTGCCGATTTCCGGCGTGACGAATTCGGCGATGACCCCGCGCGCCTCCGCGAGCGCGGCCGGCGTGTCCACCTCCCCGGCCTCGACCTTGCCGGCCAGTTCCAGCAGCGGATTGTAGAGCGCTTCGGTTTCGCCCTTGATGGTGATCGCGAAGCGCTCATGCTCGGCTTCGATCCCGTCCCAGATGGCGCGCACGCCCGCCCAGTAATCCTTCGTGGCTTGCCAATACTCTTCGGCCCTCTCCACGGGATAATCATCGAACGCGCGATAGGTGTTCACGCCGACCTCGCGGACCAGAGGTGTCGGCGCACCGGTCAGGACGAGCTTGGTATTGTCCTGCTCATGCACCCAGCCCCAGGGCGTGATCACATGGCGATTGACCGCATCCACGGCATGATAATCGTCTCGTGTTGTCATGTCCCGGCGCGGCAGCGGTCGCCATTCCGCGCCCGGCTCCCATTCGGCCAGGCCGTCCTCATAGGTCCAGCGCGCCACACCGCCATAGCGCGGGGCATCATCGACCTGGTAAACCGTCTGCGACCAGGCTCCGCGGCGCTCATCGCCGGCGACAGGTCGCGTCTGCCAGGCATTGCCGCCGATGAAGACGAGCACTTCTTCGGGTTCGTACTGCCAGTCCTGGCGCCAGTGCTTGACGACGATCGGATCATCCTCGGGCCCGACCACGAGAATGTGCTGCAGCGAAATGAAGTCGCCGCGATCCTCGATCACGCGGACCGATTCATGTCCGCCCGACAGTTTCGGTTCCTTCAGCTCATACCCCTCAATGAAGGGGACCGTCTCGGTGAAATCGAACGTGACCTTGTAATCGCCCGCCATGGCGAGGATCGCTTTGCGGTCGCGCTCGAAGCTCGCCCGGGTGTCGCGCTCGCTCTCGGCTTGCGCACTGGGGGCGGGCCGTTCGGACGGGCCCATCGGCGCGCTGGCGCAAGCGCCCAGCATGATCGCGCAGGCGGCCAGCGCGGCCGGGCTCATCGGTCTGTGAAATCTCATCTCGCTCGTCCTTTCGGGCTGTTATCGCAATCCATCCGGCTCGCCGTCTAATAACGCGAACGATTCTTACTTGCAATCGCAAAGGAGATCTGCTTGACGCATATATGCGAATGATTTGCATATTCATATCAGGAGGGAATAGCGAATGTCGTCCAAGTCTGCCTGCCGCGGCGTGATCCGCTGCCCGGCCTTGCTCGTGTCCTTTGCGGCCCTTTCGGCCGGCCTGGCCGGAGCCGAAGAGGATAACGGGGCCGAAAAGGAGCGCCGGGAAGATCCGGTCACCGTTTATGCGACCACGAATCCGATCCCGGTCTTCGACTATCCCGGCCAGGTCAGCGTGATTTCCCGCGATGACATCGAGACATTCGCGCCCAGCGCGCCTTCCGACATGCTGCGTGACGTGCCCGGCGTGGATTTTGCCGGCGGCCCGCGCCGAACAGGCGAGGCGCCGAGCATTCGCGGCCTGTCGGGCGAGAATATCCTCATCCTGCTCGATGGCGCGCGCCAGTCCTTCATTTCGGCCCATGATGGTCGCTTCTTCCTGGATCCCGAACTGGTCGGAACGGCGGAAGTCGTGCGCGGGCCGGCTTCGGCGCTGTATGGGTCCGGCGCCGTGGGCGGTGTGCTCGCTTTCGAGACGGTGGACGCCGAGGACCTCTTGCGCGACGGGGAAAGCTGGGGCGCGCGTGTCCGTGGCGGCTATCAAAGCGTCAATGAGGAGAGTTTTGCCACGCTGACCGGTTTCGGCCGGCAGGGCGGGCTGGACGCACTGGCGAGTTTCGGGCTGCGCCACTCCGGCGATATCACGCTGGGATCGGGGGCGGAGCTGCCCTCCGACGATGAGATCGGGACCGGGCTGATCAAGCTCGGCTACGAGATCAGTGACGCGCTTTCAGCCGAATTGTCGTGGCAGCGCTTCGCGAATTCCGCCGTCGAGCCGAACAATGGCCAGGGCACGCTGGGGACCGGCGACGATCTGCTCGACCGGGATGTTGAGAAGGATATCGAGACCGAGACCTGGCGCGCAGGCCTGAATTTCGATCCGGCGAGTGACCTGATCGAGAGCCAGCTGACCGTCTATCGTTCGGACTCCGGGGTGGACGAGCTGGATCCGACCACATCACGCCTGACGGTCCGCGAGATCGAGACGCGTGGCCTGTCGCTGCGCAATGCAGCCCGGTTCGACCTCGCCGGGGCGTCCATGACGCTGACGCTCGGCGGGGACTGGTATGAGGATGAGCAGACCGGAACCGATAGCACATCGACAGACGGCGAGCGCGCCGGCGTGCCCGATGGCCGCTCCGAATTCATGGGCGTTTTTGTCCAGCTCGAGGGCGAGCTTGACCGCCCTCTCGGTCTACCGGGCCGCCTGATCCTCATCCCGGCCGCGCGCTATGACGAATTCGAAAGCGAAGCCTCGCTCGACGCCGATGCCAGCCGCGATGACGAGATATCGCCGCGGTTTGCCGCCAGTTACGCCCCGCGCGACTGGCTGCGCATCTTCGGCTCCTATTCGGAAGGCTTCCGCGCGCCGTCCATCAACGAGCTTTACCTCGACGGCGTTCATTTCCCGGTCCCCCATCCCACCCTGTTTGATCCGCAGGCGGGGGAATTCGTCTTCGTGAACAATAATTTCGTGCCCAATCCGAACCTTGAGCCGGAAACCAGCGCGACGGTGGAATTCGGCTTCGGGCTGGATTTCGATGACCTCCTGACCGATGGCGACAGGTTTCAGGGCAAGCTGTCCTATTATGAAAGCGAGGTAGAGGACCTGATCGACCTCCGCGTCAATTTCGGTTTCGATCCGACATGTTTCGCCCCGCCCGCCTTTTTCCCGTGCAGCGCCGGAACGACCGATTCGGCCAATGTGGACAATGCCGAGCTCGAGGGCGTCGAGGCGGAGTTTGCCTATGATGCCGAGCGCTTTTATGCCCGGGCGAATTTCGGATCGATCGAGGGCACCAACACCGCGACAGGCGCCGATGTCGGCGCGCTGACACCCGACCGCTGGGCCTTCGATCTCGGCATCAGACTGCCTGAGCGGGACGCCCGCCTCGGCGCGCGCATCCAGCTAGCCGGCGATTTCGAGCGGCGCGGCCTTGATGAGAACGGGGCGCTGACAGTGGTGGAAAGCCGGGACGGGTATTCGGTGCTCGACCTGTATGCCAGCTGGCAGCCCGGCATGGCCGAGGGGCTGCGTCTCGATCTCGGCGTCGACAATGTGTTCGAGGAAGATTATGAGCGCGTTTTCGAAGGCGTTTCCGAGCCCGGGCGCAATTTCAGGATCGCCGCGTCCTGGCAGTTCGGCGGCTGATCCCTGCGCATCGCACCCACGGGCTGTGCGCGGCTCTCAGAGCCGCCACATGCCCGCGAGGTTGTTCTTCTGCATGTCGGACGAGCCGCCGACAATCGGCATGCCGAGCAGGTCGCGGACATTGCGCTCCATGTCCCAGGCATCCGAGAGGCCATAGGCGCCCATCACTTGCTGGCAGGTGAGCGCGATCTCGACCCCCGTATCGGCGACGAAGAGTTTCGCCATGGAGGTTTCCGGCGAGCAGCGCAGGCCCTCATTGGCAAGCCAGGCGCCGTGATAGAGCATGTGCCGGCAGGCGGCGAGCTTCGTGCGCGCGGTGACCAACTTGTGGCGGATTGCCTGATGCTGGGCGATCGGCTTGCCGAACTGCACGCGTTCCTGCGCATAGGCCCAGGCTTCCTCCAGCGCGGCGCGGGCGATGCCATAGGCGACGGCGGTGATTTCGATCTTCTCGACATCCAGCGCGCGGCCGGCCAGCATCCGGAAGCCGCGATTCCACTGGTCCTCGCCCCCGACAACCGCGTCGAGGGGCAGGCGGACATCGTCGAAATAGACATCCATCGACTCGGTGTAGCGCAGATTGGCATGGTGAAGCGGCTGCATCGACACGCCTGGCGCATCGGTGGGGATGACGAGGAATGAGAGGTTCTTGCGCTTCTCCTCGGCCGGGCCGGTGCGCACGAGGCAATAGACATAATCCGACCAGTCCGCGCCGGTGCACCAGCGTTTCGCGCCGTTGACAATGATCTCATCGCCCTCGCGCTCGGCCCGGGTTTCGACACTGGCCAGATCGCCGCCGACATTGGGCTCTGACAGGCCATAGCAGAAGAAGATCTCGCCGCGCGCGAGCTTTGGCAGATAGTGCTGTTTCTGCGCCTCAGTGCCGTTTTCGCCGATATTCATCGCGCCATAGAAAGCGGCATGGATATAGGGCCCGGCCATGGTCGGCCCGCCCTGGCAAAGCTCCTCGATCACGGCGGCGGCGGCATAGATGTCCTGCCCGGCCCCGCCATACTCTTCCGGGATGGTGAGGCCAATAAGGCCCATTTCAGCGATCTCGCGGAACAGCGCGCGGTCCCAGGTCGCCTCCCGGTCCCAGGCGATGCGCTTTTCGCGCGGCATCTTCTCACCGACCCAGCGGGTGAGCTGGCGCCGGATCTCGCTGACATGGTCAGGCTCGGGGGCGAATGAGGTTTGGGTCATGGGGCAATCAGCTCCAGGTCAGGGAAATAGGTGCGAAACCGGGCCGGGTCACGCGTAAGAAGCGGAGCACCGGCGACCATCGCATGCGCTCCGATGAAGAAATCGGGGAGGGTTGATGTCTTCAGCCCGCCACGACGGCGATACTGGATGTGAGCTTTCGCGGCGAGGAACAAGGCGGCGCGCGGCACATTCATGACCGCCATCCCCAACCCGTCGAACCACCGGTTGAGATCTTCGTGCGTATCGAATTCGACAGAGACTTCAGCATAAACAACCGGATTGCAGGCGATGCCGTTTGGCGCGTTTCGCGTCAGCGCATCCAGCGACCAATCGGCCCAGACCGGATCGTCGCTCAAGACATCGATCAGGATATTGGCATCGACATGGACGCTCACGCGGCATTCTCATCGCTTTCCGATTGGCTCTTGCCGTTCGGCGGGGCCTTCGAACTCGGCCAGTCCTCGCCCCTTGTCATTCGCATGAGCTCATCGGTGCTCATCCCGCTCCTGCCCTTGCCACGCGCGGCCTCAGCGGCCCGGCGAAAGGCCTGCGCATCGAAAGCCCTGCGCAGTTGCACCTTGCCATCCTCGCCAATCTCGAACTCTACCGCGTCGCCCGGGTCGAGTCCGAGGGCGTCACGGATCGCCCTGGGGATCGTGACCTGGCCCTTGCTCGTGAGCTTGTACGCTTTTTCTTCAGTATTACTCATACACTAAAAGTAATACCAATCCTCCGCGCCGTCAATTTCCCGTCAGGTCCGGCTTGCGCTTCTCCATGCTCGCTTTCACGGCCTCGCGGCGGTCATCGAGCGCGTTCGACACGCTCTCCCAGCCGACCGAAGCGTCCATGAGTTGGGCGGCCAGCGCGCGCAGCGGGATATTGGTGACGGATTTGGTCCAGCGCACGGCCCATTTCGGATTGCCCTGAAGCTTGGCGACGAGTTCGCCGACTTTGGCATCCAATTGTTCCTGCGGCACGGCATAATTGACCAGGCCGAGGTCTTTCGCCTCCTGCGCGGTGAGCAGGTCACCCGTCATCAGCAGTTCCTTGGCCTTGGCATAGCCGATGAGCTGCGGCCAGATCAGCGCGCCGCCATCGCCGGCGACCAGGCCCACCTTGACATGCGGATCGCCGATCTTCGCGGCCTCGTCAGCGATGATGATGTCGCAGAGCAGCGCAATCGTCGCGCCGAGGCCGGCGGCCGCGCCGTTGAGCTTGCACAGGATCGGCTTTTCCATCTCGAGGATCGACATGACGATGCGCTTGGCATCCCAGGCGATGGCGCGGAAATTGGACGGATCGTCGATCTGCTGCTGGAACCAGTCGAAATCGCCCCCGGCGCAGAAGGCGCGCCCTTCCGCGGTGAGGATGATGATGTCGCTGTGGCTGTCGCGCTGAAGGTCGGTGAAGACCTGCGCCAGTTCGTCATGCATCGGCCCGTCGACACCATTGACCGGGTTCGCTCCGGAGATGATGGCGGTGAGCACCCGGCCCTCGCGGGAGAATTTGAAGCGCGCATAGGGCTGGGCGGTGATGTCGAACGAAGCGGCCATGGCGTGTCTCCTCCCTTTGCCCGACAGTCTGGACCGGCCGGCCCCGTTTGGCCAGAGATGCCGGCGCGTCAGACCCCGCCGCGGCGAGCGCGGCTCCTGGCCCGTGAGGGATCCGATCGCCGAACCCGGCCCGCCCTCATTCCGCCCCCACCTTCACGACCCGGCGCCCGAAATTCTCGCCGTGGAACAGCCCGCAAAACGCTTCGGGCATGGCCTCGAGCCCCTCGAACCGTTCCTCGGCGTATTTCAGCTGCCCGTCGGCAATCATGCGCGCCATTCCGTCGAGCGCCTCTGGAAACTCGCGGGCGTCATCGAACACGACAAGGCCTTCCATGCGCACGCGATGGGTGATGAAGGGTTTGGTGTTGCGGATGCCCGGCGTGTCCTCGGGGGCGAGATTATAGTCCGCCACCTGGCCCGACACGACGATCCGCCCGCCCATGTTCATCATGGGCAGGACGCGGTTGACCATGGCATTGCCGACATTGTCGAACAGGAGATCGACGCCGCCCGGCATCGCTTCGGCGAGGGCCGCGGCGAGATCGGGCGCGGTCTTGTAATTGATCGCCGCGTCGAAGCCGGCCGTGTCCTTCAGCCAGTCGCATTTCGCGTCCGAACCGGCGACGCCGACGACCCGCGCCGCGCCCCAGGCCTTCGCGAGCTGCCCGGCTGTCGCGCCGACCGGGCCGGCCGCGGAGGTCACCAGCACATTCATCTCCTTGCGAAACTCGCCGACGCGTTTCAGACCGAACCAGGCCGTCAGCCCCGGCACGCCCAGAACCCCGATCCAGAGTGAGAGCGGAATGCCCGGTACATCGGGCAGTTTGCCGATAAAGCCCTTGCCGGTCTGGATCGAATGGGTCTTCCAGCCACCGGCGCAGAAAACTTTCGTGCCCACGGGAAAGGCCTCATTTGCGCTCGCATCGACCGTCCCGACCGAAAACCCGTCAATCGCTTTGCCAAGTGGCAGGGCCGCAGCATAGCTGTCCCCGCCCGACAGGCGCGAGCGTGTGCCCGGATCAACCGAATTGAACGCATGGGCGACGCGGAACTGGCCCTCTCGCGGTTCGGGCAGCGGCTTTTCCTCGACCCGGAAATCCTCCGGCACGGGCGTGCCCTCGCAATAACGCGCCAGGACCACCTGTTTCATTGTCTCGCTCATGGCGCCTGCCTCCCGAAGCCTGGTCTGTTCGGCTCACCATAACGCGCCTGTTCGACATGTCATCGCCTGGCTCGAATTGACGCGGCGGCCCCTTCTGCCGCCGAGGCGTGAGGCCATGGCCGCCCGCCCGGCCGGTTAGCGTGCTCAGGCATGAGCGCGCAGGAGGGCTTGCAAGTCGCGGCCCGGGCAATAAGGTCTCTGCGTGGGTGGGGTGGCCAGTTGGAGTAGATTACATGGCATCCTACGCCGCCACATTTGCCGCCACCGCCGCCTTCGGACTGGCCGCTTGCGCCGCCTTTCTCGACGACAAGCAGGCCGGCATTGCGGGCGCGGAAACGTCCGAGCCCTTTGAAACGGTCCCGGAAGACGAGGCGGAGCCGGTGGCCGGTGGCTATGCCCCCGGGGATATGGAAGCTGAAGGGGCGAAGAAGGCCCTGCAGGTCGCCACCGACGCGATTCATGAGCGCTACCCGGGACGCGCGCAGGTCGAGACGGTCTCCCTGGAAACCCAGCTCGTGGCCGGCCTGAATTACCGCTATCGCATTGAAATGAGCGGATCGCCGCAGGCGCGCGCCATCTATGAGGCCGTGATTTATCGCGACCTTGAGGACAATTACGAGCTCACCCAGCTCGATAAACTTCAGTAAACACTGGCCCGCGGGCGCAAACCGCGTTTATCAAGGGGTAAATGAGACCGAGGAGCCCCGGATGAAACGCCAATTCCTGCTTTCTGCGAGTGCATCTGCACTTTTTCTTGCCCTTGCTGCCTGTGGCGATGCGAATGAGCGCGGCGCCAGCGATCCGGCCGGCGTGAGTGCCGAAAAGGATACCGCGGCTGACACGGTGGCCGCCGCAGCGACGGCCAGCGCCGATAACGCCCTGCCTAAGATCGAGGTGTCGGATGAAGACATCGCCGGCAATCCGCTCCTGGCCGACTGGGACACGCCCTATGGCGTCCCGCCTTTTTCGGAAATTTCCGAGGAGGACTATATGCCAGCCGTCAAGAAGGGCGTGCTGGACCTGCGCGCTGAAATCGCCGACATCGTCGAGAGCCCCGACGCGCCGACTTTCGACAACACGATCCTGGCGCTGGAACAGGCCGGCGCGACCCTGAGCCGGGTCACTGCCGTCTTCGGCAATATCGCCAACACCGAGAGCAATGACACGATCCGCGCGCTTGAGGGCGAGATCTATCCGATGCTGACGCGCGAATATGATGCGATCATGCTCAATGATGCGCTCTGGGACCGGGTCCGGGCGGTCTGGGAGGCGCGTGCCGATCTCGACCTCGACGAGCAGGATGCGCGGCTGCTGGAACTGACCCATCGCGATTTCGTGCGCGCCGGCGCCGACCTGCCGCCAGATGCCAAGGCCGAGGTCGCCGGGATCAATGAGAAGCTGTCGTCACTGACAACGACATTCGGCCAGAACCTGTTGAAATCCACAAAGGCGTTCAAGCTGGAGCTTACAGAGGAGGATCAGCTCGCTGGCCTTTCACCTGATTTCCGGTCGGGCATCAAGGTTGATGGCGAGGACAAATGGGTCGTGACGCTCGACAGGTCTGTCTACGAGACCTTCATGACCCAGTCGGAAAACCGCGAACTGCGCGAGAAGGTGTTCAATGGCTATCGCCGCCGCGCCAGCGAGGGCGAGTTCGACAATGGCCCGGTTCTGATCGAGATCGCGCAGCTGCGCGCGAAACGCGCCGAACTGATGGGTTATGACAGCCACGCCCATTACACACTCGAAACGCGCATGGCGAAGACACCGCAGGAGGCGGAGGAATTCCTCCTCAAGGTCTGGCGCCCGGGCCTCGCCCAGGCCAAGGAAGAACGCGCGGCCATGCAGGAGAGGATCGGCGAGGACTTCACCTTTGCCGGGCATGACTGGTGGCACTATGCCGAAAAGGTGCGCCAGGCGCGCTATGCCTTCGATGACAATGCGCTCAAGCCGTATTTCAAGCTGGAGGCCGTGCGCGAGGGCAGTTTTGAAATGGCCCGGCGCCTGTTCAAGGTGGATTTCGAACAGGTGGAAACCCCGGTCTGGAATGACGTGGTCGAGGTGTTCGACCTCACCGATATGGAAACCGGCGAGCATCTCGGCCTGTTCATGGTCGATATGTATGCGCGCGATTCCAAGCGCGGCGGCGCCTGGATGAGCGCCTATCGCGGGGCTTCCGAAATCGGCGGCGACACGGTGCGTCCGCTGATCACAAACAATATGAATCTCATCAAGCCGCCAGCCGGCGAGCCCACCCTGATGCGGTTCGACGAGGTCGAGACACTGTTCCACGAATTCGGCCATGGCCTGCACGGCCTGCTGACACAGGTGAAATACGAGGAATTCTCAGGCGTCGACGGGCCGCGTGACTATACCGAGTTCCCCGCGCAGATCCTGGAACACTGGGCCGGCCAGCCGGAAATGCTGAGCATGTATGCCAATCACTATGAGACCGGCGAGCCGATCCCGACCGAGCTGATCGACAAGATGAACGAGGCGCGCAATTTCAACCAGGGTTTCAAGACAACCGAATATGTGGCCGCCTCCCTGCTCGATCTTGCCTGGCATTCGCTCTCTCATGAAGAGGCCATGGCGATCGAGGATGCGCGCGCCTTCGAGACCGAGGTACTGGAAGGCTATGGCCTGATCGACGAGATCGAGCCGCGCTATCGCTCGAACTATTTCGCCCATATCTTCGCGGGCGGCTACTCGGCCGGCTATTATGCCTATCTCTGGTCGGAAATCCTCGATGCCGACGGCTTCTACGCCTTCAAGGAAGCCGGTGACATTTTCGATCCGCAGCTTGCGGCAAAGCTGAAGAAATGGGTCTATGAGAGCGGCGGGCTGAAGCCGGCCGACGAGCTTTACCGCAAGTTCCGCGGCTCCGATCCCAGCATCGATCCGCTGCTGGAAATCCGCGGTTTCAAATCGCCGGAAAGCGAGGGCTGAGCGCGGCCTTCTGCGGGGCTGTCGGCGCTACAAGCCTGACAGCCCCCGGTCAGCCCCGCTCCAGGGCGCCCGCGTCAGCGCCACCGCCCGCCCGGGCCTATCGGAAAGCGCTGATTAGCGTGGGCAGCAGCCAGTCCTGTATGAAGAGCAGGCCGAGTGCCAGGACGAAGATCGACAGGTCCAGCTGGCCGAGCGGGGGCACCACGCGCCGGATCGGGCGGGCCATCGGTTCGATCACGCTGGCCAGCATCTGGTAGATCTGGCGCGCCGTGGGATTGTGCATGGAGACCACGCCGCCAACCACCAGCCAGCCAAAGATCACATAGGCCAGCAGAATGAAAAAGATCAGCGTGATCAGCGGGCTCAGGAAATAGGTATAGAGCGCGACGAGAAGGTCGTACACGGGCGGTCAGCTCCCTTTCGGTCAATCCGTCCGCCCGGAAGAGGCGGTCTGCACCCGGCCCTTAGCAGCCGCGCGCCCGCGAGGAAATGGGGACTCTATACGCAGAGTCCACCCCGGCTCAGCCGCCGAGGCGCACCGCGATTCCGTCCATGTATTCGGCGAGCTGGACATCCTTTTCCGTCACGCCGCCGGCATCATGCGTCGTCAGCATGACATGCACCGTATTGTAGACATTCGACCATTCAGGATGGTGATCAAGCTGTTCGGCCTTCAGCGCGGCCGCCGACATGAAGCCCCAGGCGGTCTTGAAATCGCCGAACTTGTAGCTGCGCTCGACCGCGTCGCGTCCGTCTGCGGTCTTCGACCAGCCCTGCAGGCGCGTGACAAAGGCTTCGGCTCCGATCTTCTCGCTCATGGCGTGTCTCCTTCTTTGGCAGGCTCATGCAGGAAATAGTGCCAGTTGCCGGTCTCGGAAATGGCCGTACGCACACCCGGATAGGGGCTGCCCGCACGGATGGCCTCGATCCCGGCCTCGCCGACGAGTTTTTCCAGCCTTGCCTCATCCCTGAAACTCAGCTGCTCGGGCTGGAGTTCCGCATTGGAACGGGCCGCCAGGTCCGGCCAGATATACCAGGTCTTGTCGCCGACTTGCTTGGCGGCATGAGGCTTTTCGAAAAGCTCGACAAGGGTGAGATTCGGGTCGAAGCCGGTGCGCCGCATCAGGTCCCAGTGGCGGTAATGCGGCACATCGCCGAAATTCGACAGGAAGGCGGGCTGCGAGTCGGCAAGGCGTGACAGCCGCCGGAGGGAGCCGGCGCGGGCGGCATCGAGGATGGCTTCGCGCGTCTCGATCACCGGCTCGGGAAGCGCCGGCGGCGCGGGCGGGGACGGCGCTTCCAGGAGGCTCTCATCAGGGGCCACGCGCGCGGGGGCCTCATCACCCGGCGTGCAGGCAGACAGTGTCAGCCAGACGGGAAGGGCGAGCCAGCGCATCATGATCGTGTTCTGCCCCCGAAGCGCGCTCAGCTGAATTCAAGACCCGTGGCCTGCGAAAGATCGGCCAGAAGCTGGTCTTCCGAAAGCACCTTGATCGTTGTCATGCCCATGGCGCGGGCGGGTTTCAGATTGATGCCGAGATCATCCAGATAAACGCAGTCTTGCGGCTCGACCTCAAGCGCTTCGCACATCAGCGCATAAATCCGCGGATCGGGCTTGCGGATGCCGAGTTTCGAGCTTTCGATCACATGATCGAACAGCGCGAACACGCTCTCCACCTCGCTGGCGCGTCCGGCATCTTCCGTCATCGAGGCGCCCTTGCCGATCGGGGCATTATTGGTGATGCAGCCGGCTTTCGCATGTACCTTGCAGGCCTTGAGCGCCTCGACGACCCGCGGGCGAAGGCGCCCGGCCAGCAGGGCGAGTATGTCCCGGCCCGGCACTTCATGGCCCAGGGCAGCGCTTTCGCTGCGGAACAGTTCATCGAAACCCTCGGCACCGACCTGCGAGCGCTCGAGCCGGGCCCAGGCATTCTCGTCGGGGTTGCGCGCATTCACCGAGCGGATGAAATCCCTGGGCAGCCCTCGCTCGGCCTCATAGGCATTGAACGCCTCGAAGGGCGAGGTCGAGACAACACCCCCGAAATCCCAGATCACGGCCTTTATATGCGGTTCCATGGCCGCGAACATTGACTGCCCCGATGGCGGCGTCAATCGCCCGATCGTCGAATCGGTGTTGCCGGTATGCAATTCGCCTCAAGGGGGAGCGCCTTTGCGCCGCTGCAACCCGCCCGAGGAAGCGCTCTCGAGACGCGAGATGCGCGTGCCGCGAATTTCGCGAGCGCGGCGAATCCGGGCGGCGCCTCACACGAAAACGGCAATGGTCTGGCGCCCGACCATGAGGGGTTCGCCGGCATGGTTCCACAGGCGCATGGACTGGCTGGAATAGCCATCGCGCGCGGTCTGCGCGACATGATGGGCGAGGAACCAGCCGCCGGTGGTTTCGATATGATCGCTCAGGAATTCCGCCATCCATGTCATCGAACTGATCGGTCCGGGCTCCGTCATCATGGACATGGCCGCCGGCGGCGGCGCGTCAGCAATGGACAACAAAGTCGTGGCGTCATAGAGCGCCGCCTCGTCCTTGTGGCGCAGCCACAGCACGATGTCGCCCTCACTTGCGCCGGACATGGGCGGTGCGCCGCGAGCAAGGCGCACATTGAAATGCTCGGCGAATTTCGGACGCTGCGGCCCGAAAAAGGAGGGCACCGCTTCGGGCTCATCCACCTGCGGTGCTTCGAGCCCGGAAAAACCGAGCGCGCTCTCACGTCTCCGCCCGAAGGCGAACAGGCAACGCGCAACAACACCCCTTTCGGAGACCATATCGACGCTCGCGAACAACGTGTTGCGCCCCTCGCGCAGCACCGCCGGGGAGATGACCACATCGCCGGCAACCGGCCCGACAAAGGCGACCTGCGCCGAGCGGACCGGCATGTCGGTCAGACTGCGCGCCGACTCCAGGCACAGGGCGGCTGTAAGCCCTCCATAGGTCGTGCGACCCTGCATCCAGTCATCGGGTATGTGCGCTTCGATCCGCCCCTTGGGCAGGCGCGCCATCGCCGCGAGAAGTTCGGTATAGCTCGGCAAACGGGCGCCTAGTGCTGGCTTTCAGGGGTCGTCACCGTCAGCCCTTCCAGCGTGTCCGAGACCGTGATCTGGCATGACAGGCGCGAATTGGGCTGCACATTCTCGGCAAAGTCCAGCATGGACTGCTCCATGTCTTCCGGGCTGCCCACCTTGTCCATGAAGGCTTCATCCACATAGACATGGCAGGTGGCGCAGGCGCAGGCCCCGCCGCAATCGGCATCGATACCGGGGACCGAGTTCTTGATCGCCGTTTCCATGACCGTTTCGCCGGGTTGGGCGTCGATCTCGCGCACGCCGCCTTCGTGGTCCTTGTAGATGATCTTTACCATGGCTTTGTCTTTCCTCCTCAGGCCGCAGGCTGCGCGGCAATCTCTTTCATGGACACCGACATGTCCGTCAAGCGTTCCGCATCGACAGGTGCAGCCGAGACAATCAGCCGCTTCGACGCCAGGAATTCGGGGGCCGCGTTCACCGCGTCAACCGCTATGATGCGACGATGCTTCAGATAGAAGGCGGCAAATCTGCGTTCGGCAGGGTCGCCGCGCACGATGAGCTGGTCATGGCCTTCGCTCAGGCCCGCAATCTGAAGCTTGAGGTCATACTGGTCCGACCAGAACCAGGGCGCCTCCTCCGGCGGGCGCTTGCGCCCGACAATGGCTGCGGCCGCCAGCTTGCCCTGCTCGATCGCATTGTGGACGCTTTCGAGCCGCCCATCGCGGCCATAATGCACGAGCGGGCGGCGCGCACAGTCGCCGCAAGCAAAGATGCGCGGATCGCAGGTGCGCGCGTCGCGATCGACCAGGATCCCGTCGCGGGTGGGCAGGCCGGCTTCCTCGGCCAGTTCCTGGTTCGGCTGAATGCCGATCCCGACCAGGACGAGATCGGCCGGCAATTCCTCCCCGCCGGCCAGGCGGACATGGCTGACCTTGCCAGCCTCGCTAAGTATCGCTTCGAGCCGGGCGCCGGTGCGCACATCGACACCCCGAGCGCGATGCTCGGACTCGTAGAAGTGCGACATCAGCGGGCTGGTCACGCGTGCCAGGACGCGCGGCGCCATTTCCAGCACGGTGACATCCAGTCCCATCTGACGGGCAATGGCAGCCGCCTCCAGGCCGATATAGCCGGCGCCGACAATCACGATGCGCCGCCCGGTCACCAGTTGCGGACGCAGGCGATCGACATCGGCGACAGTGCGCAGTTCATGAACATTGCCGAGATCGGCGCCGGGAACGGGCAGGCTTCGAGGCCGCGAGCCCGTCGCCAGGATCAGCGCGTCATAATCGACATGGGCATCATGGGCGAGATGCACGCGCCGGGCACTGCGGTCGATGGCGGTGGCCGGCCCGCCCATCATCATCTCGATGGCATTGTCCTGATACCAGTTGGCCGGCTTGAAATATAGCCGGTCCTCGGGAAGATCCCCCTTCAGAAAGGCTTTCGAAAGAGGCGGCCGCTGATAGGGCAGCGCGGTTTCATCGCCGATCATCGTGATGGCGCCGTCATGACCCCATTGGCGCAGCGATATCGCCGCTTGGGCCCCGGCCTGGCCGGCGCCGATGATGACGATTTTACGAGCGTTCGAAAGGTCCATCGGGCGCCTCATCTGGCTGGCCGCAAATTTATGACGCCAGCGTCAACTTTATGCAAGGGGCGGCATCGCTTCGTCATTCGCTCTTGCCAGATACCGCCCGCCCGTCACATGACGTCTCTCGGGGGTCCATCTGGCGGCCCGATCGCATTCAGGGGAAATCATGGAAACCTTTCTCACAATTGCATTCTGGGTCGCACTTGCCGGTGTGTTCATCATTCTTGCGCTGGGCATCGTCAATCTGGCCCGGGGGGATGCAAACCAGGCGTCACGTTCCAACCAACTTATGCGCATGCGTGTGCTGGTCCAGTTTATCGCCATCATTCTGCTGGTGCTTCTCGGGATCGTGACAGGCGCGATCAGTTTCGGATAGGGTGAAGACAATGGTCACGCTCAACAAGATCTATACCCGCTCCGGCGATGAGGGCACCACGCGGCTGGCAACCGGCGAAGCGGTCAGCAAATGGCATCCGCGCGTCACCGCCTATGGCGCCGTGGACGAGACCAATGCCGCCCTCGGACTGGCGGCGCTGCAGGCCGAAGGCGAAATGGCCGCGGCCATTGCCCGCATCCAGAATGACCTTTTCGATCTGGGGGCCGATCTCGCCACCCCGGACCGTGGCGCAGAGCTGGAATTCGAGCCCCTGCGGATCGTGCAGGCCCAGACGGACCGGCTCGAACACGAAATCGACGCCATGAACGAGGCGATCCCGCCGCTGGACAGTTTCGTGCTCCCGGGCGGCAGCGCGCTTGCAGCGCATCTCCATCTCGCCCGCACGCTGGCGCGCCGGGCCGAGCGTCAGATTGCCGAACTCGCCGGCATGGAAGCTGAAAACGTCAGCGCCGAGGCGCTGGCTTATGCGAACCGCCTGTCGGACTGGTTGTTCGTCGCCGCCCGCGCGGCCAACGAGAATGGCGCAGGCGACGTGAAATGGATCCCCGGCGCCAATCGCTGAAACGGCAGGCCTGGCCGGCGGTACTGGACGGGTGGGACGCGCGATCATAATCAGGGGCTTATGGACGCCACGCCGTATCTTGTCGCCATGGCCGGCGGGTCGGGCTCGGGCAAATCGACACTTGTCGAGGCGCTCACCGCCCGGCTGGCGCCCCGTGTGGCCGTGATTCACGAGGATGCCTATTACTGGCCGATGAGCCATTATGGCGATGCGCGCACAGAGGCCGCCCGCGCGGCGCTCGCCGAACAGATCAATTATGACGATCCTGCCTCCAAGGATGGCGCCGCACTTTGCGCCGACCTGCAGCGCCTGAAAGCCGGCGAGCCGGTCGAGATTCCCGTCTATGACTATGCCCGTCATGACCGCAGCCGCGAGACCCGCCGGGTCGAGCCTGCCCGGGTCATCGTGCTGGAAGGGATCCACGCGCTTTCGCTGCCACACCTGGCGCCGCTCATCGATCTGTCGATCTATGTCGATACCCCGGATGATTTACGGCTTGCACGCCGCATCCGCCGGGACGTGGTTGAACGCGGTCGCAGCGTGGAGGGCGTGCTGAGCCAGTATCTCGGAACCGTGCGCCCGGCCCATTACCGCCATACCTTCCCGGCCAAATTCTCGGCGGGGCTCGTCATCGCCGATGAGGGGCTTCCCGCCTATGGCCATGTGCGCCCGACGGAGGCGGCTGTCGAGCGCATGCTTGCGCCGATACTCAAGCGACTCGAAAGCGATGGCGTCATGGTGTCTGCGCCATGAGGGCCTGGCTGGCCGGCACTGGACTTGTCGCGGCAATCGCCGTGGCGCCGATGGCCAGAGCCTGTGAGCTGGCCCCGGCCGACCGCCCGGAAGAGCCGGCCGCCTATGTCGCGCTCGCGCGCGCCTGCCTGGCCGCGCCGCCCGCGCCGGCTCGCTTCGATTCCGCGGCCGAGGCCGAATTCCTGGAAAGGGTGAATGGCGAGCGGGTGGCGCGCGGCCTAGACAGGCTGGAGCTTCGCCGAGGGCTCGTCGCACCGGCGCGGTTTCACAGTCTCGACCAGGTCTGGAACGGTGTTCATGGCCATGCCGGGGCGGCCGGACGCCGCCCGGCCGAGCGGATCGCCGCGCTTGACCGCCGGCTTGTCTATATCGCCTCACGCGAGAATGTCGCCTATGCCAGCGGTGACCATGACCGCGATGACGTGGCCGAAATGCTCCATAATGGCCTGATGAACAGCCCCGGTCACCGGGCCAACACGCTCGACCCCGACATCACCCATGCCGGCATCGGCGTCGCGCGCGTGTATGATCAGTTCGTGGTCACGCTGGTCTTTGTCGCGCAAGCGGGAGGATTCCGCGCCGATATTCCGGTCCGGGCCAGCTGGGCCGACCTGTCAGAACGCCGGATTGCCCTCGATCACTGGCAGGTCCGGCGCCTGGCTCTGCAGACGCCGGGCGGGAAGACCCTAGAAGGCGCGCAGGCCGCCGGCCATCGCGGCAAGGCCCGCCTGCTCGTGCGCGGCGAACGCGACACGGGCGGCGGGCGTTACCGGTATATCTATCTTAGCGGGCCGCTTGTGGAGCTTGGCGGGGGATGAATGAGGCGGTGGCCTGAGTAGCAATCCGCCACCTTGCCGAATGGGTATGTTCGGCCCGGACTGTTTCCACGATGCCCCGGGGCCTGCCGCTCAATGGCATCGGGGCCTTGCCGCGATGGCCGGCGGCCTGCGCGCCCGCTCACCCGCCCCGCTTGTCGGCGGCAGCCTGCTCGCGCACGATCGGTTCGAATTTCAGCTTTGACGCCTGCAGCACGACCTTGCCGATATCCTCGCTGTCGGCCTCGATGCGCACGGGAAGCGTGGCCCCATTGGACAGCGGCGCGAGCCACATGCGCAGCGGCCCGTCGATTCCCGACAGGTTCTTCTGCTCGCCGATCTCGTCCTCATCATAGCCCGCGACCCGGTCGAGTATGACGTGGCACTCTATGGCTTCACCGCGCCAGGCCTGCGAGCGGACTGTCTTCATGCCGGCATATTCAAGATGCAGATGGGACAGCTGACGGCCATCGAACACCTTGATCGGCCCGCCGCAAGGATTGGCGCTGTCAGTTCGCGGCTCCAAGCCGAAATTGATCAGTGCCGTGATCGGGTCGAGCGCGTCGAGCTTCTGGCGCGGCGTGGCCGGCGGTTGGCCCAGATCGCCGAATTCCGGGCGCACCGTCATGGCGACATCGCTGTCGCCATAGGTGAGTTCCACGCGCCGGTTCTTCTTGCCATCGCGGTTCTGGGAGACGAAGGCGTAAGTGTCGAGCTTGTCGTCGCGCACATAGCCGGTCGCCGAGAGGCTGAGGTCGTAATTGACCAGAAGGTCGGCGAGGCCTGTCGTCTTCACCTTGGAGGTGATGCGATAGGTGTCGCGCTCCAGGTCGACATGGAAGGTGGCCTTGCCCGTGATCGGCAATATGATCGCCCAGGCCGAGGCTTTCAGCTGATAGGTCAGTTTCATCGGCTGGCCGTCGCGCACCATGGACAGCGGCGTATCCGGGCGCGGCGAGGCCGTGTCACCGGCCACGGGCCCGGCCAGCGTCAGCAAGGTCAGCGCAGCGATTGTGAGAGAGCGTTTCATTCGGGGCAAACCTCCTTGGCTGCCAGGCAACAACTGCCTTCTATCGGCCCCGCCTTCAATACAGCCTGAACGAGAGTGCCCCGATTTGGCCGTGTTTGACACTGAAAAATCCGTCAGGATCGCCAGTGCGCAGCTTGACGGACCCGCCCGCAGACCTTATTCACCGCATCTTCGATTTCCATACCCTCGATACCAGATCACGGGGCTGTCCCATGTCGCGCCAATGTGAACTTTCCGGCGTCAAGCCGATGGTTGGCAACAATGTCAGTCACTCCCAGCGCAAGACCAAGCGCCGGTTCGAGCCGAACCTTGTCCAGGTCTCGCTGATGTCGGAAGGGCTCCAGCGCACCATCCGGCTTCGCATCGCCGCGCGCACCTTGCGCACGATCGACAAGCTCGGCGGGCTCGATGCCTATCTCGCCCAGGCCAAGCCGGACCAGCTTTCCGAACGCGTGCTCAAGATCAAGCGCGAGCTGGAAAAGAAAGCGGCCGAGGCGGCCTGAGCGCGCCGATGAGTGAGCCCTGGCGTGTTGGCCCCTGGCAAGTCAGGTCGACCCGCATCGCCTACGAAAATGCCTGGATCACGCTGAGCCATCATGAGGTGACCCACCCAAACGGCGCGCCGGGAATTTATGGCGTGGTCGGTTTCAGGAACCGGGCGGTGGGCGTCCTGCCCATCCGCGATGACGGCCTGATCCCGCTGGTCGGCCAGCACCGTTTCCCACTCGACCGGTTCAGCTGGGAACTGCCTGAAGGCGGCGGCCCGCTTGATGAGGCGCCGCTGGCGGCCGCAAGGCGGGAACTGTCCGAGGAAACCGGCTACACCGCGCACCACTGGCACGAGCTGATGGCTTTTGACGTGTCGAACTCCGTGACGGACGAGACGGCGGTCGGCTTCCTGGCCTGGGGGCTGAAGCCCGGCCGGGCGGCGCCCGAGGACAGCGAGGAACTCAAGGTGAACTATGTCGATTTCCCGCAGCTGCTTTCCATGTGCCTGGACGGAACCATCCGTGATAGCCTGACGCTGGTGATGACGCTGACTGCCGGGCAGCGGGCGCAGCGCGGTGAATTGCCCCCTGCGGTCAGCCGGCTGATCGAAGCGGGCTGATAACCGGCGGGCCTTGCTATTGCGCGGCGGGCGGCGCAAACCCCCGGCTTGCGAACCCGAAAGGAGGCCGGCTTGGCCGAAGCGACAGCCACACTGCCCGCCGGAGCGAGCGACCCGCCGCCGGTGCGCCTTCCGATCGGCACCGGCGAGTTCGTGGTGATGATCGCGGCGCTGATGGCGCTGAACGCGCTCGCCATTGATGTCATGCTGCCGGCGCTGGACGATATTGCCGGCGAAATGGGCGTGAGCGGCAATGACCAGCAGCTTGTCATCTATGCCTATATTCTCGGCTTCGGCGTTCCCCAGCTTGCCTATGGCCCGCTTTCCGACCGTTATGGCCGCCGGCCCGTCCTGTTTGCCGCCCTTGCCGGCTATACGATCACAGGGCTGCTGTGCTCCCTGGCAACCGGTTTCGGCATGCTGCTGGCCATGCGGTTTGCCCAGGGCGTGTTCGCATCGGGCTGCCGCGTGGTTGCCGTCGGCATCGTGCGTGACGTCTTCATGGGGCGGGGCATGGCGCGGATCATGTCGCTGGTCATGACGATCTTCATGGTCGTGCCGATCCTGGCCCCGTCCATCGGCCAGCTCATCCTTTTCGTGGCGCCGTGGGAATGGACCTTTGGCATTCTCGCGCTTGC
The DNA here is from genome assembly GCA_009909065.1 of Alphaproteobacteria bacterium. Taxonomy (GTDB): domain Bacteria; phylum Pseudomonadota; class Alphaproteobacteria; order Caulobacterales; family Hyphomonadaceae; genus UBA5336. The sequence continues at coordinate 21,553 of JAAANZ010000013.1, read as the reverse complement.
CGGCGGGCTTGTCTTCCTGTGGACCTATACACGCCTTGCCGAAACGCGCCCGCCTGCGCGCCGCACCCCGCTCAATCTGTATTCGATCATCGCCGACTATTCCGAAGTGGTGCGAACGCCGGTCACATTCGGCTATGTCGCGGCCTCCGGAGTGATTTTCGGAGCCCTGTTCGCCTTTATCGGCACGGCCGAGCAGGTCTATACCGAGGTCTTCGACACCGGGGAGAGTTTCGTCTTGTGGTTCGCCGGTGTCGCGCTGATGCTGTCGGCGGCGAATTTCACCAATTCGCGCCTCGTCGAGCGGTTCGGCATGCGCCGGATTAGCCATGGCGCACTGATCGGCTTTTGCGCCCTGTCCTTCCTCCTTGTTGTCCTGCTGAGCGTCTTCGGCGAGCAATTCCGGATCTTCTACCCGGTATTCACCCTCATCTTTGCCTGTTTCGGCCTGATCGGCTCGAATTTCAACGCGCTTGCCATGGAGCCGCTGGGCCGGATCGCCGGCACGGCGAGCGCGGCGCAGGGATTTGCGACGACCACGGTGTCCAGCCTGATCGGCTGGGCCATCGGCACGCGTTATGACGGTTCCGTGATCCCGGTGATGACGGGCTTCGCCGTGCTCGGACTGGTCTCGCTCGCCATTGTTCTCATCACTGAGCGCGGGCGCCTGTTCAGCGCGCGATAGCGCAGACGTCTTCCAGAGCCCCTCACGCCTCCAGCGAGTTGGAAGTGGCCACTCGTGTTCGATGCGTTATCCGATGCGGAGTGAATTTCGTCATCGCCCGGCGCAGCGTCATAGCGCCTTCTCCGTCTGGCGGGCCTCGGCGCGGGCGATACGGCGTTGCCAGTCGGGCGGGGCGAGGCCGTAGGTGGCCGCGCGCAGGAAGGCCATGAGCTGGGCGCGCTTGCCGGCATTCTGCAGCGCCTGCGGGCTCAGAGTCTCGCCGATATGCACCGGCAACGGCGTGCCCATGCGGCGCTTGACCTCCCGGAACACGAAGGCCAGCCGCAGCTGCAGGCTGAGATGGCTCGCCCACTGGAACAGGCGCGAATTCTGCCCCTCGAAATAGATCGGTGTCACATGCGCGCCGGAGGCGGAGATCAGCTTGGCCGTGAACGGCTTCCAGGTATCGTCAATGGCCGCCCCAAAGGGCTGGTTGGCGGTGGAAATCCCGCCGGCGGGAAACACGATGACACAGCCGCCTGCCCCCAGATGCGCCATGGCGCGCTTGCGGCTGGCCACATTGGTCTCGCGCGCCTCCCGGGTTTCGGAAAAATCGATCGGCACCAGATAGGGCCGCGCCTCTGGCGCCTCCATCAGCACCGAATTGGTCAGGATCAGGAAATCGCGGCGCACAAGCGATACCAGCCAGCAGATCGTCAGCCCGTCGAGCACGCCGAAAGGATGGTTGGCGACGATGACGAGCGGGCCGGTCGCCGGCAACCGTTGAAGCCGCTCGCGATCATAACGCACATCGAGGCCGAGCAGATTGACCGCCGCCTCCCAGAACGGCGTTTGTTCCGCGAGCTCCGCGCGGTAGCGGTCATAGAGCGACTTGATCTCGCGTTGCCCGGAAAGCCGCTCGACGGTGCGCACCACCGCCCGGCTCACCGGGTGGCGAAAATAGGTCGCGTAGGACAGTTGCGGGTCGGTTTCCATCCCGGCAAGACTGGAGCGACGGCGCGGGTCCATCAAGCCGGATGGCTTGTCAACGCCACGAAGACATCTTCCAGATCCGGCTCCTCGGTGGCCAGGTCGTCAATTCCGACACCGGCGGCCCTGACCTGCTCCAGGAGCCGGCCGATTCCCGTTTCACCGGTTCGAAAATGGATGGCGAGGGCCCCGTCCGGGCGGAGGGCCGCATCCAGGCCGGCCAGCTCGGGCGGCACCGCGCTCAGCGCCTCGCGCGGGAAGATCGTCAGGGTCTTGCGGTCCAGCCGGCGCAGCAATTGCGGCGTCGGCTCGCAGGCGATGATCTCGCCGTGATTGACGATGGCGATCTCGTCGCAAAGCTCCTCGGCCTCCTCGAGATAATGCGTGGTCAGGATGATCGTCGTCCCACGCGCATGAAGCTCGCGCACATAGTCCCAGAGCGAGCGGCGCAATTCGACATCCACCCCGGCGGTCGGTTCGTCGAGGATCAGCACGGGTGGTGTGTGCACCAGCGCCTTGGCCACCATCAGCCGGCGCTTCATACCGCCCGAAAGCTGGCGCACATAGGCATCCTGCTTGTCATCGAGACCCACAGCCCTGAGAATCTCGAGTGAGCGCCGCTCGCGCCGGGGCACACCATAGAACCCGGCCTGAAGCTCCAGCGCCTCGAGCGGCGTGAAAAAGGGGTCCATGGTGATTTCCTGGTTGACCACGCCGATGGCGGCACGACTGGCACGCGGCATCTCGTCAATATCCATGCCCCAGATACGCACCTTGCCGGCCGTCTTGGTCACGAGGCCTGCCAGGATATTGATGAAGGTCGACTTGCCGGCCCCGTTCGGCCCCAGGAGCCCGAAGATCGAGCCGCGCGGCACTTTCAGGTCGATGTTCTTCAGCGCGCGTTTTTCCGGCATCTTGCCAGAGGCGGCATAGGTCTTCGCCAGCCCGATCGCCTCAATCGCATAATCTGGCATTTCGCTTGTCTGTATCGTCATGGAAAACGCTCCCTGAAGGGCATGCTGGCGCGACATTGTGCGGGTAGGACCGGCATGCGCACCCGCCCGACCCGCGCATGGATTGACGCGCGAGCCGAGCCTACATAGTTGATAACCGCAAATCGCGATCCAGGCTCAGCTTGCACATGACCCACCCGCTCGACCCGATCAACCCGCCAGAGACCATTGTGGTCGAGGATCATCGCGTTTCCTGTGACGGGGGCGGCGGCGCACTCGGACATCCGGTGGTATGGTACGAGATGGGCGAGGAGGAATTCGTCGAGTGCAAGTATTGCGACCGGCGGTTCGTGCTCAAGGGCGGGGCCTTCGACCCTGCGCGCCAGCAAGGGTAAGGCTGATTGAGGCCGGATCGAACCACTTGGCAGGACGTGATCAACTCCGAAGCGCTCCTCAGGGCTCGAGTCCGGCGCTGAGGCCATTTCGAATCTGCTCGAGCGTATGCGATTCGTCAAATGACCAGCGCGGCTTTCCGCCAAGCAGGTCCTGATGGATGACCATCACCAGCAATGGGGCCAGCACGGACAGGCTTGCGGCACGCAGAGCCGATCGCGGGCGCGTGGCCGCTTCGCCGCCCGCAAGGCCCTCCGCGATCGCGCCCAGACTTGGCTCCAGGACATGTTCCAGATACGCCTCACCGACCGCCGGGTCAGACAGCCCCTCGACCAGGCCGAAAGCATGGGCGCGGATTTCGGAACGCTCGCGCAGGCCATTGAGCGACCCGGAAAGCTGGCGCTCGATAAGGTCGGCCACCCTGGTCGCGGGCTCACTGACTGCGCGGTTCTCACGAATGCGCTGGCCGAAACAACTCAGGATCGCGATGACAAGGCCCTGCCGGTCGGAAAAATAATGCCGCAATGTTGGCTCGGACGCGTCCGCGGCCTTGGCAAAGCGACGCAGCGAAGGCCTTTGCAGACCGGCCTGCAGCGCAAACTCGCAAAGACAATCGAGCAATGCCTCGCGCTTCTCGGCGAAATCATGGTTTCTCACACCCATCGGTCTTGGCATCTGACGTCCCCCAAGTCGAAGCCATACCGGGGCTTTGCTAGACGCCCGGCCATTGGTCAGGGGAATTTATGACAGCAACCGGCGTCTGTGTAAAAGCCGGCCATGGCGCAGCAGTGGCGATTGTCGCGATCACGCCGGAGGGCCCGCCGATCCGGACGGTGGCCAATCATGCAAACCGCCCAGTGATACAAGCGCCCGGAGCGGCCGCCGGATCAGATCAGAGCATAGCCACGGGCATTGATATACTGGCGCAGGATCTGGGCCCTGCGGGCCGGATCAGGGTGCGTGGACATGAATTCCGGCGGGCGCTGGCCCTGGCCCTTCTGGTCCATGAGTTCCCACAGGCGCACCGACTGTTTCACGTCGAAGCCGGCCTTGTGCATGTAGTCCACGCCGGCCTTGTCGGCCTCCAGTTCGCTCTGGCGACTATAGGGCAGGATGACGCCGAACTGCATCGCCGCGCCGCCCAGCGCGCCGATCAGCTGGCCATATTGCTGCAACTCTTCCGAGGATGCCACCGCCACCTGTCCGGCCACCAGTGCGCCCTGGGCAAGCATGGCGCGCGACATCCGGCGATTGGCATGACGGTAGACGGCATGGCCGACCTCGTGGCCGAGAACCGACGACAGCTGGTCGTCATTCTCCGCCAGTTCGACCATGCCGCGAAACACGCCGACTCGGTTACCGGGCATGACGAAGGCATTGACATCGTCGGTGTCGAACACAGCAACATCCCATTGTTCGCCGGCCTTGGGAGTCGCACCTTCGATCCGGTTCCAGGTGCGCATGACCGTATTGCGCAGGCGCGGATCGGAGGCTTGCGGCGTCTGGGCCTTCATGTCGCTCCAGGCGGTGGCCGCCATGGCGGCGATCTGCTGATCGCCCATGAAAGCCAGTTCCTGCTCGCCGGTATAGGGATTGGTCGTACAGCTTGATACGATCGGGAAGACCGTGCCCGCGGCCAGTCCCATGATGATGCCGCGGCGCGACAGCTTGACCTCGGGTGCGTCTTTCAGCACCGCACCATCGAATTTGATACGTTCGCTCATTCGTTCCGTCTCCTCGCCCGCTCGCCCGCCGCCATTCTGAAGGATCATGAATGACGGCACCCATGGTGTCTTAACCCAGGCTCAGGATCGCATCAAACGCTTGAACCCAGAGTGAACGCGAGCTCACGTGCCGCTGCGAAGTTTCCGGGCCTGGCCGACCCAGTCCTGGCGCGACACACGTCCGGAAAAATTCAGTTCCTGGTCGATCCAGCTGGCATTGCCTTCATCCCAGCCGGCAATCTGTTCGAACTGCCAGATCCCAAGCCCGTTCAGGACCTCCTTGATCCGTGGCCCGATCCCCTCGATCTGCGTGAGATCATCGCCGCCATCCCGCGGCCGGGCGGCCAGCGGTTCGGGGCGAACCGGCTCGGCCCCCGGCGGTTCCGGATCGCTCGCCCCGGATTCAGCGTTGTCGATCGGGCTGGCGGCGTCCTGCGGCGTGTCCGGCCGGGCTTCAGCAACTTCCTCGCCGAGCGGGACTTGCTCGGCTCCCGTTTCCGGGGACACGGGCGCCGCAGGCGCGGCAGTGGCTTCCCCTCCCGCGGGCTCGCTGTGTTCAGCTGTATCGAGATCGCGCAGCACGCCTTCAGCGGGATGTTCTTCCGTGGATGCCGGTTCCGGGTCCGCCAATGGGCCATCCGTGACAGGATCGGCAGGCTCAGGCATCGAGGTATCTTCCCCGGTCCCGGCTTCAGGGGCCGGCCCGTCATCAGTCCCCGTAACAAAGCCTGGCGGCGGCGGGGGATTGTCCGGCGCCGTGACCGGCTGGGAAGAGGGCTCGGGCTCCGGCTCGCCTGGCGTTTGCGGCGCCATGGACGGGCCGGATGTTTCCGGGGACGGTGGGGCAACGGGTTCGCTCACCGTGTCAGCCTCCACAGGCTCGGGGCCCTGCCCGGCCGCAGGGACCTCCTGATCGTGCAACAGGCCCGCGCCGGCGGCAGGGGCCGGCCCGTCATCCCCCGGACCCGTTTCCGGCGCTTCAACGGCCTGAGCCGGCTCTTCCTCGAGATAGGCAAGGCGCCCTTCGAGATAGCGGTTGCGCCAGCGCAGCCGTGCCAGTTCCTCGTCCGGCGTTTCCTGGCGCTGTTCGGAGGCCGCGCCCCGGCCCTGACCCGGGCCGGCATCGCTGCGGGCCGCCTTGTCCTCGAAAACGGTCAGGCGCTGACGCAGATAGTCATTCTGCCAGCGCAATTTACTGATATCCGCTGAAGACACTCCATCCTGCGGCGGCGCAGCATCCATGGCCGGCGAGGCCGGGGTTTCGGCCGCGCTGCGCGACGCGGCATGGCTGCGCACCTCCTCCTCGAGGCGCCGGACCCGCGACTCAAGATAACGGTTTCGCCATTCAAGCTCTTCACGCGCTTTGCCGGCATCGTCCTCACCCGTCGCCATGGCGGCCCCGCCGGCCATCGCCCCGACGGCGGCACCCGCCACCGCTGCGCCCGCAGCCGCCGAAGTGTCACCCTGCCCGCCCGAACGCAATTCATGCAGCTCAGACTTGGCGGCTTTCAGATCGGCCTCGAGACGCTGCACCGCCTCCTTGCGCGCCTGCAACTCTTTCCCGAGTTCCTCATCCGGCGCGCCGGCCCGGCGCTGGGCCGCGTAAAGCGCTTCGATTTCGGTCTTGGACTGTTCGAGTTCCATGGCCGACATGTCGCGCTCGACCTGCGCCTGTCGCAGCTTCGAACGCAGCATCAGCCCGCGGATTGCCAGGCCGAACAGGAGGCCGAGCAGCGCCGCCGCCGCCAGAAGCATCCAGATATGTAGACTGAGCCAGGCCATCATTCGCTCCGTTCCAGAACCTTGACTTCGATACGCCGGTTGGCCGCGCGTCCTTCCCGGGTCCGGTTATCGGCAACAGGCCGGTCGGGTCCATATCCGACCGCATTCACACGGTCACCCGCCAGCCCCCTGTCCGTAAGGTAATCGGCCACGGCACGGGCGCGCTGTTGACTGAGATACTTGTTGTAATCGCGATCGCCAGCACTGTCAGTGTGGCCGCCGACCTCGAAGACCAGCTGCCCGGAACACCGCCGCGCAACAGCCATCAACTTGTCCAGCGTGGCTCCGCTATCACGCGTGATCACGGCCTCGCCGCTGGCGAAATTCACCGAATTGTTCTCCAGCACGGTCGCGAAAGCCGTCTCGCAAGCTGCGCGGGGCTCGCTCTCGAAATCAATGCCCGATATTTCGCCGATTTCAATGTCGGCCTTCCGGGCCCCGATATCGACAGCGAAAGGCCCGTCATATTCGGCCATGTCTTCAGCCAGGAAGGCCAGCGTGCTGCCCGCCGCCTCGCCTTCGAACCGGAAAAGGCCCTCATCCGGAGCGAAAGTCATCCGTCCGGACCGGAAGCGCGCAAAGTGCGGAAGCGCGCGCCGGACCCCATCGCTCCAGCCCTGCGGGCCGTCAGCAGCCACTTCCATCCGGTCCAGGACCTCGCCTTCATAATTGGCCCGCGCAATCGCGGTGATCTCATCGCGATCCGACGGGCTGTTCACGCGGCCCTTCAGCAACAGGCCTTCGGGCAGATGACGCGCGAACCAGTATCCGGGAGCGCGCAGATTCGATTGGCCGGAATACGGCGCGTCGAGCGCTTTGACCGCGGCCGAAATCTCCTCGCGCGCCGCCGTGTCCATGGCGGTTCCGCTCAGTTTCAGCTGTGTGTCTGTCAGGACGGCGCGACCCGTTTTCATCCGCGCGAGATGCGAGACGGCGTCAAGCACGACGGATGCAAACCTCTCATCGGGGGCCCCATAACCTGTTTCCAGCCGGTCGATCACCGCGGCGGCCCCCGCATCCGAGGCGGCCTCCAAAACCCTGGCCTGCGCCGCCTCATCCGGCACATGGCCCTCGAGGATGAGGCGGTCATCCTCCGTGCGCACGGCGGTAAACACATAAGGCGATATCGGCTCGGCCACGGTAAAGTCCGTCTCGACCCGCGTGACACCGCCAAGGACAATGCCGCCACCGCCCGCAGCGCGGCGCACTCTCTCGCTGACATCCGCCGCGGCCGTATCCGAGGGGGCCACCCCTGAAAGGCGGGCCACCTGCCCGTCCATCTCGACATTCACCCAGCCCGATCCCCCTGTCGAGAGCGCGCGCTGTGCCTGCGCTCCCAGCCGGGCCTCGACCCCGTCCTCGATTTGCGGCATCTGAAGGAAGACATAGACGCCGAGGGCCACAAGGCCCAAGGCTGCCAGAACGGCAGTCAGGATATCGAAAAGCCTCATACCGAGCCCCTCTCCTTCGGCGTCTTGGCCAGATTTGCCTATGGCATGCCCCAATCGCCGCGCTGCGGCAAGGCCGGGGCCACAGTTGGAAACATGCAGCACCCCATCGAAACCATAACCAGCCCCTCCAACCCCCTGATCAAGCGTCTCAGGGGGCTGGAGCGCAAGAAGCAACGCCAGGAAACCGGCCTTTTCATGGCAGAGGGCACGCGCCTTGTCGCACAGGGGCTGGCGCGTGGCTGGCGGCTGGACACGCTCGTCCTCTCACGCCCGGCCATGCAGCGCGACCATGCCGGCGAACTGGCCGACCGGGCGCACCGGGCCGGGGCCCGTGTCGTGTGCGTGCCCGAACGGCTCGTCGGCCGGATCACCCGCAAGGACAATCCGCAGGCCGTCATCGGCGCATTCGAACAATCCAGGCGTAGGCTCGACGCGCTTTCGGGCCGCGCCGCCGGGCTCTGGATCGCCCTGCACGAGGTGCGCGACCCGGGCAATCTCGGCACGATCCTGCGCACGGCCGATTGTGCGGGCCTTGGCGGGGTCATCCTGACGGGGGCGTGCTGCGACCCCTACAGCGTCGAGGCCGTGCGCGCCTCGATGGGGTCCATCTTCGACATGCCCTTCGCCGAGGCCGGTTTCGCCGCGCTCGATGACTGGCGCAAGCGGCAGGGCGCGCGCCTTGTCGCGGCCAGATTGAATGGCAATGTGCGCCATGACGGCAATATTTATGGCCCGAAAGCGGTTATCCTCATGGGCAATGAGCAGTCCGGCCTGCCCGCGCCGCTCGAGGCGGCCTGCGATACGCTGGCGCAGATCCCGATGCGGGGCGGCGCCGACAGTCTGAACCTCGCCCAGGCCAGCGCGGTGATGATCTATGAAGCCTGGCGCCAGCGGGGGTTTGCATGAAATTCGACACACGGCTGCTGATCGCCAATGACTGGGAGGATTATGCCCTGCTCGACAGCGGACAGGGCCGCAAGCTCGAACGCTTCGGCGGACAGGTGCTCGACAGGCCCGATCCGCAGGCCTTCTGGACGCCGGCCCGGCCGGTGTCGCAATGGCAGGCGGATGCGGTGTTCGACGCCAGGACCGGCGAGGATGAGCGCGGGCGCTGGGAGCTGGCGTCTGCAAAGGCGCGCGAGGCCTGGCCGATGGCCTGGCGCGACCTGCATTTCACCGCCCGGCGCACCCCGTTCCGCCATGTCGGCCTGTTCCAGGAGCATGCGGTCCACTGGGCGTTCGCCCGCGAGAAGATCCGCACCGCCGGGCGTCCGGTCAAAGTGCTCAACCTGTTCGGTTATACCGGCCTCATGTCGCTGGCCTGCGCGGCGGAAGGGGCCGAGGTCGTCCATCTTGATGCCAGCCCGAAATCGAACGGCTATGGCAAGGAGAACCAGGCGCTTTCCGGCCTTCAGGACCGGCCCATTCGCTGGATAGCCGATGATGCGATGAAATTCGTCGCGCGCGAGCAGCGGCGCGGCCACCGCTATGACGCCATTGTCCTGGACCCGCCGAAATTCGGGCGCGGCCCGAAAAACGAGACCTGGCGCTTCGAGGATGACCTGCCCGGCCTGCTGGACGGCGTGCGCGCCCTGTTGAGCGATGCGCCACTCTTCGTGATCCTGACCGCCTATGCCGTGCGCCTGTCCTATCTTGCCCTCGCCCAGGCCCTCGCCGACCGGCTGGCGGGGCGTGGCGGGCGCATGGAAGCAGGCGAAATGGCGCTCCCGCAACAAGGGTCAGACCGGCTCCTGCCGACCGCGATCTATGCACGCTGGATGGCGGGCTGAGACCGCGGAGTCTTTTCAAGGAAACACACAAAGAAAATGGCGGACCCGAGGGCCCGCCATTTCCATTCGCGACGATTGCGGCGCGTCTAGAAACGCGTCGTCGCCTTGAAGAAGTAGGTCCGGCCGAAGACGTCATACGTTGCCGGGAAAGTGTTGGCCTGCTCCTGATTGTCACCCAGGATCGGCGGCTCCTCATCGAGGAGATTGTCGATGCCGGCCGTCAGGGTCACGAAATCATTGACCTGGTAGGAACCTGACACATCGAAATAGTTGAACGGGTCAATCTCTTCGACGGCCACCTGAATGCCCAAGCCTTCATCATCGTTCACAGAGCCGATGTAACGCCACAGCAGCTGCGCCGTCCACGGGCCATTCGCCCATTTCGTGGTGAAACGGTGCTTGTACTCCGGAATGGGCTCGCCGCAGTCAGCGCCGAATTCACCGGCACAGGTAATCGGCGTTCCCCCGTCGAACGGAACCAGAGTGTTCTCGTCAGTCACGGTGCCGACATAATTGAAGCCTAAGAGGCCATATTCCCCGAAATCATAGGTGTATTCGCCCTGAAGATCGAGGCCGGTCAGCGTCAGCAGGGCCACGTTCTGCGAAGTCACCGAGACCTCAGTGATCAGGCCATCGCTTCCCCGCGTAATGGCGCCGCAGAAGGGTGAACCGACACCGCCGAGCTCGGCATCACCATAACATGTCGATATGACATTATTGGCGCCGCCGCCGAAGTCGCTGATCACATCCTCGATTTCAATGTCGAAATAATCGACGGAGAAGGTGAGGCCCTCAACAAAATTGGGTTCGGCGACGAAACCCAACGTCAGGGTTTCGGCTTCCTCGGCGTCGAGATTGGGATTACCACCGCTGATCTCACGGACCTGGCCGGACGGAAGGTCAATCTGAGCCGAGCCCACATTGGCCGCCGGCACACCGGTTGCCTCACAGAGGGCCTGAAGCGTCGCATCCCCGGAGAACCCGGACGAGCACGGGTCGGACGCCCCCGGGAAATTCTCGCCCTGTGGCGCAAAGAGTTCCGAAATCGACGGCGCGCGCACCGCGGTATTGAACGAAGCGCGGAAACGCAGCTGCTGATCCGGCGCCCATTCACCGGCGATCTTCCACGCTTCCACTCCGCCCGAAGTGCTGTAGTCTTCGTAACGATAGGCCGCCTCGAGTGCCAGAATGTCGGCAAACTGCGCATCCTTCAGGATCGGCAGATACGTCTCGCCATAGAAGCCGTATACGTCAAACCCGCCGGCAACCGGAGGCGATCCATTGAAGCCCGAAATGGTCGATGAGGCGACGTTCTGCGACGGATTGAAGGCGAATTTCTCCTCGCGATATTCCGACCCGAAGGCCAGTCCGATCGGGCCGCCGGGAAGTTCGAACACGCCAGTCGTGTCACCCGTCAGGTTGGCAACGACATTGGTCATCTCATAGTCGCGATCGATCACCGCCCGTGCCCGGATAAAATCTGCCGCTTCAGGTGAGATATTGCCCTGACCATAGATGTTGATCGGCGCACAGCCAACCAGACCGCCATTGGCTGCGGTATTTTCGCAGGTCGGATTGCCATCCGCATCCACATCCACATTACCGTCTTCATCGGCATCTGCGAGCAGGAGCGACTGGAAGAACCGGTCCTTGTTGATATTGCCCAGCTGGTTTTCGGTGCCCTTCGTGCGGCCTTCCGTAAAGCTCGCATCCAGTTCCCAGGTGTTCGAGATATCGACCGTAATGCCGGTCTGGATCTGGTAGGATGTGAACTCGCTATTGGCAACCCGCGGGCCGACTTCTTCCAGGCGGCGACGAATGCCGAATGCGCCAGCGGTGAATTCATCGTCGATACCATCGCCATCCGTATCGACACCGGATCCGAGGGAGTCGGAGATGATCTGCTGGGCCGACGGTGCGATGAACGGGTTATTGTCCAGAGAAACCTGAATCGTGCCGCCGCGGGGCTCAAAGATCGGTGTCGGTGCCAGCTGTTGCGGCACGGTATTGTTCGCCATGAAGGTAGAGGCGTAGATCTCGATATCTTCGTTGATTTCGTAATCCGCCTTGGCGTTGAACTGGATCCGTTCCTGCGGGAGCTGGATATAGTTCACAGGGGCGTAATTGTAGAAATCATTGTCGTCACCCGCCGAGACGAAGGGGCGGATCGTGCCATCCTCGTTGAAGATACCGGCCGCGTCAGGAAAGACGCCGGACAGCCGCCCTTCCGGAACACCCGACGAGCCGCCGTCGAAGAGGTTGCCCGCGCCGTCGTCAAACTGGGCGAAGAAAGCGAAGTCCCGGTCGCCCTGGAACAGCGCCTGGCGGTTGGTGTAGCCGATGCTGGCAATGGCATTACCGCGTCCGTCGGCGAAATTCCCACCGATCGTGAAATCGCCGGACCAGACCTCGGCGTCACCTTCTTCAGTGACCTCGTAGCCGGCCGAAGCCTGAACACCCTCGAAATCATCCTTGAGAATGAAGTTCACAACACCCGCAACGGCGTCGGAGCCGTAAACGGCGGATGCGCCGCCGGTCACGACCTCGACACGCTCGATGAGTGCCGGTGGGATATTGTTGATATCCACCGTGCCGCCACCCGTGGACGGAACAACGCGCTTGCCGTCGATCAGAACCAGGGTGCGTGCGGTACCGAGGCCGCGCAGGTCCACAGTCGCAATACCGCCGCCCGGATTGTTCGAGGTGCGGTCAAGGCCCGGAACCGTCTGCGGGAGCGTGTTCAGCAGGCCCTCGGTGTTCACCGTGCCGGTCAGGTCGAACTGCTCGGCGCCCACGGTGGAGACGGGGCTATTGGACACGAAGTCCTGCCTTGCAATACGCGAGCCCGTGACCGTGATCGTTTCCTGACGCGCTTCTTCCTCTTCGCCATTTTCCTGGGCGAGGGCCGGCGCGCCGGCGAGCCCGAACGCTGCGCCCGCGAAAACGGACGAGGCGAGCAGGCGGGATTTGAGATTGTACCCGTTCACTGTGGAACCTCCGATAAATGTGCTGCCATGATCGGCTGCCCGGACCCCTTTTCCGGGACTTGGCCAACAGGATTAGAGCGGCCTATACAAAAGCGTCAACGCGTCGTGACAAATCCGTCATAGAATCGGCGCGGGTGTGTCTTTGCTGCCGCAGTCAGGGGGCGGCGCGCCCCCGGAATTCAAGTGCGCCAAGGATGGCGGCCCCCTAACGGCTCAAAGACTGGGCAAGACTTTTTGCAATAACGGGCTTCCGCGTACCCGAAATTGCGCCTGGAGGGCGAAAGCCAGCGGCCCGGCTCGGCTGATGCCGGGCAAACGGCGATCATTCCGATGCCAGGCATCAGCGGCCCGGACGGCCCACGCGACGCAAACCGGCACCGCGGTCAGTCCTCGAGTTCAGGATAGCACAGATAACGCGAACGGTGGATGTCGACGACATTGTCCTGCCAGCCGGTCAGTTCCGGATCGACCAGGTTCTGGTTGACCTGGAACCACATCGGGCTGAGCGGCATCTCCTCGAGCATGATCTGCTCGGCCTCGGCCAGAAGCTCGGCGCGCTTGTCCCTGTCCAGCTCGGTATTCGAGGCGCGCAGCAGCGCATCATACTGCGCATTCTCGTAATTGCCGTAATTGAGCTGGCCGGTTTCGGAATCGAGCAGGTAGAGGAAATTGTGCGGGTCGTTGAAATCGGCGACCCAGCCGGCATCGGAAAACTCGAAATCGGCCTCGCGCAAGCGGTTATAGAGCACCTTGGTGTCCTGCAGCAGCAATTCCGGCTCGACCCAGTCAGCCACCTGTTTCCAGTTGGCCTGGGCGACCGGCGGCGGCTTGCGATTGTCGCTGGTCGAGCGATACATATAGGTGAAACGCAGCGGATTGTCGGGCCCGTGACCGGCCTCCTCCAGCAGGCGGCGGGCCTCGATGAGGCGGTCCTCACGCGCCATGTCCGCCCAGGCGACCTCGGGGCGCTCATCCTCAGGCACATAATTGGCGATACCCGGCGGCACGAAGCTGTAGGCCGGCCGGAAGCCCGGCGTCATCACGTTTTCGACAATGTATTCCCGGTCGAGCGCCATGGCGAGCGCCTTGCGCACGCGCACATCATCAAACGGCGGCTCATCGGTATTGAACACCCAATAGGTCGTCGTCAAAGCCGTCCCGGTCCGCACCCAGCCCGGCAGGCGGCGCTCGATCTCGGCCTTGCGCGGGCCCTCAAAGGCATTGTTCACATCGAGTTCGCCCGCCTCGATCTTGCGCTCGACCGCATTGAGATCCGAGATCGGGAAATAGGCGATCGTGTCGAAGCACAGATCCTCGACGCCGGCCCAGTTCTCATTCTTGCGCGCCAGGAGCGAGGCGCCGATCGTCCAGTCCTCGAGCACATAAGGCCCGTTGACGACAATATTCTCTTCTCGCACCCACTGGTCGCCATGCGCTTCAACGACATGTTTCGGAACGGGATAGGACGCATAATGCGACAACAGGCCCGGCAGGTAGGGCGCGGGATATTCGAGCGTGATCTCCAGCGTCTGTTCATCCAGCGCGCGCACACCCAGTTCTTCAGGTGGCAATTCGCCGGCATTCACGGCGGCCGCATTCTTCACCACCCATAACAGCGAAGCGTATTGCGCCGCGGTCTCCGGGTCCTGGAGGCGCCGGAAGGCGAAGACGAAATCCTCTGCCGTGACAGGCTCGCCGTCCGACCAGAGCGCATCCTTCAGCGTGAATGTGTAGACGGTCTGGCTGTCATCAACACTGACGCTCTCGGCCGCACCAAGCTCGGGCTCGCCGGCCGCATTGGTCACGTAAAGCCCCTCGAACATGTCGCCGATGACGATGTTCTCCCATGCCGAAGAGGCCTTGTGGGGATCGAGCGAGTCCGGATTGGCGCTGATGCCCCGGCGCAGCATGTCGCCATATTGCGCCGTGTCGCCGCCCCCGCAGGCCGACAGCCCTGCCGCCAGCAAGGCAAGTGCCCCTTTCGTCCAACTTGTCCTGACTGCCATGCAAATACCTCCGGAGCTTTTCGCCGTCGCACTGATCTGCCAGTATTCCTACAATTCTTGCCAAGGCTGGCAACGCCGGCGGCGCACCGGCGCCAGGACCGCCACCTCGATTGCCCGGGAAATGAACATGAAAGTGAACAGAAAGTGCATCCTTGCCGTTCCGGCGCTCATCATCTGGACAGGCCCCGCGCTTGCCGAGAGCGATCCGCCCGTCTCGACCGGCGAGGTCTACGCCTGCGCGGATATCGATGCCGACCGCGAACGCCTTGCCTGTTATGACGAGGCGGTCGGGCGCCTCGAACAGGCCGAGAAATCCGGCGAAATCCGGGCCGTTTCGCGCCGCGAAGTCGAGGAAGACCGTCGCAGGAATTTCGGACTGTCCCTTCCGGGATTCAGCATGCTCGGTTTCGGTCAGGAGGATGATGATCGGGTGGATACGGTCAATGCCGGCGTCACGAACATAAGTGAAGGCCCCTTCGGCAAGCTGACCATCCGGCTGGACAATGGCCAGGTCTGGGAGCAGATCGACTCCCGAAGGGTCCATGTCAGCTCGCGCACCGAGAATATCGCCGAAATCAAGCGCGCGGCTCTCGGCAGTTTCAAGATGAAGATCGGCAACAGTCGCAGTTTCCGGGCACGCCGCGTCGAGTGACCGGCGCGTTCCGGATGCCGTAGGCATGCCCGGCATTGGGCCCGCCATCAGCGCCGGCAGGGGCAGACTGATCACCACATCCGTCAGGCCACATTCTTTCTGGCCGCCGGCTGCGTTTGGTCATTGCAGCCGCTTCCCGCCGCCGCCAGCGGAAGATAGATGGACACTCGGGTGCCCTTTTCCGGCTGGCTGGCAATGGAAATGCGCCCGCCATGCATCTCGGCAAATGACTTGGTCAGCGCCAGGCCGAGCCCCGTGCCGTCAGTGTTGCGGTCACGCGTGTCGGCGACCTGTTCGAAAGGCTGTGCCAGCCGCGGGATATGCTCTTTCGGGATGCCGATACCGTCATCGGTCACGGCAATCCGCATTTCCCGGCCGACCTGGTCGAGCGAGACCACGACATGACCGCCTTTGTCCGTGAATTTCAGCGCGTTCGAGACGAGGTTCAGCACCATCTGCCGGATCGCGCGGTGATCGGCATCGATCCGGGGCAGGTCTTGGGGCGCCTTCAGGACCAGGCGGATTTCCTTCTCCTCGGCCTTGTGGCGCACCATGCGCACGGCCGCATCCACCGGATCGACTGGATCGATCTCGGCGCACGCAATGGTCATCTTGCCGGCCTCGATCTTCGCCATGTCGAGAATGTCATTGATAAGGTCCAGCAGGTGCTGGCCGGAGGTCAGGATATCGTCGGCATAGCCCTTGTAGCGCGCATCCCCGAGCGGACCGTAAAGCTCATTCGACAGGATCTCCGAGAAACCGTTGATCGCATTGAGCGGGGTGCGCAGTTCATGGCTCATATTGGCCAGGAAGGCGCTCTTGGTGTGAGCGGCATGTTCGGCGCGGGCGCGCTCCTCATCATATTTCTTGGCCAGTTCGGCAGCGTGGCCCTCGGACTGTTCGAGATCGAAAACAAGCTGCTTGAGTTTCGCCTTCTGGCGCTTGAGCTGTTCCTCGTTGCGCACATCATTCGTGACATCCAGGCCCAGGGTGATCGTCACATCCTCATTCGTGGTCCGCTCGACGAGCTTGAGCCAGCACCCGTTGTGCAGTTCGAGGAAACACGTGTCGCTTTCCTCCAGAGAGGGCACTTCGCGACGGATCGCATCGGCGCGGGCAATCCCGACTGTCTCGTGGCCGATCCCCGGGCGCAGCGTTTCCTCGAGACGGAAATCGCGTGCAAAGGCGCGGTTCCAGTAAAGCAGCCGGCGACGCTTGTCCCAGAGGGCGAACGGGCCGGAGAAGCCCTCGATCGCATTGCGAAGGCGCCGTTCGGCCGCGCGCAGCCTGAGATCGGCAATCTTCTGTTCTGTCACATCCATGATGATGCCGCTGAAATCATCAGGCCCGGCTTCGCCGTTCGGGCTGGCGCGCAATTCCACGAACTGGCGGCCCTGCGAGGTCTCGGTGGCGAAATCCACGTGAAGCCAGCCCTTTTCCGGCGCCGTCGCCACGGCGTTGGCGACGCGCTCGTGTTCGCGTGGATGGACGCTGGCCAGGAGCGCCTGGCCCGTCAGCTCCGCATCGGCGTCGAGCCCCAGCAATTCACCCGCCATGGGGCTGAGGCGAACCGTATCGGTTTGCGTGTTCCAGCGGAACGAGCCCGCACGCGCCCCCGTCATCACCAGGTCGAGTTGCGCCTCGGCCGAGCGCATGCGCGCGGCCTGGCCATCATTGCGGGTCTCGCCGCGCGCCACCATTCGGGCAAGACCGAGAATGGCGAGCGCAGGTGCGGCCAGCAGGAGCCCATAACTGAGGAAGTGCAAAAGGTCACTGCGCTTGAACATCGGCGCCGGCCGGGTGACACAGGCCTGCAAGGCCCCGCTCGCCAGCGGCGCACACGCCGTTGCCGTGCGGGGCAACCCATCAACCGACTGGATCCGCGGTCGGTCGAGCGAGGCGGTCCGGGCCGGTTCGGCAAGCTGCCGGTCGCCGGACCCGGCACGGATATCTCCCTGTGCCAGCATATAGCGCCGGCCATCACGCGGCGCGGGCAGCCAGCTGGCCGCATCCGTGAAGGCAAGCTGCTTGGGTAGCGCATCGTGGGAGGTGACGAGAACCAGGTCGCCATCACGTGTCAGGCCGAGACTCTCGCGGCTGGCAAGGCTCGACATCGCGGTATCGGCGGCCGCACGGATGCGCGAGCCTTGCGGCGACTGGGCCGCATCGCGCAGACTGAGAACCATTTCCGTGTCGGGCAGGCTGTCATCGACCAGGCCGCGCCCGGCCCCGGCCTTCTGGCCAAGCCCAACCACTGACACAGCCCGTTCGGCGCGGCCATTTACATGTTCGGCCAGCGCGGCAGCTTCGCGCTGCAGGCTGGCAAGCGTATGACGCTCGCTCGTGCGCTTCTCGTCATAAGCCTTGAGCGCGAGCGCCCCGCCCTCCAGCGCCACCAATGCCGCAATGACAAGGCCCAGCCGTCCGGGCAGGCCGAAAATCCGGCCCTGTCCCTGTCCTGTCCTGCCCTGTTCCGCCTGAGTCACGGCACCCGCCTGAATTGAGGGTATTCTCCCTGATCGTTTTTTCTTCAGGGTGAAGGCTTAACAAGTGTTAAAGTTAACACGTTTCGGGCTCAGTCCGTATCGGCCAGGGCCCGCCCGACAATATCACCCGCATTTCCGGACAGCCCGTCTTCGCTGAGCGCCTCCAGCGTTCGCCGCGCACTGTCACGGGCCACAGGCTCCAGCTTGCGCCACTGTTCAAACGCCGTCAGCAGGCGCGCGGCCAGCGCGGGGTTACGACTGTCGGCCGCCCGGGCCATGTCGGCCAAGAAGGTATGGCCTGCGCCGCCGGGATCATGAAAGGCGCATAGATTCTGCATCGCGAAAACTCCGACCACCGAGCGCACCCGGTTGGGATTGCCAAGGTCGAAATCGGGGTGCGCTGTTAGCTGCCGCGCGCCTTCAGCATCGACATTTAGCGCCTGGGCCGCGAACCATTTGTCAAGGACAAGAGGCTGGTCTTTCCACCTCGCGTGAAAACCGGCGAGCGCTGCGTCACGTTCCGGTGTGTCGAGACGGGTCAGCGCCCTGAGCGCCGCCAGCGCCTCGGTCATGTTCGAAGCGCCGTCAAACTGCGCTTTCAAAGCCGCAGCGCTTTCAAGGCCGAGTTCCGCGCGCAGGTCTGTCAGCGCGCTGCGCAGTGCGCGTACACCGGCCTGTTCGGCATCCGGCCGAAAGGGCGCCGGGGAGGGATGCGACAGCCTTTCTTCAATCACCGGCCGCAAGGCTTCGGCAAGTGCCCGGCGAAACGCTTCGCGCGCGAACTCCAGAGCCTGCGGGGCGGCCGGCTCATGCTCCAGGAAGAGGCCCCCGATTTCCGGCACACGTGCAAGAAGTGCGGCAAAGGCCGGATCGCTTTCGCCGGCGCTCTCGACAGCTCCGGCAACGGCCACAACCAGCCGTTCGTCGGGGCTGGCCACCCCGCCATAGGCAATGGCCAGCAGATTGTCGCTCATCAGCGACTGAAGGCCGTCCCATCGGTTGAAAGGGTCGGTTTCGGCAGCGGCGCGCGCCAGCCGGCCGGCGAAGTCCTCCTCGCCCCGCACAAGGCGCACCGGCGCGGAGAAACCGCGATTGAGCGAAACCAGCGGTCGCCGGGCCCCGCCGCGGAGCTCGACGACGAAATCCTTATGGGCCGTATCCAGCACCAGGGTGCGCTCCCCCCCGGGCCAGCCATCGGCGGCGATCTGGCCGCCCTCACCGTCCAGAAGGGCCGCGGCCAGAGGAATGGGCACGGGTTGCTTGTCAGACTGTCCGGGCGTTGACGGGACATGCTGGGACAGCGCGATGGTGAGCCGCCCGTTTTCCTCGTCCCAGCTTTCGCTGACGCTCACCTGCGGGGTTCCGGCCTGGCCATACCAGCGTCGGAAGGCGGCAAGATCCTGACCGCTCGCGGCTTCGAAACAGGCATAGAAGTCCTCGATCGTGGCCGCATCCCCATCATGACGCTCGAAATAGATGTCCATGCCCCGGGCAAAAGCGTCCTCGCCGATCAGCGCCTTGAGCATGCGGATCAGTTCGGCGCCCTTTTCGTAAACGGTGGCGGTATACAGATTGTCGACGCTGGCATAATTGTCGGGGCGAACCGGGTGGGCCAGCGGCCCGGCATCCTCGGGAAACTGGCGCGCCCTCAGGCGGATCACGTCCTTTATGCGTTGAACCGGCCGCGAGCGCATATCCGCGGAAAATTCCTGGTCGCGGAAGACCGTCAACCCCTCCTTCAGGCAGAGCTGGAACCAGTCACGGCAGGTGATGCGGTTGCCCGTCCAGTTATGGAAATATTCATGCGCGACAATGCTCTCGATCGCCTCGAAATCGGCATCCGTGGCGGTCGCCTCATCGGCCAGCACATAGGCGGAATTGAAGATGTTGAGGCCCTTGTTCTCCATGGCGCCGAAATTGAAGTCGCGCACCGCGACGATATTGAACCGGCCAAGATCGTATTCGCGCCCGAAAACCGCCTCGTCCCAGGCCATGGCCGCCTTGAGGCTCTCCATGGCCCAGGCCGCGCGCGGGCCATCGCCCTTGTCGACATGGATAGCGAGGTCAACCGTTTCGGCGCCCATCGTCGTGAAACTGTCGGTATAGACATCATAGTCGCCCGCGCACAGCGCAAAGAGGTAAGAGGGTTTGGGATGGGGGTCGTCCCATTCGGCAAAATGCCGGCCATCGCCAAGATCGCCCGAAGCGCCCGGTGTGCCGTTCGACAGGAGGATCGGAAAGCCCTCCTTGGGCGCCTCGATCCGCACATGGAAGCGGCTCATCACGTCCGGCCGATCGGGCCAGTAGGTAATCCGGCGAAACCCGTCAGCTTCGCACTGGGTGCAGAAACGCCCGCCGGACATGTAGAGGCCCGACAGGGCTGTATTGCCGGATGGCGAGATCGTGACGGCCGTCTCCAGCCGGAAAGCGTCCGGCACGTCATGCAGGGTCAGCCGCTCGGCGTCCCGCGTATAGCGGGCCTCGCCAAGCGGGTCGCCATCGATCGCGAGCGCGCGCAGATCAAGACCCACCCCATCGAGCACCATGTCGCCGGGACCCGTGCGACGCACATCCATGACCGCGCGGACGCGGGTCTCCTGCGGATCGAGTTCGAAGACCAGCGACACCCGGTCGATCTCGAACGGATAGGGCGCGTATTCGGAAAGCTTCACGGGAACGGGCGTATCGGTGCGCATCGGTCGCCGGTCTCCTTCTTGCTGCGTCGGGGGCCGGCCTGTTCCGGCTTGCCACAAGGGGGCAAGGTGCGGTTAGGCGCGGGCAAGTGCAAGGGAGCGCTCTGGCGACATGATCAAGGCTTTCATCGACGACCGGCGCATCCGGGCCGGCGCAGCGCTCGTGGCGGCGCTGATCGCGGCGCTCATTATCGCCTTTGCCTCGCTGAAACCCCCTTCCGGCGCGGCCGGCGTGCCTCATCTCGACAAGCTCCAGCACCTGCTCGCCTATGGCGTGCTTTCGGCGCTGACTGCCCTGTCCCTGCCACGCGTTCCGGCCGGCCCGGTCCTGGCGCTCATCCTTTATGGCGCGTTCCTGGAGGCCCTGCAGGGCATGATGCCACTCGGCCGGGAAGCGAGTTTCGCTGACGCGCTGGCCAATACGGTGGGCGTGCTTGCCGGCACGGGTCTCGTCTTGGGCGTGCGACGCCTGCGCGTTACTCGGCCGCCCTGACCCCTTCGGACACGTCATAGACATGCCTCAGGATCGCACTGGCCGAGCGGGCCTCTTCTAGCAGTTCCGCCGGGACGCTCTCGCGATGGCGCGCGACCAGATCAATGACTGCGCGCAGCGTTCGAAGCATGTGAGGCGCATTGCAGATGAGCCGGGCCTGATACTCGATCTTCGCCGGGTTGCGGTCGTATTCGGCGCCGGGCACGCGCCAGCCGCCCCAGTCATACTCATCCGTCATCACGACCGGAAAGGTCCCGGGATAGGGATGATGGCCGGACTCCTCGCCGCCCTGCCAGCGATTCTTCATGCGATGGATGCGCCAATTGTCCGACAGGTCATCCTCGCCGGTGCCGTCACGCTGGCGCATCGAGACTTCCGAGACCAGTTCGGTGCCGGTGAATTCGCGGCCGAGCCCGACATCATAGGTCACGCGCAGCGGCTCGGCGACATCCTTGACCCAATGCGGGATCACCCGCTCGACAATCGCCCATG
>JAAANZ010000049.1 GCA_009909065.1 Alphaproteobacteria bacterium | reverse complement strand
CTGCGGGAAATTGCCGACAATGGAATGCTCGTTCTGCAGGTCATTATGCAGGCCCAGCCCCTTGCGGGCGAAATGTTCGCGGATGACCGCCATGCCGAGATTGGTCCCGTCCTTGCCGCCAAATTCGCCGGGCAGCGCGTAGCGCAGATGTCCGGCCGCATCGGCCCGCCGGCGCGCCTCGCCGAGCAGCTCCTCCCATTCGCGGCGCGGCATGCCGCCATTCTCGAAATCGGTGCGCGCCCATTCGCGGCGATGGTCGAAGAAGCGGATATTGTCATCCTGGCGCTCCAGCGGGCGGATCTCCGCCTCGATGAAAGCGTCGAGCTCCTCCAGATAGTCCTGCAGTTCGGCGGGGATATTGAAATCCATGGCCCGTCCTCCCGTAGTGTGTGTGTGAGATATCACATGATGATACGTTACTATCATGGCGACGCAATGCGTGCCCTCGCGGCCCGGGCGACAAAAATGACGGAATCCTGAGCCCGACCGAAAATGACTGCTGCACTGCAAAACCCTTATGGCGCCACTTCTGAACACTGGACAATTTGTTCAGGCGTTCTATAACCGGCGCCAGTGGCGCGACTGGCGCGCCATTTGAACGCATTTTCGAAGGATCCTCCCAATGCTTCGCACTTCCATTGCTTCGTGTTTCGCCATCCTGATCGCCATGCCGGCGCTGGCAGGGACGAACTTCACTGCCAAGCTGGCCGAGCCGGTCAGCGAGAGCACCGAATTCATCGCCAACAAGGCGATATGGTCCTGCGAAGGCGAGACCTGCGCAGCCGAACTGCGCCGAAAGACACCCACGGTGCGCAGTTGCAAGAAGGTCGCCCAAGAGATCGGCAAGCTTGCGGCTTTCTCCAGTGAGCGCGACGAACTCGGCGCCGAGGATCTCGCCGCCTGCAACACGGCGGCGAAAGACTAAGCCGTTGCATCAGCATGAAGCGCGATGCGGCTGCGGCTCACCAGGCCTGCGGGCGCATCGCCTCATGCCGGATTGCTGCGAACGCGAAGGTCTTGTGTCGCGCGCGGTTCCGGCTTTTCAGTCGCGCTGCGGCAAATCCTCGCCGCCATGGCGCAGGGCCAGGACGGCAAGGCTGAGCACGGTCAGCGACATGACAAGCGCGAGAAGCGCATTCCCGCGCCAGCCCGCCAGGTCATAGGCGGCCGTCCCGGCCCAGCTGGCCATGCCGCCGCCGATGAACATCATCATGATATAAACGGTCATCAGCCGCGTGCGCACGCCGGACTCCTGATTGAGGAAGGTCATGCGCCCGGTGATGTCGATCATCGGACCGGCCAGATTCATGATGACAATCGGGATCATCAGCAGCCAGAGACTGTGCCCGAACACCCAGAGCATCGACGCGCCAGTCAGTTGCACGATCGACACGACAAGGCGGGCCTTCCGCGCACCGGTCCGGTCGGCCCATGTGCCGAGCCGCGGGGTAACGATCAGGTTGAGCAGGGTGAAACCGGCCAGATAGCCGACAATATCGACACCATAACCCATTTCCTCGCTCGTCAGGTGCAGGCCGAGCCCCAGCCACACCGAAAGGAAGATGCCGAAGCTCAGCCCCTGGATCGCTCCGGAGAGCAGGATCTCGGGAAATTTCGCGATGACGCCCGGCAGGGAAAAGATCAGCCGGAAATAGCCCTCCCGACGGCCCGGCATCTTCGCGCCCTCGCGCTCATCCATGATCAGCGGTAGCATGAAGGACACCGCCAGCATCAGCGCGGCCGCCAGATAATAGACCGTCCGCCAGCCGAGATATTCGCCAAGGATGCCTGCACCCACGCGCGCCACCAGGATTCCGGCAATGATCCCGGTCGTCAGGACGGCGGTCACCCGGCCGAGCCGCTCGGCCTCGACGCGCTTGGAGACATAGGCCGGCAACAAATAGGGCGCGATGGTGAAGAAGCCGAGCAGGGTCGAGCCGGTCACGAACAGCCAGTAGTCGCCGGCAAGTGCCATGATCGAGATTGAAAGGAACTGCGCGGTGACGAAGATGGAAACCAGCCGCCGGTTCGACACCCTGTCGCCGAGCGGCAGCAGAAAGAAGATGCCCACCGCCAGAGCGAGCTGGTTGAGCGAGGGGACGGCCCCGATCATGGCGGCGCTGACCTCGAAATCTTCGGCCACGCGCGCAATGATCGGGTGAATATAATAGGCATTCGCCGTGACTACGGCGCTGGCCAGCGCCAGGAGCCGGATGCTGGCCGGCGTCAGCCTCTGCGACAGGGCGGGGCTGGGTTCGTGTTGATCGGGCGCACGCGCGATTGATGCCTTGCGCGTGTCGGGCCCGGCCGGGTCACTGTCGATGGGGGCCTCCGTCGGGGCGCTGGCGCCTGCTCGTGGTCACCTGCAACACGTGAACCCTGCCCCTGCGGCAGTTCAAGTCCTCACCCCCCCGGCCTCTCCCGCCAGGCCGCAAATTCGGGAATGATCGCTCGAGCCTAACGACACGTCATAACGGGGTCTCATCCCGGGCCAGATTGCGGCGCTGCGCCCTCAAGCCACAGGATCTGCACGCGATCACCCGCTTTCGCGGCGGGGGCGTCTTCTGCCCGATCGATCAGGCAATTGCCGGCGATGAAGGGCGAAAGGCGGGAGCTGTCCTGGTTCTCATCAGCCCTGACAAGAAGCCCCTGTTCAGGATCGAGCTGCGCATGCGCGCGCAGGAATGCGCGGCGCGGACCGTTCGCGGGAAGCGGCGCGGCAAGCCCGGCCGGCCAGCGCCGGTGTGCATGCGCGCCCATGAGCAGCGGTTTCAGGAACAGATGGGCGCAGACAAGAGCGGAAGCCGGATTGCCCGGCAGGCCCAGAACGACCCGGCGCGCGTCTCGCCCCGCCCAGGTCGGCTTTCCGGGCTTCACACGCACGCCCTGGAACAGGATTTCGAACCCCTTTTCGGCAAGGGCGGTGCGCATATGGTCGTGCTCACCGACCGAGGCCCCGCCCACGGGCAGCAATATGTCGGCATCGCTCGCGCGCGCCAGGTGCTCACGGATCGAGGAAACCGTGTCGCCCGCAACGCCAAGATCCATCGGCTCGCCGCCCCAGGCACGCACCAGCGCGGCAAGGCCGGGTGGGTTGGAATTGACGATCTCGCCGGGCGCAAGCGCGCTGCCGGGCGGTTTCAGCTCGTCGCCATTGGCCAGGATGGCCACGCGCGGCGCGCAATGAACCTCGAGCCTGTCATGATTGGCCGCCGCCGCCATGGCGAGCTCGAAGGCGCCGATCCGCGTGCCGGCCGCGATCACCATGTCGCCCTCGGCAAAATCCATCCCCGCCGGGCGGACATACTGCGCCTCGCCATAGCCCTCATGGCAGGTGACCCGGTCGCCCTCGCGTGTCACCTCCTCCTGGATCACGACATGATCGGCGCCGTCCGGGATCTCGCCGCCGGTGAAAATCCGCACCGCCTCTCCCGGGCCGACGCGGCCGGCGAACGGTCGCCCGGCCGGAACCTCGCCGATCACCTTCAGGATGGCCCCGGGCTTGCCCAGATCGGCCAGGCGCACGCCGTAGCCGTCCATGGCCGAGACGGCGGCTGGTGGGCGGCTCACCTTCGCAATGACCGGCGCGGCAAGGCGCGCCCCGGCCGCCTGCGACAGCGGGCATGTCCGCGCAGCGGTTTGCGGCCGGACGCCGGCAAGATGCTCCAGAGCGTCTTCGAGCGATGACAGGCTCATTCTTGCTCCCCGCGGCGATAATCGCCGGACTTGCCGCCGGTCTTTTCAATGAGGCGGACGGCGCCGATCACCATCCCCTTCTCGGCGGCTTTCAGCATGTCATAAAGCGTCAGACAGGCCCCGGTCACGGCGGTGAGCGCCTCCATCTCCACGCCGGTTCGCCCTGTCGTCTTCGCCCGGGCGGTGACGACCAGCGCGCTGTGATCGGGGTCGCGCGCGATCTCCAGTTTCACGCTCGTCAGCGGCAGGGGATGGCATAGCGGAATGAGGTCGGCCGTGCGCTTGGCCGCCATGATGCCGGCAAGCTCGGCCACGGCCAGTGGGTCACCCTTCTTCGTGGCGCCCGACAGGGCAAGCTCCAGCGTTTCGGGAGCCATCTCGACGCGCCCCTGCGCCACCGCCACGCGCTCGGTCTCGGCCTTGTCGGCGACATCCACCATGCGCGCGCGCCCGTCGGGGCCGATATGTGTCAGATCCGCCATGTCCGGTCAGCCTTCCATGAGGCGCGGCATGATCTCGACCAGGTTGCAGGGCTTGTGGCGACTGTCGAGCTGGTAGGAAATCACCTTGTCCCAGCCATCCTTGACAGCGCCATTCGAGCCGGGAAGGCAGAAGACGAATGTGCCCTGCGCCACGCCGGCCAGGGCGCGCGACTGGAGGGTCGACAGGCCGACACTCTCGAAGCTGACCTGGTGGAAGATCACCGAAAACCCCTCGATCGTCTTGTCGAACAGAGGCGCGACAGCTTCCGGCGTCACATCGCGCCCCGTCAGCCCGGTCCCGCCCGAAGAGATCACCACATCCACCTGCCGATCGGCGATCCAGCCAGCGACGGTGGCGCGAATGCCCGCCTTGTCATCGGGCACGATCTGGCGCGCGGCGAGATGATGGCCGGCTGCCTCGATCCTTTCGGCAAGCAGGGTGCCGGAAGTGTCATTGTCGTGAGTGCGGGTGTCACTCACCGTCAGCACCGCGATATTCACCGGCTGGAAATCCAGTTTGTCATTGATGCCATGCATGTGTCGTTTCCCTTTTCAGCCCCAACGGCGCCTGTCGGCATAGTCCTCGCCACGCGGCTCGATCCAGGCCTCACCGCGCGGTCCTGTCTCCTTCTTCCAGAAGACCGCCTCTGTCTTGAGATAGTCCATGAGGTAATCGGCCGCCTCGAAGGCCGCGCGGCGATGGGCCGAGGCCGTGGCCACGAAGACGATGGCCTCGCCGGGCGCCATCTTCCCGGTGCGATGAAGGATGGCGAGCGATGTCAGCGGCCAGCGCTCGCGCGCTGTGTCGGCAGCAGCTTCAATGCCGCGCTCGGTCAGCGGGGAATGCGCCTGGAGGTAGAGCGACGTGACCGGGCCGGAGGCCGCTTGCGGTCGGACATGGCCGGAAAAGCTGACAATCGCGCCGGCGCCGACCGCATCGGCCTCGAAACGCTTCAGCGCCTCGGCGGGCTCGAAAGGGGCATCCAGGAGCGCGATCATCACCCGCCCCCCACCGGTGGCATCACGGCGATCTCGTCCGTATCGGCCAGTTCGCCGGCATCGGCGACAATCTCGTCATTGATGGCAAAGCGCACGGCCGGATCGCTGAACACGCCCGGTGCGGCGTGAACCTCGTCCAGCCAGGCGCGCAGGGACATTGTATCGCGAACCGATGCGGGCAGCGTCCGCGCCTCGCGATGGCCCCCGGCAACATCCATCAGCCTGCCGAAATACAGGAAGGCGGCCAAGGCCTCAGCCTCCCGTCACGGACATGTGGCGCGGCAGGGCCGGCGCCGCGCCGGGCGTGTCGATGCGGAAATCATGGCGCTCGGGCTTGGCCCCCAGCGCCCGGCCCAGCGCATGGTCGAGTGCAGGGCCCGGCGCCTCGCCCCGCAGCGCGGCGCGCAGGTCGACATGATCCTCCTGGCCGAGGCACATATAGATGCGGCCGGTGCAGGTCACCCGCATGCGATTGCAGCCGGCGCAGAAATTCTGGGTCAGCGGCGTGATGAAGCCGAGCTTTCCGCCGGTCTCCGTGATGCGCACATAGCGCGAGGGGCCGGCATGGGCCGTGTCACCGGGAAGGTCTTCCAGCGTCCAGCGCCGTTCCAGTTC
>JAAANZ010000085.1 GCA_009909065.1 Alphaproteobacteria bacterium | reverse complement strand
TCATTCGGCGGGCTGGCGTTCGTGTGTTCGCGCGATCCTTGCAATTCGAGCTGCCAGTTCGGTATTGAATTGCGTGATTTTCGAGACAGCCTCATGCGAAAAGGCGGCGCCCGTATAGAAGCTCCGTTTCTCGCCCTGCATTTCTCTCAAGCGGGTGAGCAGCCCCTTTCGGATCGCGTCACGCTTGTAGAAGGCGTGGTATTTCCATGACTTCTGGTAGAGAGTGTGTTTCAAGCGCCCGCCGTCCATCTCGATATCGCGGGCAGCAATCTCTTCAAGCTCATCGTGTTGGAATTCGCCCCGAAGCTGGTTTAGCATATAAAGCCTTCCGCCGAGCTCTGGCTCATAAGCTTCGAATCGTGCGGAAAGAAGGCGTCCGGGCATGGCGTCAGGAAGGATGCCACCGGCGAAGCTTCTCGCAGCCTCCCGTTCGAACCAGTCGTCAACCGCAGCCAGTGTCGTGACGAAGCCATTCCAGCTGACGTCTTCAGAGACTTTCTGCTCAGACTCGGTAGGCGGCTGGCAAAGCGCGACAAATTCATCGATCGGAATGGCGCAGACAACATAGTCAAACCACTCGCGACCGTCAGGCCAGGCAATCCCAACGCCAGCTTCGTTGCGCTGAACAGTCTCAATTCTGTGACCGAGACGGACGTCAAGGCGTTCAGCAATTCGACGCCAGAATTCACTCCACCCCTCTTCCGGCATCACGAGATCATTGAACATTCCTGAAATCAGGAGCGACCGGTCGATCCAGCGTAAACCCTGGATTGTCGCGGTCTCAGATGGTTGCCCGTAACCCATTGTTGTCATGCCGCGGTAGAATAGCCTTTCCATCTTGTGGAGCGAGCGCTCACGCAGCCAGTCCTGAACAGGCATCGCCGCTTCACTGAGCACTTCGGGATCATCGGGATTGATTTTCAATTGCCGAAGAAGACGTGCACGTGAAATCAAGTATGTCAGGCCCTGTATCATCAGGCTCGGCCCGGCGGCCTGCTTTGCAAAACTGTAGAATTCGGTCCCCTCGAACGTGGCTTCCCCCAGGCGTTTGAAGTTGATTCCCAGATCCTTCATCCACTTGCGCGCAAGGCGGTCTCCACGGGTGGCATAACAGGTTCCCATTTCGAAGGCGTGTCCGGCACGTTCATAAGTGAAAGACTTTCCCCCCACGCGCTCTTCGGCCTCGAAGATGGTCAAATCGAGATTGCGGCAATCTTTAAGGAGATAGGCCAGAGAGAGACCGGCCGGTCCGCCACCTATAATCGCGAGTTTCACTTCAATCTGCTCTGACTGCTCTGAGGATGGGTTGATCGCCTGCTAGAACGGCGGAGCGCACGTGTGCAACATAAATTCGGGTGGGTGAAGTAGCTGGCCGCTGCGTAAGTCTGCAAAAAAGGTTCAATTTGCCAGGCCGGCTCCAAATCGCGTTCACCAGATCGCCGTAGAAGACCAGCATGTCGCCGTTTATTCTCTCCAACCAACGCATTCTTGAGCTCGCGCGGTCGTCGAAACCGCCGCGAACGACCCTTGAAATGGAAGTGGGCCTCGCCCAGCAACAGCTTTACATCTCCAATGCACAGATGATCGCTGTCGTGAATGCGATCAATTCAGCAGTCGTTGCGGGCAGCTTTGCCTTCTCTCAACACGCCACCTTCTTATTCACGTGGCTCTTTCTGAACCTTGTCAATTCGCTCATCGCGGCAAGGCTCCACCGCCGGGCGCAAGAGCGTGACGAACCAAAACAGATATCAGGCAAATTCCTTCGCAAAGCCGAATTCAATTCGCTCGTTGCAGGCATTTTGTGGGGAATGCCGGTCCTGGTCATCTATGAGCCCGGCAGCTATCTTGGCGTGTTTTTTGTTCTCGTTGCCTGCGGCACTGCAGCGGGTTTTTCAAGCATGATGAGTTCTTTGCCCAGAGTTGCGGCTCGCTTCCTGTTCGGTTGTTCGGCGCCAATCATATTGCAAGCGTTTTTGAGCGGTGGTCCTTATGCATTGCCGATTGCGGTTCTTGGCACCGTCTTGCAGTTCGCTCTCGTCAAGGGAAGCTTGATCAGCTTCAATCAATTACTGGGCGTCATTCGATCGCGCGCTGCCGCCAACGACGCTCGTCAGCAGCTGTTACTCGCGATTGAAGCCATCCATGACGGTTTCGCGATTTATGGGCCGGATGGCGACCTGCAAATGAGCAATTCACGTTTCAGGCAGTGGTTTCCGAACGAACAGATGATTGAAAACGACGGCGACGACAAGATCCGCCAAATCGGTCAGGGGCGCTGGGTCAAGCGCTCGGTCGTCCCGGTGTCGGATGGCCGGCGTGTGTCCATTCATACCGATGTGACGGACCTGAAGAATCGCGAGCGCGAGCTGATCGCGGCGCGGCGCGAGGCCGAGGAGGCGAATGCCGCCAAGGGGCGTTTCCTCTCGACGATGAGCCAGGAATTGCGCACGCCGCTCGACATCATCAACGGCTTCTCGCGACTGATGAAAGGCGACTCGCAACTCCGGCTGTCGCCTGAGGAAATTGCCGATTATGCCGGCTCGATCCACGCAGCCGGAGAACACCTGCTGACGGTGGTCAATGATATCATCGAATTCTCGAAGGTCGGCGCGGAACGCTACCTGCATGATCCTGTCGAGGTGGACCTGCGCGACCTGCTTGCCAATGCGGTGTCGCTTTCGGCCGGTTTCCAGCGGCTGACCTCGCTGGAAGGCATCGATGTCAGCGTGTCCTCGCGTATCGGATCGATCGTGGTCGATGAAATGGCTTTCCGGCGAGTCCTGATGAACCTTGTCACGAATGCGATCCAGCATGGCGGAGAGCCGGTGAACATCTCGATCCGTGCGTTCCTGCGGGCCGATGGCGCGCCGGTCGTGACGATCCGCGATTTCGGTCGCGGCCTGCCCGGATCCGAGCTGGAAAGGGTGTTCGAGCCTTTCTACCAATCCCAGCCCCAGCGCGCCGGCGAATTTTCCGGGACGGGCCTCGGCCTGACGCTCAGCCGGGAGCTTGCGCGCCTGCACGGCGGCGATGTCCATCTCTCCAGCCGCGAGGGCGCGGGAACGACCGCCTCGATCGTCCTGCCGGCGAGCGCTCATATCCCGCCGGAATTGGCCGAGCCGGCCCCTGTGAGCGGCGATGCCCTGGGCCAGGGGGAGGCGGCCTGAGGCTATCGGGGCTGGCCGCTTCAATCCTTCCACAATTCGCCAAGCGTGTCTGCGATCTCGCTGGCCTTGCGCTTGAGGTGTTGCGGGATGCGGTAAGCCACAATGGCCGAGCCTTCCAGCGCCGTGTCCTTGCCGTCGGCGGGGGCCGGCCAGCGCGCCCCGGCAACAACGCCGTCCTCCAGCTGCGCCAGGAATTGGCCGAATTCCACCTCCCGCTCATCCCTGAACAGGGGCAACCAGAGGACGAGTGCCGCGTGCGGCCATTTTTCCAGTGCGCGGGGGGTCCATTCGGCGAGGCGCTCCATATCGGCGATCGTCTCATAGCTCGGATCGGCAAAGGCGAGCAGTGTCTCGCCGCGTCGTGGCGACAGGCGAAGTGCGCCGGCATAGCCGTCTTCCTTGCGGATCTGGACACGCCGGTCGCCGGCGAAAACACCTTTCAGCGCCTCGAATTCGGCGGGGTGTTTTTCGAACAGGACCATCCGGTCGCGCGGGCCGAGCCGGCGGGCGGCAAGGGCCGGCGAGCCGGGATAGGCCTGCCGCCCGCATTCGCGCACAAGCTCCATCCATTGAGCGAGCGCGGCTGGCGCCCGGCTGTCCCAATGGGCCAGAACACCCTGTTCGGCCTCTCCGGTCTTTCGGGCCTGCCGGCCGGTCAGGTCATAGTTGCCCCGCCCGGCATGGGTCTCGACATGCAGCACACTATGCGGGCCGTCGGCGAGCTCGCACAGGATCGCATCCAGCACCGCGTGTTTGAGCATGTCGGCGCGATTGCCGGCATGAAAGCCGTGCTGGTAGGAGAGCAATGCCTATTCCCCGCTCGCCTCGGCCAGGGACCGGTCGCGGATCGCCTTGAACTCGTTGCCTTCATACCATTGCGGCCAGTCCCCGGACTGAACAATGCCGAGGCCCACCTGGTAAAGCGCGCGAACATCCTCCTCCATGCCCGAAAGGTCCCAGTCCTCGGAATATTCGTCCATCGGCTTGTGATACCGCCTCGCGGTATAGGCATCGGCGGCCGCCTTGCCGGCGGCAATGCCGCCATCGCGTTTGTCCTGTCCGCCATCGGCATAAAGCATCGGCACGCCCTTCTTGGCCAGCGAGACATGATCGGACCGGTAGAAAAAGCCCGCTTCCGGTTTCGGGTCCGGCTTGATCACCCTGTCCTGGCCCTCCAGCACGGCTTCAAGCCGGTCTTCCATCTGTGAGGCGCCATAGCCGACCACGACCATGTCCCGGGTCCGTCCCACCGGAAGCATGGCATCCATATTGATGCCGGCCACGATCGAAGGCATCGGCACGGTCGGGTTCTCGGCATAATAGGCCGAGCCGAGCAGTCCGGATTCCTCCAGCGTCACCGCCAGGAACAGCGCCGAGCGCTCGCGCGGTTCGGCCGCCATGGCCTCGCCGATCTCTATCATGCCGGCTACGCCCGTGGCATTGTCCACTGCGCCATTATAGATCTGGTCGCGATAGAAATCCTGGCCCGGCTCGCCTTGCTTCTCGGCGGATTTCTTGCCCAGATGATCCCAGTGGGCGGTAAACAGCATGTATTCGTCCGGCTCGGTTTCGCCTTCCAGACGTCCGATAATGTTGCGGCTATGCGCGCGCGTCACCTTTTGCGTGATCTCGCCCGAGGCCGTCATCCCGCCCATTTCGACTGGCGTGAAGCCGGGCGTGCGGGCGGCGCGTTTCATCTCCTCGAAATCCAGTCCGCCATCGGCAAACAGGCTGCGCGCCGTTTCCAGCGTGATCCAGCCTTCAAGCGCCGTTCGTCCGGCCCCGCCATCGGCGCGCACCAGGTCAGCCTGCGCGCCCGACCAGGAATTCGACACGACATCCCAGCCATAGGAGGCCGGCGCTGTTTCATGAACGATGATGGCGGCCTGTGCGCCCTGGCGGGCGGCTTCCTCGAACTTGTAGGTCCAGCGGCCATAATAGGTCATCGCCTTGCCCTTGAAGAGATCGGGGTCCTCCGTGGCAAAGCCGGGATCATTGACCAGCATCACCACGGTCTTTCCCTCGGCGTCCAGACCGGCATAATCGTCCCAGCCATATTCCGGCGCGACAACGCCATAGCCCACAAAGACCACCTCGGAATCCTCGAAGGACAATTCGGTTTCCTGCTGGCGCTTGGTCCAGATGACGGCATCGTCTCCGAGCGTCATGGCGAAGTCACGCTCGGAGGCGCCGCCGGAAAAGGTCAGGCCCGAAGCCGATTCCTCGATTGTCTGCTCGACCATTTCGACTGTCTGGAACCAGCCGCCATCCGGTCCCGCGGGTTCAAGGCCCACGCGCTCCATTTCCGCAGCGATCCAGTCGGCTGACGCTTCGCCGGTTTCGGTGCCGGGCGCGCGCCCCTCGAACCGGTCATCGGCAAGCGTGCGGATGCGAACACGCAGGTCATCGGCCGTGATGGCGGTCTGTGTGCTCTCGGGCAGGGCAAGCCGCAGGTCCGGGGCCGTTTCGGTTGCCGCGGCGTCGCTCGCGGTCTCGCTCGCGGTGTCATCCGGCGCGTCCGGGCTTTCGCTGGCCCCGCAAGCCGTGATCAGGGCGAGGGCGCCGGCCGCGCAAAACCATTTCATCATGGGGCGTTTCCTTGAATATTCATTCGTGATCGGAGGTCTGTGTCGCATGGGCCCGCCCCGGCTTCAAGCTTTCGGCATGAGGCTGAGGACCTCATTGGGCAGCGCCAGCGCCGCGCGTGCGACCTCAAGGTTGAAATATTTCAGCTCGCCGTCGATCCGATGGGTCTGGACCGGTTCGAGGCGATTGGACGGTGACATCATGGCGGCGCACCAGTCGCCCGATATGTAGAAAGGGCAGGCCATCAGCACGGGGCGGAAATGGGCCCA
>JAAANZ010000009.1 GCA_009909065.1 Alphaproteobacteria bacterium | reverse complement strand
GATGTTGCCGCCATGGCCGGCACCGGACTCGAAATGCTCCTGGTGGGAGCGGTCGGTGATCTCGTCCCACTTGGCGGCAACCGCTTCGGCGGTGAGCGCCTCGCCCGTACCGACAAAGGCGCCCCGGGTCTCGACGATCTCGGCCATCGAAAAGGCGCCGGCACCGGCTGACAGGACCATGCCGGTCGGCGCGTCATCCTTGACGAGATTCATGACGCCCGGCGTGACATATTCGGGTTTGAGGGCGCTCAGCGTTTCTTCCGGCATCAGGTTCTCGGTCATGCGCGTGGCCGCGATGGGGCAGACGGCATTGATCTTGATGTCATATTTCGCGCCCTCGATTTTCAGCGTGTTCATCAGCCCGACAAGGCCGAGCTTGGCGGCGCCGTAATTGGCCTGGCCGAAATTGCCGTAAAGCCCGGTCGAGGATGTGGTCACGACGAGCCGGCCATAGCCCTGTTCCTTCATGATCTCCCAGGCGGCCTTGAACGGCTTGACAGACCCCATGAGGTGAACATCGAGGACAATCTGGAAGTCCTCGAGTGTCATCTTGGAGAAGGATTTGTCGCGCAGGATGCCGGCATTGGCGATGATGATGTCGATGCGGCCGAATTGCGACATGGTGTCGTCGATCATCTTGCGAACGCCGTCATCATCAGTCACCGAGGAACCGTTGGCGATGGCTTCGCCGCCCATTTCCCGGATCTCGGCGACGACCTTCTCGGCGGCCTCGGAATTGCCGCCTGTCCCGTCGACCGATCCGCCAAGGTCGTTGACAACGACTTTCGCACCGCGGCGGGCCAGCTCAAGCGCATGGGCGCGACCCACGCCGCCCCCGGCCCCGGTGACAATGGCAACGCGGTCATCGAAACGGATATCTGACATGGGAGGGACTCCTTCCTGTGTGTGTTGAGCCCGCTCCAAACACCATCCGCTTACGTGAACGTCAAGCGACGAGTGGGTCGCCCGGGTTCGGATCAGCCGCCGCGGGGGTCACCGGTCTTGAGTGCGTCGCGCTGAATCTCTTCAGTACCCTCGCGCGCTGCCTTGGTCTGTGCGTACCAGGCCACGCGGGTGGCGCAGATACGCTGCGGAATCGTCGAACCGGTCGGTTCTCTCCGCTTGCAGACTTCCTCGTCGGGATCATAACCCTGTCGGCGTATCTCGGCACGCATGTCCTCGGTGATCGTAATTGTATTGTCCGCATTGCCGCTTCCGCCGGCGGCTCCTGTATGCGAGCACGCAGCGGGTAACGCCAGTATAAGCGCCGCCGGAAGAAGATGTCTGAGTTTCATGACCAGTTTTTTCCTCACGTGTGAAAGAGGCTGGCTAGCATTTCGTTCAGGGAAAGACCAGCAATGAGACGTGACTTTGACCGGCACCTGCCATCTTGGGTATTTGACCTTGCGGCAAAGCTTGCGGCTGCCTGGATCCCGTTCGATAACCATGCCCAGACTGTTCAAGGAGGACGATAATGCTGGCCTATGTAACCCTCGGAACCAATGATACGGACAAGGCGCTTGCCTTTTATGACGCGTTCATGCCGGCCCTTGGCGCCAAACGCCTGTTCGACAATGACAGGCTCTATTTCTATGGAACCGGGCAGGGCGCCCCGATGCTGGCGATCGGCGGGCCCTATGATGGCGAGCCGGCCACCTGCGGGAACGGTGTGATGCCCGCGCTGGCCTGCCCGGATCGCGAAACCGTGGACAAGGCCCACCAGGCCGCGCTCGATGCGGGCGCGCAGGATGATGGCGCACCGGGCGAGCGGGTGCCGGGCATGTTCTATGGCGGATATTTCCGTGATCCCGATGGCCACAAGATCTGCGTGTGCAAGCTCGGCTGAGCCGACCGGGCAATCCTGAAATCGTGCTGGCCCGCTCCTTTGGGGCGGGCTATTGCCTGTCCAGTCGCGGCGATCGGGAGTATCGAGACGGATGGAATGGGGCTGGGACAATGGCCGGGCATTTATTGGCATCATTCTGATTTATGCGCTGGCCTGGGCGCTGTCGGAGCGCCGGCAGGCCTTTCCATGGAAGCTGGTCCTCGGCGCAACGGCCCTGCAATTCGGCTTTGCGCTCGTGCTTTTCGGCGTGCCGGTCATCCGCGATATCCTGTTCAAGGCCAATATCATCGTCGATGCCCTGGAGGATGCGACCCGGGCGGGAACCGGCTTCGTGTTCGGCTATGTCGGCGACAACCAGGCCGCCAGCGAGATCATGACGGGCGACGCCCCGCCGCTTTTCTTCTTCCAGATCCTGCCGATCGTCATCGTCGTGGCCGCCCTGTCGGCGATGCTCTGGCACTGGCGCCTCCTGCGCTGGATCACCAAGGGGTTTGCGCTTGTCTTTCGCCGGCTGATGGGGATTGGCGGGGCGACCTCGCTGGCGGTCTCGGCCAATGTCTTCATGGGCATGACCGAGGCGCCGGTCCTGGTGAAGCCTTACCTCAAGGGCATGACCCGTTCGGAACTGTTCATCCTGATGGTCTCGGGCTTTGCCACCATCGCGGGCAGCGTGCTGATCATCTATGTCACCTTTCTCGAACCGGTCATGGACCAGCCGCTTGCCCAGCTGCTCACGGCGTCATTCATGGCCGCGCCGGCGGCGGTGGCTCTCGCGCTGGTCATGGTGCCGGAGAAGACCCAGAGCGCCGAGCGCGCGCATGAGCCCGAATTCGAGTATGAATCGACCATGGACGCCTTTGCCACGGGCGCGGCGGATGGCCTCAAGATCGTTCTGAACATCGCGACCATGCTGATCGCCGCGCTGGCGCTGCTGTTCCTGGCCAACAGCCTGCTGCAATGGCTCGGCGAGGCGGCGGTGTTTTCGCCCTGGCCGACGGCGCAGGCGATCGACCTGCCCGGCTGGGCCGCCTGGCTGGAAGTCGTGATCGAGCGGATCGCCTGGGTGTTCCTGTGGATACTGAAGGCCGTGCTCTCGCCCTTCGCGCTGATGGACCATTGGGCCGGCGGCGAGCCCCTGACCCTCCAGGTGATGCTCGGCTGGCTGTTCGCCCCGCTGATGTATCTGATCGGCGTGCCCTGGGAGGAAGCGGCGCGTTCGGGCGCGCTGATGGGCATCAAGACCGTGCTGACGGAGTTTGTCGCCTTCCTGCAGCTTGCCGAAGTGCCGGCCGGCGAAATGAGCGACCGGACCCGTATCATCACCGCCCATGCGATCTGCGGATTCGCCAATTTCGGGTCCATGGGGATCCTTATCGGCGGGCTCACAATCATCGAACCGGCCCGGCGGGAAACTTTCCTGCAACTTGCATGGAAGACATTGCTGGCCGGAACGCTGGCCACATGTCTCAGCGGGGC
The DNA here is from genome assembly GCA_009909065.1 of Alphaproteobacteria bacterium. Lineage (GTDB taxonomy): Bacteria > Pseudomonadota > Alphaproteobacteria > Caulobacterales > Hyphomonadaceae > UBA5336. Next base: position 2,715 of record JAAANZ010000009.1, on the reverse strand, counting down.
TGTGGTTGGCGCGCTGCCCGTGGATCTTTTCGTGAGAGGTTAGGTTTGAGTTTCACCCGTTTTGGCCGCGCAGGGCTCCTCGCCGCTGCAATGGCCGCCCCCGCCGGCGCCTGGGCGCAGGAAGGCGCCGAGGCGCCTTTCGAGATGGCCGACCTCACCGTGCTCGACCCGGTCTATGTGACAGACAGCGAAGGCGAGGCGCTGAAGGATGTGCCCGCTTCGGTGACCTTGATCCCGGACGAGGATCTCGAAGCCGTCTCGGCCATTCGCGCCGGAGACGTGCTCGCCGCCGCGCCAGGCACCTTCCTTGCCGGCCTCAACGGACCGCGCGAGATCGTCCAGATCCGCCAGCCGCTCGCCTTCGACAATCGCACCCTGTTCCTGGAAGACGGCGTGCCGCTGCAAAGCCCGGTCTATTATGACCAGTCGGCGCTGGGCTATTCCCAGCTCCTGTCATCGCCGGGCGGGGTGGAAGTCCTGCGCGGGCCCGGCACGGCGCTTTACGGCTCGGACGCGCTCTCGGGCATCGTGAATGTGCGCACGCGCGCGCCCGATGACCCGCTGAGCTTCGGGGCGCGTGTGCGCGGCGGCGAGCAGGGCCTGTTCGACCTGCAGGCCGAAGCCGGGATCGAGACCGGCGATCGCCAGGATCTGCGTGCCACCGTGGCGGTGTCGGGCGAGGACGGGTTTCGCGAGGAGACGGCCTTTCACCGCGCGCAGGGCGTCCTGCGCCATGCCTTTCGCGGCGAGCGGCTGAACATCGACAGCGGCCTTTATATTACGGACTATGAGACCGAATCGGCGACGGCGATCCGCCCATTGTCGCAGCTTGGCGCGCGGATCAATGAAAGCGGCCTCAATCCGGCGGTCGATGTCGATGACGCGGTCGAGAAAGGGGCACTCTATCGCCTGCAAAGCCGTATCTCCTATGATGTCTCCGAGAGGCTCAGCCTCGAGGCGACGCCCTATCTGCGCCGCCAGGAAAGCGCGACGACGGCCGTTTTCCAGCCCGCCACGACCCCGCGCGAGGAAGCGACGGTCGACAGTTTCGGCCTTTTGCCGCGCGTTCGCTATGAGGCGGGCGAAGCGACGATGACCGCCGGGCTGGATGTGGAGCTGACCGATCTCGACATTCTCCTGTTTCAGTCGCGCCCCGATACGATTGTCTTTGGCGATCTGTTCCGACAGGGCACCCAGTTCGATTATACGGTCGATTACCGCAGCTATTCTCCCTTCATCCAGTGGGAGCAGCGTTTCGGCGACGTGACCCTGCAACTCGGCCTGCGCCACGATTCGCTGGCCTATGATTTCGACAATGCCCTCACCGAAGTGCCGGGCGATGCCCGCCTGCAGGTGCCCGACCGCGAGGACGATTTCGACGCGACCAGCCCCAAGGCCGCGCTGATCTGGGACGTCACGGAGAGCCACAGCCTGTTTGCCCGGTATGCGCGCGGTTTCCGCGTTCCGCGCGCCTCCGAGCTTTACGAGCTGGAGGCCGGGCAGGCGGAATTCACGCTGGAGCCGGAGACGCTCGACAGTGTCGAGATCGGCTGGCGCGGCCGGTATGCGCGCGTCACCGCCGAGCTTGTCGGCTACTGGCAGGAGAGCGAGAACGGCGTCATCACGGATGTGCAGACCGCGGCGGGGAATATCTCCGTCAATGCGGGCTCGAAACGCTTTGCCGGCATCGAGGCGGCGCTTGCGGCCGAACTGGGCGCGGGGCTCGAGGCGCAGCTGGTCTTCGCCTGGCAGGATTTCGTGTTCGAGGAGCGCTCGGCCGATGGCGAGGATCCGTTCGACGGCAACAATCTCGCCGAGGCGCCGGAGACGCTGGGCAACCTGATCCTCAGCTGGACGCCGCCAGCGGCTGAAGATTTCACCCTGACCGGGCGGCTGCGCCATATCGGGGCCTGGCCGCTGAATGATGCCAATACGGTCTACAGCGATGAGGAATATATCCTCACGCTGAACGGCGAATGGCGCATCAGCGAGAACCTCGTCGCGGACCTGCGCCTGGAGAATGTCACCGATGAGGTCTATGCCGTGTTTGCTGATGCGCCGGTCTTTGCGCCGCAGGGCAGGGCGAGGCCCGGGCAGGTGCGCACGCTGAGCGCGGGGCTGCGGCTGCGCTACTAGCCCCTTGGCCCGGGCGGCGAGGCGCCCTAAACGGATCGCTGAGCCATCGAGAAGCGAGACGCCATGTTCGATATCCACGCGATCCGCGAAAACCCGGAGGCTTTCCGTGCGGCCTGGAACCGGCGCGAGCCCGGCCTCGGCGACACGGTGGACGAGATCCTGCGCCATGACGGCGCTCTGCGCCAGGCGCTCGCCGACAAGCAGGAGGCCGAGGCGACGCGCAATGCCCGGTCGAAGGAGATCGGCAAGGCCAAGGCCGCCGGTGACGAAGCCCTGTTCGAAAAGCTGCGCGAGGAGGTGGCGAAGGCGAAAGAGGTGATCGAGACCGCCGGCGAGCAGGAAGAGGCCGCCGCCGCCGAGCGTGACAAGCTCCTGATGAGCCTGCCGAACCTGCCGCTTGAGGATGTGCCGGACGGAGCGGACGAGGAGGCGAATGTCGAGGACACGCGCTGGGGCGAACCGCGCGACTTCGGTTTTGCCCCGAAACACCATGCCGATCTCGGTGAGGCGCTCGGCATGATGGATTTCGAGACGGCCGCGAAGATGAGCGGATCGCGTTTCGTCTTGCTGACCGGGCAA
>JAAANZ010000104.1 GCA_009909065.1 Alphaproteobacteria bacterium | reverse complement strand
CGATCTCGCTGACCGCGCTCGAAACCGCGACGATCGACAATCTGAAAGCCTCGGGCGCCGATGTGCGTTTCCTCTCCGCGCGCGTGCCCAGCGTGATTGCGGAGAGCTCGTTCGGACGCGCCTTTCCGCGCTTTTACATCCGGGGGATCGGCAATACCGATTTCGACCTGAATGCCTCCCAGCCGGTCTCGCTGGTCTATGACGGTGTGCCTTATGAAAGCCCGATCCTGAAAGGCTATCCGGCCTTCGACCTGCAGGCCATCGAAGTGCTGCGCGGCCCGCAAGGCACCCTTTTCGGGCGCAATTCGCCGGGCGGTATCATCAAGTTCGATTCAAAGAAGCCGACCGATGAATTCGACGCCTATGCCCGCGCCGCCTGGGGCACCTATAACACGATCGATCTTGAAGGCGCCGTCGGGGGCCGGCTTACCGATGCGCTGGCGGTTCGCGTATCAGGCCTCGCCCAGACGCGTGATGACTATGTGGACAATGGCTTCACCGGCGAGGACGATGCTTATGAGGGCTTCGAGGAATATGCCGGGCGCGTGCAGCTCATGTTCACGCCGTTTGAGAATGATTTCTCCGCCCTGCTCAATCTCCATGGCCGCTCGAATGACAGTTCCGCACGCCTCTTCCGCGCCAATATCATCAGCCAGGGCGCGCGCGGCCTGAACGAGAATTTCGACCGCGACACCGTTTTCTATGACGGCGGCGGAGGCAATCCCCTCGACCAGGAGGCCTGGGGCGCGACCCTCACGATTGAGAAATCGCTGAGCGACAGCGTCGCGCTGACCTATATCTATGGCTACGAAACCGCCGAGGTGTTCTCGCGCGGCGATATTGATGGCGGTTTCGGCGCAGTATTCCTCGGCGAGGGCAATTTCGGGCCAGGTCTCATCCCGTTCCCGTCCGAAAGCGCTGGCGGCGTGGATGATCTCACCCAGGTCAGTCATGAGCTGCGCGCGGCTTTCGACAATGGCGGCCCCCTGCGCGGACAGGCGGGAATTTTCATCTTTGACGAAGATGTCGAGATCACCTCGCTGTCCTTCGATACGCTGTCGGATACGCCGGACACGCCCAATGGTATCGCCAGACGCCGCCAGGACACGCAGGCGTTCGGCATCTTCGCCTCGCTGTCCTATGACATGAGCGAGAAACTCACCGTTTCAGGCGGCGCGCGCTTGTCCGATGACGAGAAGGACTTCGTCGCCGAGCGAACATGCTGCCCGTTCGGCTCCGGCACGGTCGGCCCGCTCACCGAAACCGTTGCCGATGACCAGGTCAGCTGGGACGTGTCGGCCAGTTATGACGCATCCGAAGCGATCAATCTTTACGGACGCATCGCCCGCGGCTTTCGCTCGCCCTCGGTGCAGGGGCGAATCGTGTTCGGCAATGAGCTCTCATCGGCCGACAGCGAAACGGTGCTCTCCTATGAGGCCGGCGTGAAATCCCAGCTCTGGCAGAACCGGGTGCGCGCGAACGCCAATGTCTTCTACTATGAGCTGAACGACCAGCAGCTGACCATTGTCGGCGGGCTCGACAACACCGTCGCCCTGTTCAATGCCGATGAAGGCGAAGGCTATGGGTTCGAGACCGATATCGAGGCGCTGATCACGCCGCAGCTGCGCGTCACCGGCGGATTGTCCTACAATCATACACAGATCAAGGACGATTTGCTGGTCGCACCGGGCTGCGGGGCTCCCTGCACGATTCTGGACCCGGAAGTTCTCGACGCGGACGGAAACCTGCTCGGCTACAACATCTCCGGCAACAGCTTCCCGAACGCGCCGGAATGGATCGCCAATGTTACCGCCCGCTACGCCGTGCCGTTCCGCAATGGCGAGTTCTATGCCTTCACCGACTGGGCCTATAAGGGCGAGACCAATTTCTTCCTCTATGAGAGCGTGGAGTTCGGCCAGGATGGCTATTGGGAAGGCGGCCTGCGCCTCGGCTATGCCGCCGAGGCCGGCTATGACGTCTCGCTGTTTGCGCGCAACATCCTGGATGAGGAGGCCCTGACCGGCGGGATCGACTTCAACAATCTCACAGGCTTCGTGAACGAGCCCTTCACTGCGGGTGTCGAACTGGGCTGGCAATACTGACGCCACTGGAACATGATGCGGAACCGGCTGGCTGGCCGGCGCGTTCTAGGCTTCGAAGACACCGGAGGACCCTCTCGATGCGCAGAAATGCAGTTATCGCCCTTGCGGCCGCCGCACTTATCGCCGGCTGCCAAAACCCCAATATCGGTCGCAAGACCGCCATTGGCGCAGGCGCCGGTGCGGCCGGCGGCGCCGCGCTTGGCACGCTGGCAGGCGGCGATGATGGTCGCAACGCGGCCATCGGGGCGGTGATCGGTGCGGTCGCCGGCGGCGCTGTCGGCAATTACATGGACCGCCAGGAGCGGGCCCTCAAGCAACGTACCGAGGGCACCGGCATCCAGGTGGCCCGTGCCGGCGACCAGCTGCAGCTGACCATGCCCGCCGATGTCACCTTTCCGCTCGACAGTGCGGACATCCAGCCGAGTTTTCGCGGGCCGCTGAATGATGTGGCCCGGACACTCAGCGAATACCCGTCGACCGCAATCGATATTGTCGGCCATGCCAGCCAGGACGGGCCGGCAGACTATAATATGCGCCTCTCGCAGAGGCGCGCTGACAGTGTCGCCGATTACCTGATGAGCCAGGGCGTGCGCGAGGTTCGGATTGCGACGGCCGGGCGCGGCGAGACGCAGCCGGTTTCACAGACCAATCCGGCGCGCAACCGCCGTGTGGAAATGGTGCTCACCCCGGTTGTCGAAGGATAAACGTTCAGCGACGCGAGCGCAGGGCGGCGGCAAGCGTGCCATCATCGAGATGGTCCAGCTCGCCGCCCACCGGCACGCCATGGGCAAGCCGGGTGACACGGATACCCAGCGGCTCGAGCTGGTCGGCGACATAATGGGCCGTGGTCTGCCCGTCGAGCGTCGCATTGAGCGCTAGGATCACCTCACGCACCTCCCCGTTCTGCGCGCGCTGGATGAGCGAGGCGATATTGAGCTCCTCCGGGCCGATCCCGTCAATCGCCGACAGGACGCCGCCAAGCACATGATAGCGCCCGCGAAAGGCCTGCGCGCGTTCGAGCGCCCACAGATCGGGCACATCCTCGACCACGCAGATCAGGCCCTCATCGCGCCCCTCGGCCTGGCAGACCGCGCAGGGCTGGAGCGTGTCGAAATTTCCGCATATCCTACAGGCCTCGATCCGTGCCGCCGCTTCGGCGAGCGCATCGGCCAAGGGCTGCATCAGGCTGTCCTGGCGTTTGAGCAGGTAAAGCGCAACACGGCGTGCCGAACGCGGCCCGAGGCCGGGAAGCCGGGCGATCAGCTCTATAAGCTTCGTTATTTCCGGCCCAGCCGCGCGTTCATTCATGGACGCCAATGTCGTATATTCGCCGGCGCTGGCAAGATGCAGGCAAATTGAAATCCGCGATGGCCATGGATGAGGCCGGAAGGATCGCGGCGGACCGGTCGCCTGGCTGGACCCAGGCGAATTCGGAGCAAACGGAACCTTTTGCGAGCGAATAATTGGGCCCGAACAAGGATGTATTACCAAGCTGCGTGGATCATCATCAATCCATGCAGATTGGTATTACGCGGCCTTGCGGCCACGATCCGCCTCACTCCCATCGGCCTGAACCGATACACGGACGCTGAACGGCCCGCTGCGCAAGTTCGGCAGAGGTGAAGATCGCGCGCTTGTCGTTTCTCGGCACCTTGCCAGGCCCGCCTCCTGACAGCTGGAGAGGGTCTTCGACAGGCCGGCGCGCGCCCTACCCCCGCGGGATGGAATAATTCGGGGTCTCGCGCGTCATGGTCACGTCATGCACATGGCTCTCGCGCAGACCCGCGCCGGTAATCTGGATGAACTGCGCCTTTTCGTGCAGCTCGGCAATGGTACTGGCGCCGACATAGCCCATCGCCGCGCGCAGGCCGCCGACCATCTGGTGAAGGATCGGGCCGATCGGCCCCTTGAACGGCACCTGGCCCTCGATGCCCTCCGGCACGAGCTTTTCCTGGCTTGCATCCTTCTGGAAATAACGGTCGGCCGAACCGCGCGCCATGGCCCCGATCGATCCCATGCCGCGATAAGTCTTGTAGCTGCGACCCTGATAGAGGAAGACCTCGCCCGGCGCTTCACCGGTGCCGGCAAATATGGAGCCCATCATCGCCGTCGAGGCCCCGGCCGCGAGCGCCTTGGCGAAATCGCCGGAAAACTTGATCCCGCCATCGGCGATGAGCGGGGTGCCCGAAGACGCGGCGGCCCTGGCGCAATCCTCGATCGCGGTCAGCTGGGGCACGCCGACGCCCGCGACCACACGCGTCGTACAGATCGAGCCCGGCCCGATCCCGACCTTGACCGCATCGGCGCCCGCATCGATCAGCGCCTGGGTGGCATCTGCGGTAGCCACATTGCCGGCAATGATCTGCACGGAATTGGAAATGCGCTTGGCCCGACCGACCGCTTCGAGCACGGCGCTGGAATGGCCATGAGCGGTGTCGATCACCACCGCATCGGCGCCCGCCTCGATCAGCGCCTGTGTGCGCTCGAACCCTTCTTCGCCCACACTCGAGGCCGCGGCCACGCGCAGGCGCCCCTGCCCGTCCTTGCAGGCATTCGGGTTCACGGCCGCCTTGTCCATGTCCTTGACGGTCAACAGGCCGATACACTTGTTGTCATCATCAACGATGATCAGCCGCTCGATACGCCATTCATGAAGGAGGCGCCGGGCCACATCGATATCCTCATCCATCTTCACCGAGACGACTTCGGAGGTCATCAGGCTGGCGACCGTCTCATTGTCATCCTCGACGAAGCGGGTGTCACGATTGGTAATGATGCCGACGACGCGCCCGTCCTCCTCGACGACCGGAATTCCTGAAAACCCGGTGCGGGCCTTGAGGTCGCGAAGCTCGCCCAACGTGGCGCGCGGCGAGATCGTCACCGGGTTCATCACCACCCCGCTTTCGAACTTCTTCACCTGCGTGACCTCGCCGGCCTGCTCCTCGACCGTCATGTTCCGGTGCAGCACGCCGATACCGCCGGCCTGGGCCATGGCGATGGCCAGGTTCGCCTCGGTCACGGTGTCCATGGCCGCCGAGAGCAGCGGAATGTTCAGCGCGATCTCGCGCGTCAGGCGTGTCGTGACATCCACCTGGGCGGGCATCACCTCGCTCGGGCCCGGCTGGAGAAGCACGTCATCAAAGGTCAGGGCGTGTCGGATTTTCATGGGGTCGGCTCCCTTTTTGGCCTCCTAATGGAAGCCCGCGGGATTGGGAAGCCCCGGGCGCTGCAGGCATTGAAAAGATCCCTGGAACACGAAGGGGCCCCAGACGCTTGATGGGTGAGCGCCGCCCACAGCGCGGCGCCCATCTGAAAGTGACGACCCGAAGGAGACGGAGATGACATTCCTGAAATCGCTGCTCGCGGCCAGCCTGCTTGCCTCGGCCCCGGCCGCCGCACTGGCCGATGATCCGCAAAGCACCCCCACCACGTCGTCGGAAAAACAGGACAAGAGCGACATGGCGGACAATTCCGACGGCATGGACGCGCAAGAGGCTTCCTGGGGCGATGAGGATGGCGCAAATGTCGATGCGGTCATGATCTACACCTTGGGCGACTTCAACCCTGCCTATCTCGCATCGGCCTGGCTCGGCGAAAGCGTCTACAATTATCAGGGCGAGGAAATCGGCGATGTGTCGGACCTCGTGATCACCGCCGGGACCGGCGTCGAGGCCGCCGTGGTCAATGTCGGCGGCCTCTGGGATGTCGGCGATACGGATGTGGCCATACCGATCGATGAATTCGACGTGACCAGCTATGCCGAAGAGGAACCGCGCCTTCGCGTCGCTTATGGCGAGAAGGAACTGCTGGAAGCTGCCGGTGTCGAGACCTACTGAACGGCCCGGTTCCCGATAGCCTGGACGCGCGGCGGGCGCTGCATCCCGGCAAGGGGGCAGCGCCCGTTTCTATTCGGCAGGCGCGTCGGGCTGGACACCCGGCGCGGCCGCCTCGAATGCCGGCAATGCGCAGGCCGCTGTATCGATCT
>JAAANZ010000020.1 GCA_009909065.1 Alphaproteobacteria bacterium | reverse complement strand
TCACCGTGCGGCCCAGATATGGCTGCCGCGCCTGCAGCGATGGCGTGACGCAGGCGCCGGCCCCCGCCGCCCTGATCGAGGGCGGTCTGCCGACCGAAGGGGCCATCGCCCACGTGTTGGTCAGCAAGTACGCGGATCATCTTCCATTATACCGCCAGAGCCAGATGCTCGCCCGGTCGGGCGTCACCATCGACCGCGCCACCCTGGCTGACTGGGTGGGCGTTGCCGCATTCCACCTGCGGCCCGTCGTCGACCGGTTGGCCGAGCACCTGAAGGCATCCACGAAGCTGTTCATGGACGAGACCACGGCGCCGGTTCTCGATCCCGGACGCGGCCGGACCAAGACCGGCTATCTCTGGGCGCTGGCGCGTGACGACCGCAGGTGGGGCGGCGCCGATCCGCCAGGGGTGGTGTTCTTCTATGCTCCCGGCCGCAGCGGAAAGAACGCCGAGACGTTCCTGCGCGGCTTCGACGGGATCCTGCAACTTGACGGTTATACGGGCTACAATCGCCTCGCGCGCCCCTCCCGCAAGGGCGGCGACCCCATCCGCGTGGCGCATTGCTGGGCGCATGCCCGGCGCAAGCTGAAGGAAGTCTTCGATCGCGACGGCTCGGGGGTCGCCGCGGAGGGTCTGCGCCGCATCGCCGAGATCTACAAGGTCGAGGCCGACATACGGGGCTGGCCTCCGGATCAACGCCTCTCGGTCCGGCAGGCGCGAACGGCCCCGCTGGTCGCCGAGTTCGGCGAGTGGTTGCAGGGACAGCAACTGCGCGTATCAGCGAAATCGCGCCTTGGTGAAAAGCTCGGCTATATCCATAACCACTGGAGCGGCCTGCAGACCTTCCTCGAAGATGGCCGCGTGGAGATCGACTCCAACAGCGTCGAAAACCTGATCCGCCCGATTGCGTTAAACAGGAAAAATGCCCTCTTCGCAGGCCACGACGAAGGCGGCAAGGCCTGGGGCCGCATCGCGTCACTGATCGAGACCGCCAAGATCAACAATGTCGAGCCCTTTGCCTATCTCAAGGCCACCCTCGAAACCATCGCCGCCGGTCATCGCCAAAGCCGTATCGACGACCTGCTGCCCTGGAACTTCCAGCCGTCAAGCTGAAAGGCCCGTGGGGCGCAGCCAGCGCTTACGCACCGTTTGTTGCAAAGCTCCGCTCCAACCCAGAGCAACTGATCAGCAACACAGGCCGCAGAGACAACCCGGCGAAGCCGTGGCCGTCAGACACCGCTTACGAATCTTATGTCAGATGGAGAACACTAGTTCGCGGTCTTCTCGACGCAGCCCGCAGGATCGCTGTCATCACCAAGCTCGTGGCGATAAGAGTAATGGGTGGCGCAATATGGACATATTATGCTGATTGCGTCGCCCATTTGCAGGTAAATGTGAGGATGATCATGGGGTGCACTTGCGCCGATGCAGACGAACTGCTTCTGACCGATATAGATTTTCCATATCCCGATATCGTTCTTGTACCTGATTATCGTTGGCCACGATTCCGGCACGTTATAAGCTTCGGCAGGTTTATCTTTAGGGCATCTCGCAGGTTTGACCAACTTGAGTAAACGGCTTGTTGCAGTCCCACCCGTCACCCGAATAATTCAAGTGAGCATTCGCGGGCAGAACGACCGGCTCGCAGGCAGCACCAGCCTGTAAGAATCCTCTTTCACAATCCCATCCGTCGCCATAGCTGCTGCTTGTAAGGTAACCGTTGGCTGGAACATCAATGCGCTGGCATGACATCCCGACTTGCGCATAACCGCGTTCGCACTCCCAACCTGCTCCATATCCAAGGTCTGTCAAAAAGGCGTTCGCTGGAATCTCGATCGCGTGACAAAGATCCCTCTCTCTCTGATAACCGCGGTCACACGACCAACGAGAGCCGGAATTATCAAGATAAGCGTTTTCGGGAATCACAAGTTGCAGACATTCTTCAGCCTCCTGCGCGAAGCCATAGTGGCACTCCCAGCCTCGACCATAGACACTGTCGATCGGGTACGCATTCTGGGGGACCAAAATGGCGATACACTCCCCTTCGTCCGCTCGGTACCCTATGTTGCAACCCCAGCCTGTACCATAGGCCTTGGACGTTGCATTCTCGGGAATAGAAGCGGCGTCAGGTTGTGCGATGGCGACGCCTGCTGCGAAAATCGCAGCAACCGCTAAAAGTCCAATCGTCGGAACGGCTTTCAGGCGAGGGTTTTCAGAAATTGTGACGGGCTTCAATCGCTCCGGAATTTTCTTCATTTGGTTCTCATTTCATCGTTTTGGAAATATTCGGACCGCAGCGTGTGCGTCGCATCAATGGCGTTGGAATTCGCCTTCGAATATGGTGCTCAATCGTGACTGCAATTTTTGATTGAACGCTTCTGCGCTGTGGCTTTGCGTCAGTGATGACGGCGTAATCTTCTGTTTCGCCTCTCCAAGACGCGCGATTTATGGATCTGGTAGAGCTTACCCGAACGGCTTCCCGATGCAGCGTTGGCATCTGGTTGCTTGATTGGCGGCTTCATAGGGCTTGCATCCCCTTCGTTTGCGGCGCGTCCCATTGCATCTTCAACATCGACATGATCTGCACCGTTACGGTCGTCCAACAGTGCCGCATCCAGTTCCAAAGGATCGATTGTGATAAATTGCGCTACGCCCTTTTTTCCGGTTGCGGGGCGAACAACCATGATGGTTTCAATTCGCCGATAGGCGACAAATGTAAGCCCCTCCAGAGGTGCTTCTTCAGTTTCAATCGTATAGTCACCGGCAGGCCAGACTTCATCATGACTTGTCAGGGCAAATGGCTTTCTGAAAGTCACGAGTTTCTTTGTTATGCGATTCGGCATTAGGTGGTCTCCAGTCTTGCGTATGATAGGGATTATCCCTCCGCGTTGCTTTCTCTTTTCACACTCTGAGAAAGCCGTCCGGAAATGACCCGACGGGTTATTTTCCCGGTTATCGCCGGGCCAGGTTCAGCAAGGCCGCAGCATCGAGGGCTTCGCTCTTCCTGTAATAGTCGCCGTGGAACTCGCCGTTGGTCGTTACCGACCAGATGCCATTTCTATCGCAAACACAAATACCGGTCTCTCGCGCCGGGCTCTCGCCGCCAGCATGCGATCTCTCCTTGCTTGTTGGCGTGGAGGTCTGTTGATGCGCGGCTTTCGGTTCACTACAAAAAGGCGCGCGCACTGCTTCGAGGCGCATCACGGCGCGGATAAATTGCTCCGCATAGTCGGCGGTGTCCGGGAAATCATTTTCGTGTTGGGCCATGCGCATGGGCTCCACGAATCGTTCGTTCAAATGGTCGATAAAGTGCGGCTCCGTGCGGGCCATGTAAGCAATCAAGGCTTGCAAAACGCGCTCGTGGGCCAGCACCTGCTGTTCCAGCTCTGTTGTCTCGATTGGCGTTCTGGGAAGACTATTGACTCGCTCCATGGTGTTTCATCCTTCTTGATGAGTTGTCTCGTTCGATGCGCCCCATGGCTTGTGGCCGAATTCGAGGCATTTTCCTGTTAAGGTTTCCGGGGCCAACAAGATCCCTATAGCGCTTACGGCTGACGCGCACTGACGCAGGTTAGCGGCACAAAATGTGGTTAAGCGTGACAAGGAGTGGCGAATTCAAGCCATGCTAACTTGCGTCAGTGCAGCAGGCTGGAGAGGCGGCTAGATATGCGGCGTCCGCCAGATGGTGGCGGGCATGTTTCCCGTTACCAGTCGCACCATGCGGCACGCGACCAGATCTTCCATGAGGATTTCAAGCAAAACCGCCCATGCCCTGGTGGGGACGTCCATGAAAGGACAATCCAATGAAACCCGAACAGAACAAGACGTCTGAGCGCATGAAGTCAGTCAAGGCGACCTGGGACAAGGCGCCCGCCGGCCCCAAAAAAGATGCGGCCCTGAAACATTATCAGGCCGCCGAGAGGGCGCACGGCGACAAGAACGAAGCTGAGACGATCAAGTCGCTCGATGCGGCGGGCAAAGCGCTCTCATGACGTCTCAGATCTGACGTGACTTTCGGATCATCCACTGCGTATCAGAGGATGATCCGGCTTTCATTTAAGCAGGGCCCCGTCCTGATCCAGATATTCGGTATCGAATTCTGCGAGGTCTGCCAGATTTTCGTAGTTGTGGATCGAGACGTGGCCGTTGCGAAAAGTCACCAGCCCTGACTCACGCAATTGTCTAAGTACCCGATTCACATGGACCGCGCTAAGGCCTAGCGCATCGGCCAGATGATACTGTGTCAGCGGACAATCGTATTCGTCCCGGCTCCCCATTCTGACCAGCGCCAGCCGAGACCCGAGTTCCAGCAGGAAGTGTGCCACGCGGGCGTCCGCATCGCGGTGCCCAACAGTGACGAGATGCTCGACCACCATGGCCTCGTCACGCGATGCCGCCCAGAAGACGGCCGTCGCCAATCGAGGCGTATCTGCGAAGGCCGCGAGAAGATCAGTCGTGAAAACTTCCGAAGCCTCAATATCAGTGATGGGCTCGAAGCTGTGGTCGGACGTGCGCAGAAGCGCGCTGCGCAAACCCAGAAAGTCTCCCGGTATCTGGATGTCAATGATCTGACGCGAGCCGTCAGACTGGATCTTGTATGAACACACCCACCCTGAAGCGAGGATGTACACGGCTTGTGCAGACTGTCCCTGATACACTAGGTCGCGCCCGGGAGTGAAAATTCTGCGCCGCGCGTGCAGGCTGGCGAGGACCGCGAGTTCTGCGTCCGATAAATCAACAAAGCACGAGAGCTTTTGCGCAAGCGGGCTCCCGTTTGTCATGGGACTGACCGCTCTGGCACCATTTGATGGCGCGCACAAAATCCAGCGATCGGGCTAATCTCCATAAATCCAGCATAACGTATATTCGGAAGGGGTGTTGAGAATCGTCGCGTGAGAGCGCCTTAGCCGTTTCGGCCAATTCGGCCAATCTCGACGCGCAGATACTGCGCAACTCGGCGTAATTCCAATGTCTGTGATTCAGTCATTTTCGGACATCGCGACCAAGTTTTGGTCTGACTGCTTCCGGCGAAAAGCCGTCGTCAGGATGGGGGCGCGCCCGCGGACGGTGGCTTCGGTGCCGGGCTTGGAGGTGTGTGTTTTTCGCGCCGCCGATTGTCCGCTAGACTGGTGCGATGCGGGAATTCGACCTCATCCGCCGCTATTTCGCGCCGCTCGCCACCTCTCCGGGGGCGGCCGGGCTGGGCGACGATGTCGCTGTGCTCGAGGCCGGTGAGGGGGCGCGGATTGTCACGACCGACACGATTGTCGAAGGCGTGCATTTTCTCAGCGCCGACCCAACCGAAACGGTGGGGCGAAAGCTCGTGCGCGTGAATGTCTCCGATATTCTCGCCAAGGGCGCGCGCCCGCATGAGGCGCTCCTGTCGCTGGTCTGGCCGGCCGGGCGCGCGGAATCGGAGCTGGAGGCGTTTGCGCGCGGCCTGGGCGAGGATCTTGCCGCCTTCGGTGTCTCTCTCATCGGCGGCGACACGACCGGCGGCACCGACGCGATCGTCGCCACGCTGACGCTGACAGGGACATGCCTCGGCGCCGGCCCGGTGCGCCGCTCGGGCGGGCGCTCGGGGGACGGGCTTTTCGTGACGGGCGCGATCGGGGCGGGCGGGCGCGGCCTGCGCGCCGCGCGCGGCGAGATCGAGGACGACGACCTGGCCGGCGCCTATCGGGTCCCGCGCCTGCCGGCGGTGGAGGTGGCCGGCCTTGTCGCGCGCCATGCCAGCGCGGCGATGGATGTGTCTGACGGGTTGCTCGGCGATGCGGCGAAACTCGCCGCGGCGAGCGGCACCGGGGCCGCAATCGCGCTGGAGTCGGTGCCCTTCGTGGGCGCGGCGGACACGACCGGAGAGCGCCTCGACATGGCGACGGCGGGTGACGATTATCAGGTGCTTCTGGCCTGCCGGCCCGAGGGCGTTGGCGCGCTCATCGAGGAGGCGGGCGCGGCCGGTGTCGGCCTGACGCGAATCGGCGAACTCGGCTCCGGGCCGGGACTTCACCTGTCCGATCGCGGCCAGCCGGTCACCCTGCCGGACTCCCTTGCTTTCGAACATCAAGGATAACAAGGTGCGAGCCTTCGCGCCGGGCGCGATCTCGGTTGCTTGACCTCGGCCGATTTGGCAGTGACAACACACGACGACAGCCGGCCCGGACATCCCGGAGCGGTTTACCGAATAGAAAGTCACAGGGGAGGGCGCTTCATGAGCCTATGGTACTGGATTGCGCTGGCGGCGGGTTTCGCCTCAGTTTTGTATGGGTGGCTGCAGATCAGCTCCATCCTCAACGCGCCGTCAGGCGACAAGCGGATGCAGGAAATCGCCAGGGCGATCCAGGAAGGCGCCAATGCCTATCTGAACCGCCAGTATACGACGATCGCGATTGTCGGCGCGGTTGTTCTGGTGATTCTCGCCATCCTGTTCCGCAGCTGGCAGGTGCCGCTCGGTTTCCTGATCGGCGCGGTGCTGTCGGGTGCGGCCGGCTTTATCGGGATGCTGGTTTCGGTTCGCGCGAATGTGCGCACCACCGAAGCCTCGCGCACGAGCCTCGGCGCGGGCCTGTCCATAGCGTTCAAATCCGGTGCGATCACGGGCATGCTCGTTGTGGGCCTGGCGCTTCTGGGGATCGTTCTTTATTACGGGCTTCTCGTCGGGCTTGTGGGCTATGCGCCGAATGACCGCCACGTGATCGACGCGCTGGTCGCGCTCGGTTTCGGCGCGTCCCTGATCTCGATCTTCGCGCGCCTTGGCGGCGGGATCTTCACCAAGGGGGCGGATGTCGGCGGGGACATGGTCGGCAAGGTCGAGGCCGGAATCCCCGAGGATGATCCGCGCAATGCCGCCACGATCGCCGACAATGTCGGCGACAATGTCGGCGATTGTGCCGGCATGGCGGCCGACCTTTTCGAGACCTATGCCGTGACCATCGTGGCCACCATGGTGCTCGGCGCGATCTATTTTGCCGGCCTCGGCTATCTCGGCGCGATCATGATGCTGCCGCTGGCGATTTGCGCCATGTGCATCTTCGCCTCGATTGCGGGCACCTTTTTTGTCCGCTTGGGAAGCGGATCGACCAGCGTCATGGGCGCGCTCTACAAGGGGCTCCTGGCCACGGGCGTGATTTCGCTGGCCCTGATCGCCGTGGCCATCCAGTTTGTCCTGCCCAACGGGTTTGGCGAGCTTGAGGGCGCCGGCGGCGCGCTCGGCCTGCTGGCGCGCGATGGCAGCGAGAAGACGGTCACCGGGCTCGGGCTCTATTTCTGCGCGGTCGCCGGGCTTGGCGTGACGGGCCTGATTGTCTGGATCACCGAATATTATACCGGCACCAATTTCCGCCCGGTGCGCTCTGTCGCCCAGGCCTCGGAATCCGGCCACGGCACCAATGTGATCCAGGGCCTCGCAGTGTCGCTGGAGTCGACCGCGCTTCCCGCGCTCACCATCATTGGCGGCATCGTGCTGACCTATAATCTCGCGGGCCTGTTCGGTATCGCCATTGCGACCACGGCGATGCTGGCGCTGGCCGGGATCATCGTCGCGCTCGATGCCTTCGGCCCGGTGACGGACAATGCCGGCGGGATTGCGGAAATGGCGGAACTGCCGAGTGATGTTCGCGACACGACCGACACGCTCGACTCGGTCGGAAACACGACCAAGGCGGTGACCAAGGGCTATGCCATCGGCTCGGCCGGTCTCGGCGCACTTGTCCTGTTCGCGGCCTATACCGAGGACCTGAAATATTTCGCGGCCCAGTCCGACGGACTTCTGGCCGGGGTGGATGTGAACTTTTCCCTGTCCAACCCCTATGTCGTGATTGGGCTCCTGTTCGGCGGCCTGTTGCCGAATCTGTTCGGGGGCATGTCGATGATGGCGGTCGGGCGCGCCGCGCAAGCGGTGGTCGACGAGGTGCGCCGCCAGTTTGCGTCCGATCCCGGCATCATGGAGGGCACCTCCAAGCCGGATTATGGCCGCGCGGTGGACATGCTGACGAAAGCGGCCATCAAGGAGATGATGGTGCCGTCCCTCCTGCCGGTGCTGTCTCCGGTGGTGCTGTTCCTGATTGTCTGGCTGATCGGCGGCGTGTCGGCGGGCCTGGCCGCGGTCGGCGCGATGTTGCTCGGGGTGATCGCGACCGGCCTGTTCGTCGCCATCTCGATGACGTCCGGTGGCGGGGCCTGGGACAATGCCAAGAAATATATCGAGGATGGCAATCATGGCGGCAAGGGTTCGGAAGCTCACAAGGCCGCGGTGACCGGCGACACGGTGGGTGACCCTTACAAGGACACGTCCGGACCGGCGGTGAACCCGATGATCAAGATCACGAATATCGTCGCGCTCCTGATGCTGGCGGTGCTGGCGATGTAATCGCCGGCCCTCGTGATTGCTTTCCGAAACGCCCCCGGTGCCCGCAGCGCCGGGGGCTTTCCGCTTCAAACCGGCGTTGCCGCTTTCGGGACCGATTGCGAAAGGCGCGTCTCGAACACGCGCGAGCGATGTTACCTGCGCCCGGTCGGGTTGCTCGGCGTGGCTTCATTGGTGCGCGGCAGGGCGACATTGCCAACAGATCCCAGCAATTGTTCTATCAGGGAGAGCTGGCGGCCCAGAGTCGGCGTTTCGCGCTGGGCGTAATTGATGACCTGTCCGTCCTTTGCGTCATAGGTCAGGACATCCTCGACCTTGTCATCCTCGCCGAACCGGATGGCGACGATCGTGCGTTCGGCGACCTTGTCGCGCAGGAAGGCGAGACGTTCGTGCTGTGTGGTTATGTAGAACCAGGTATTGTCATCGAAGATGCTTTTCGTTGAGGGCGTGCCGAGGCTGGCCAGAACGCTGGCACGGGTATCGACACCGGGCTCCATCTGCTTGGGCTGGGCCTCATCAACGATATATCCGTGATAGGACTGTGTCGGCTTGATGCAGCCCGCGGTGAGCGCAGCAAGGGCCGCCCCGGCCAGGATCGCGCGTCGCGCCATGAAACATCTCCTGTTTGGTGACGGACAGGTAGCTTGAGCCGGTCGGCTTTGACAAGTGATGGGAGACAGGCAGTGACAACTCTGCTCAGACGAATACTTGGCCGGCCGGACCCGGTCGATGAGAATGCCGCGCGCCTGGCCGAATCGGTCATGTCGGCGGCCCGCCGGCCAAGCTTTTACAGCGCCGGGCTCGTGACGGACACGCTGGAAGGGCGCTTTTCCATGGTGGCGATGCATGGCGCTCTTCTGATCCGGCATTTGCGCCGGGCCGGAGACGAGGGCTTCCGGACCGCCGAACGGATGGGCGAGATCCTGTTCGATCGGTTCGACTATGCCCTGCGCGAGGAGGGGGTGGGCGACCATTCCATTGCCCGGCGCATGCGCAAGCTGGGCGAGGAATTCTACGGCCTGGCGCGTGCGCTCGACGAAGCGCTCGAGAGCGGGCACGACCGTGCTGTCGAGGCGGCGCTCGCGCGCAATGGTCTCGGCGGGAACGATCCGGACCGGCTTGCGTCCCATCTGCGCAAGACAGACGAGAGCCTCGCGCGCCAGGGCTCGGGCGGGTTTGCCGGAATTCAGCCGGACTGGCCTGAACTTGCGCACTGAGAGCGCCGGCGCGGCGTTGCTTTTACCGGCTCGGGCCACTAGGCTCGCGCTTCACTAGCCGCCGTTAGCGGAGCGACTTTCAATGCCTGACAGTTTGGTGCTTTCCGTGGACGCCATGGGCGGCGACGCGGCTCCGGGCGTGGTGGTCGAGGGGCTGGCCACTTTCGCCGCGCGGCGCCGCGATACCGGGTTTATCCTTTATGGCGACGAGGCGGCCGTGCAGGCCGAGCTCGACCGCTATCCGGCCCTCGCTGCGCGCTGCGAGCTGCGTCATACCTCCATCGAGATCGGCATGGAGGACAAGCCTTCCCAGGCGCTGCGAAAGCGCGAATCCTCGATGTTCCGCGCGGTTCAGTCGGTCAAGGAGGGTGAGGCGCGGGCCTCGGTCTCGGCGGGAAACACCGGCGCGCTGATGGCGATCTCGATGATGGTCCTGCGCAAGCTGGACGGGGTGCACCGACCGGCCATGACAGCCTTGTGGCCGACGCTGAGGGGGCGGATCGTGGTGCTGGATGTCGGTGCGAACCTGGAAGCCGACGGCCACCAGCTTTTGACCTATGCCATCATGGGCGAAGCTTATGCCCGCGCGATCCGCGGTGTTCAGCGTCCCACGATCGGGATACTGAATGTCGGTTCGGAAGAAATGAAGGGCCATGAAGAAGTGCGCAAGGCGGCCGAGCTCATCAAGGCCAGCGGGCTGGATCTGAATTATGCCGGCTTCATCGAGGGAAATGACATTTCGGAAGGCACGGTCGATGTGGTCGTCACGGACGGGTTTTCCGGCAACATCGCCCTGAAGACCGCCGAGGGAACGGCGCGGCTGGTGGCCGATTTCGTGCGCGACGCGCTGACCTCCTCGCCGATGGCCAAGGCCGGCGCCCTGGTGGCGCGTGGCGGGCTGAAACGCCTGCGCGAGCGGATGGATCCCAGCAATGTGAATGGCGGCGTTCTTCTCGGCCTCAATGGCGTGTCGGTAAAAAGCCATGGCGGAACGGATGCCAAGGGTTTTACCACGGCCCTCAGCCTGGCTGGGGATCTTGCGCTGAGCGACTACAAGGAGGAAGTTGCCGCCAGCCTCGCCCGGATTCGACGCGGGCCTGCCACTTCGGAGACAGCGGCATGAGCGAGCTTCGCAGTCATATCCGCGGCGTCGGCGGCTACCTGCCGCAGCATGTCCTGACCAACCAGGATCTCGCGGCCATGGTCGAAACCAGCGATGACTGGATCCGCGAGCGGACCGGTATCCGTGAGCGTCATATCGCCGAAGAGGGCGAGCTGACCTCGGATATCGCTGTCGAGGCGTCGAGACTGGCCCTGGAACGCGCTGGCATTGCGCCGGGCGAGGTTGACCTGATCGTGCTGGCCACGACGACACCGGACCAGACCTTTCCGGCCACGGCGACGGCGGTTCAGGCAAAGCTGGCAACCGGCGAAGGCGCGGCCTTCGATGTGCAGGCCGTGTGTTCCGGCTTCCTGTTCGCCCTGGCCACGGCCGACTCGATGCTGCGTCAGGGGCTGTTTCGCACCGCACTGGTCATCGGCGCGGAGACATTTTCCCGGATCATCGACTGGTCGGACCGCACCACCTGCGTCCTGTTCGGCGATGGTGGCGGGGCGGTCGTGATGCAGGCCGAGGCCGGTGCGCCGGGCGCTGGCGGAGGCGTCATAGCCCACCATGTGCGCACGGACGGCACCAAGTCGGGCCTGCTCTATGTCGATGGCGGTGTGTCCTCGACCCGCACGATCGGCCATGTCCGCATGCAGGGCAACAAGGTCTTCAAGCATGCGGTGGCCAATATTTCCTCGGCTGTCCAGGCGATCCTCGACGATAATGGGCTGGGCCCGGATGACATCGACTGGTTCGTGCCCCACCAGGCCAATCAGCGCATCCTGGATGGCGTGGCCAAGAAACTCGCCATTGACGAGGATCGCGTCATTTCCACCGTGGCCGAGCATGGCAACACTTCGGCGGCCTCGATCCCGCTGGCGCTGAACGCGGCGATCGAGGATCACCGGGTCAGGCCCGGCCAGCTGATCCTTTCGGAAGCCATGGGCGGGGGATTTTCCTGGGGTGCAAGCCTTTTCCGAATCTAGAAGTTTTCGTTAATATATCAGGCGTATCCCTTAACCCATGAGTGGAG
This sequence comes from Alphaproteobacteria bacterium, assembly GCA_009909065.1. Taxonomy (GTDB): domain Bacteria; phylum Pseudomonadota; class Alphaproteobacteria; order Caulobacterales; family Hyphomonadaceae; genus UBA5336. Next base: position 14,777 of record JAAANZ010000020.1, on the reverse strand, counting down.
AAAGCGCCGTGTCAGACAAGACCATTACCCGGGCGGAAGTCACTGACGCCATCGTGCGTCAGGTTGGCTGCACCCGCCAGGAATCGAGCGACCTGCTCGATGACGCGCTCGAAATGATCGGGCAGGCGCTGGAGTCGGAAGGCGTCGTCAAGCTTTCGCGCTTCGGCAATTTCGTCGTGCGCGAGAAAAGCGCCCGGGAAGGGCGCAACCCCAAGACCGGCGAAGAGGCGAGGATCTCCGCGCGCCGGGTCGTCACCTTCCGCCCGTCCCCTCTGCTCAAGGAGACCGTTGACGGTCAGGATGACTAGCAGGGAAGGAGTTGGCCCATGTCGGCTGCCAGGAAGATCGAGAAGAGTGCGGATGCCTATCGCTCCATTGGCGAGGCGGCGAAGGAACTCGGCCTGCCGACACATGTGTTACGCTACTGGGAGACGCGGTTTCCGCGCCAGGTCAAACCGGTCAAACGCCCCGACGGGCGCCGGCTGTTCCGGCCGGTCGACCTGGAGGGCCTGCGCGCCATCCAGACACTGGTGCACAAGCGCGGCATGACGCTGAAAGGGGCCAAGAGCCTGCTGGCCGAGCAGGGCGTGGAGGCCGTGCTCAGCGGCGAGGCGCGCGTGGGCGCCGACGAGCCGGCCGGCTCGGCCGTCCATGCCATGCAGGAGAAGGTGCGCGAAGCCTTCGATGCGGAAATGTCGGCCGACAAGCCAGCGGCCGGCCATGCCACCGGAAGCCCGGAGCGCCTTCGCGGCGTGCTTGCCGAAATGACCGATCTCAAGGCCCGGCTCGACGCCGTGCGCGAACAGAAGGCGGCATAAAGCAAGTTCGGAGCCATCGGAATCGATTGCGAGCGGAGACTTGCGCAAAAACAAAAAGATAAAGCGCCGGTCTGGAGTGGAACGGAAGACGGGCGCTTTAGGACGCCTTCAATTGCGGGCCTGGCGGGCCGCGGTCTGAAAAAGACCGATATCGGGGTTTGCCTTTACCGGCGCAAACCGATTATAAGCGCCGCTTAGTCGGAACGTGGCGCAGCCCGGTAGCGCACCGGTCTGGGGGACCGGGGGTCGCAGGTTCGAATCCTGCCGTTCCGACCATTCGAATAATGTCCGAAACAGAGTTTTGCGCGGGCCTGCGGATGCAATACGCAGCGCCCCGGACACGCGCCTTCCCGGACGGTCGCGCGTGAAACTCGCGCAGCCCGGACGGCTGGCTCTCATTGCTGGCGACGAGCACCTTGGCCCAGGGCCGCATGGCCGCCAGACGGTGCGAGGACAAGCCTGCCGCGGCTGTCTGGACGCTCGTCTTGCGGGACACGTCCTGGGGCCGATGCGCCTTGTCGCCAATAACCTCCCCGGACGCAGAACGGGTCCGGGGCAGGCTCGTCATAGCCGCGCGTTCAAGCCAGCACCCGGGGCAATTTGAAAACGACATCCTCGCGCGTTGTGGCCACTTCTTCGACGCGGGTGTCGAAGCGGGCCGCGCAGGCGTCGATCAGCTCCTGGACGAGGTCTTCCGGGGCGCTGGCGCCGGCTGTCAGTCCGAGTGTCGTCACGCCTTCGAACCAGTTCCAGTCGATATCCGCGGCGCTGGCGACGAGACGGGCCGTGCGGGCGCCTGCGCGCTCGGCCACCTCCACGAGGCGTTTGGAATTCGAGGAGTTTTCCGCGCCGATAACGAGAAACAGGTCCGATTCCGCCGCCATGGCCTTGACCGCCTCCTGGCGGTTGGTGGTCGCATAGCAGATATCCTCCTTGTGCGGCGCGGCGATGGCGGGAAAGCGCTCGCGCAGCACACCGACAATGCCGGCCGTATCATCGACCGACAGTGTCGTCTGTGTGACGAAGGCAATATTGTCAGGGTCCTGCGGGCTGAAGACGCGCGCATCCTCCTCGGTCTCGACCAGCGTGATGGCGCCTTCGGGCAACTGGCCCATGGTGCCTGCGACTTCGGGATGGCCGGCATGGCCGATCAGGATGATTTCCCGCCCGGCACGATAATGGCGCTCGGCCTCGACATGCACTTTCGAGACGAGCGGGCAGGTCGCATCGACATAGATCATCTCGCGCGCCTCGGCCTCGGCCGGGACAGATTTCGGCACGCCGTGAGCCGAGAAGATAACCGGCCGGTCCCCGGGGCATTCGTCCAGCTCGTCCACGAAAACCGCGCCAAGGCGTTCCAGCCGCTGGACGACATGGGCATTGTGGACGATTTCATGGCGCACATAGACGGGCGGTCCCCATTTGGTGAGCGCTTCCTCGACGATCTGGATCGCACGGTCCACGCCGGCACAGAAGCCGCGCGGCGCGGCGAGCAGGATCGTTAGCTGGGGTTTGATTTGCGTCATCTGGCATCCTTCCTGCGGGCGGCCCTTTGCACGTTCCTGTCATGGCATATAAGAGGTTTCGCGACCATGGACACCGCACCGATCGCTGCCCGGACATGCCAGAAGGACGAGACGAGCCATTGATGACCCCACTGCCCCGCCGATTGGCCGCCCTGACAGCCGCCGGCCTGCTTGCCGCCTGCTCGAACTCGGTGACCGATGCGTTCGACACGCGCCAGAATGTCGGGCCCTGTCCGCCGGCCGGTTCCATTCATGAAAGCGCGAGGATGGTCGGCCTTAAGGGCGGGGAGAGCTATAACAATATCACTTATACCGGCGAGATCACCGGCGTGGAACTGTTCTGCCGCTATGCCGGAAGCGATCCGATCGATGCCGAGGTCGAACTGACCTTCGCCTTCGGCAAGGGCGAGGCGGCGAGTGGTGACAGCCACCGCTATCCCTTTTTCGTCGCCGTGACGCGGCGCAATGGCACCGTGCTGGCCAAGCAGAGCTACGCCGTCGATGTCGATTTTGACGGCGAGCCGGTGCGTGCGCGGACTGAGCGTGTCGCCGTGACCATCCCGCGCGCCGACGAGACGATTTCAGGCGCCAATTTCGAGGTGCTGGTCGGTTTCGAGCTGACCGAGGCGCAACTGGCCTTCAACCGGGCGGGCAAGCGGTTCCGCCTTGATGCGCGCCAATAGGCCGCCAGCCGGGAGACTCATAGCGCCATGACAGATCTCGCCGCGCGGCTGACGTACGCCTGCGCCGACGCCTTCGAATCGCTGGGCCTTGAACGCAAATGGGGCGCGGTGCGGCGCTCCGACCGGCCGGAACTGGCCGATTTCCAGTGCAATGGCGCCATGGGCTCGGCCAAACAGGCGGGGCGCAATCCGCGTGAGGTGGCCGCAGAGCTGGCCGAGAGGATTGCCGGACAAGAGGACATTGCCAGCGTCGAAGTGGCCGGGCCGGGCTTCCTGAATATCCGCGTGTCGGCGCAGGCGCTGGCCGTGCGCGCCGAGGCCGTGCGCGCCGAGGAGATGCGCGGGGCGGCGCCGGCGGCCGATCGCGAGCGTATCGTGCTCGATTTTGGCGGGCCGAATGTCGCCAAGCCGATGCATGTCGGCCATCTGCGCTCGGCGGTAATCGGCGACACGCTGCAGCGGATTTTCCGGTTTCTCGGCGATGATGTGATCTCGGACGTGCATCTCGGCGACTGGGGCCTGCAAATGGGCCATCTGGTCAGCGAGCTGGAAGACGAACAGCCCGGCCTCGTCTATTTCGACGCCGAATATACCGGCCCCTATCCGGATGAGCCGCCCGTGACGATCGAGGATCTCGGCCGGCTCTATCCGCAGGCCTCGGCCAAGGCGAAATCCGATGAGGCGCGCAATGCCCGCAGCCAGAAGGCCGTTGCCGAATTGCAGGCCGGCCGGCCCGGTTATCGCGCGCTGCTGCGCCATTTCATCAATGTCTCCGTCGCCGCGCTGAAACAGGATTATGCCTTCCTCAATGTCCGTTTCGACCTGTGGAAGGGCGAGAGCGATGTCGATGATCTCATCCCGGGCCTGATCGAGGATTTTCGCAAGAAGGGGATTGCCCGCGAGGATGACGGCGCCTGGGTCGTCGATGTCTCGCGCGAAAGCGACAAGAAGGAGTTTCCCCCGCTCATCCTGATGAATTCGCGGGGCGGGACCGGCTATCACACCACCGATCTCGCCACGGTCGTCGACCGGATGCGGTCGATCACCCCCGCGCCGGAGCGGATGGTCTATGTCGTGGATGCGCGCCAGGCGCTGCATTTCGAACAGGTCTTCCGCGCCGCCGACATGGCCGGCCTGATCGGGGAGGACCGGCTGGAACATATCGGCTTCGGCACGGTGAACGGTCCGGACGGCAAGCCGTTCCGGACGCGCGAGGGCGGGGTGTTGCGGCTGTCGGATCTCAACGCGATGGCGCTTGAGGAAGCCGGCAGGAAAATGGCCGAGGCCGACAAGCTGCCCGCCGATATGCCGGGCCGGGAGCGTGAGCAGGTCGCCGCGCAGGTGGCGGTCGCGGCCCTGCGTTTCGCTGACCTGCAGAACACGCGCACCACCAATTACGTCTTCGATCTCGACCGGTTCACCAGTTTCGAGGGCAAGACCGGGCCTTACATGCTGTATGCCGCCGTGCGGATCAAATCGCTCCTGCGCCGCGCCGGGGATGAGGGGCATGCGCCCGGTGACATACGTGTCGAAAGCGAGGCCGAGCGCGAACTGGTGCTGGCGCTGGACGGTTTCGGCGGGGCGCTTCTGGCCGCGCGGGAGAAACGCATGCCGCATATCCTCTGCGAGCATGTCCATGGCCTCGCCCAGGCCTTCAGCGCATTCTATGGCGCCCATCCGATCGCCGCGGAGAAGGATCCGGCCCGGCGCGCCTCGCGCCTCGGCCTCAGCGAAGCGGTGCTGGGCCAACTCGAATGCGGGCTGAACCTGCTCGGCATCGACGTGCCCGAGCGGATGTAGCTGCCGGTGCGGAGCGCCGCGCGAAATACCGGCCCTGGCGGGACAGCCCTGAGCGCGAACCATATCAGCGCAGCGATACGGGATCCGGCAAAAAATGGTGCCGCGGGGGAGGATTGAACTCCCGACCTCACCCTTACCAAGGGTGCGCTCTACCACTGAGCTACCGCGGCATTGCCCGTGTGAGGCGAAGCCCTTATCCTATGGGCGAAGAGATGAAAAGGGCGTTAGCGAGAGAAGATGACAGATCGCGGCGGCAAGGACCCCGGCAAGCCGGGCAGCGCTCAGCCTGATCGCGCCGAGCGCCTGTCAAAGGCCCTGCGCGAGAATCTGAAACGCCGAAAGGCCGCCCGGCGCCGCGAGAAGAAGCCGCCGCCCGGGAGCGAGTGAAAGCTCTTGTCCCTGTCATGGCCGCAATTCGGCCTTTTCCCCGCCGCCGGCGCGCTGTAGCAACAGCTTCCATGGACAAACTGAGCATTCAAGGTGGCCAGCCGCTTTCCGGCCGCATCCCGATTTCCGGCGCGAAGAATTCCGCGCTCAAGCTGATGGTGGCGGCCCTGCTGACCGACCAGCCCGTCACTCTCTCGAATATTCCGGACCTTTCCGATACGCGTTTCCTGGCGCAGTTGCTCGCCACGCTCGGCGTCGAGGTCTACTGGCCCAAAGGGGCGAGCGTGTGTCACCTCAATGCCGCGACGCTGACCAGCACGATCGCGCCATATGAGCAGGTCCGCAAGATGCGGGCGAGCTTCAATGTCCTCGGCCCGCTCCTGGCGCGCGAGGGACACGCCAATGTTTCGCTTCCCGGCGGCTGTGCCATCGGCGCGCGACCGGTGGACCTGCACCTGCAGGCTATCGAGGCGATGGGGGCCGATCTCGTGGTCGAGGCGGGCTATGTGAAGGCCGCCGCAATCCGTGGCCTGAAGGGGGCGCATGTGAATTTTCCCTTCCCCTCGGTTGGCGCCACCGAACATGCCATGCTTGCCGCGACGCTCGCCGATGGCGAGACGATCCTCGAAAACGCGGCGCGCGAACCGGAGATCGCCGACCTGGCCGTCTGCCTGAACGCCATGGGCGCAAAGGTGTCGGGGGCCGGGACCGACACGATCCGGGTCACGGGCGTGCCGGCCCTGTCCGGCGTTGATCACAAGGTCATGCCCGACCGGATCGAGGCGGGCACCTATGCCATGGCCGCGGCCGCAGCCGGCGGCGATGTCACGCTTGACGATGCCCCTGTGGCGGCGCTGGGCGCGTGCCTGTCGGCGCTGCGCGAGGCGGGGGTGCAGGTCGATGCCGACCGCGCGGCCGGCACGGTGCGGATCCTGCGCAATGGCCGGCGCCTGGAAGCGGTGAGTATCGCCACCCAGCCCCATCCCGGCTTTCCCACCGACCTGCAGGCCCAGTTCATGGCGCTGATGACGCTCGCCGACGGCACATCGATCATCCGCGAGAATATTTTCGAGAACCGGTTCATGCATGCCCCGGAACTCACCCGCCTGGGCGCGGACATTGCCGTTCGCGGCCCCGAAGCCGTCATCAAGGGCGTCGAGACCCTGCACGGCGCCCCCGTGATGGCAACGGACCTGCGCGCTTCGGTCTCTCTCGTCATTGCCGCCCTTGCCGCGCAAGGCGAGACTGTGGTCAACCGGATTTACCATCTCGACCGGGGCTTTGAACGCCTGGAGGACAAACTCGCCGGCTGCGGGGCACGCGTCACGCGGCAGGCCGACTGAGCAGGATCATGCCGACATGACCGACACGTCTCCGCTTCGACTGATGGCCGAGGATGCCGCGGATCTCGAGATCATTTCCGCAGCCGTCCAGGACTCGGTGACGAAGGCCGCCAATCTGAAATTCGAGCGACGCCGGCACCGTTTCAGCCTCGAGCTCAACCGTTTCCGTTGGGAAGAGGCGGTCGAGAATCCGCGCCAGCGCGAACGTGTGCGCGCGCTCCTGGCGATTGACGGCGTGCTCGGCGCAAGGGCGCGGGGGCTGACGCGCTCGGACCCCGAACTGGTGATCTCGCTCTTGCGGGTGGAATTCCGGCCCGGCGAAGAGCCACCGGGCGGGCAGGTCGTGCTGACCTTTGCCGGCGACGGAGAGATCGTGCTGGACGTTGAAGTCCTGGATGTCACGCTGCTCGACTCCGACTATGTCTGGCCGACACGTCATGTGCCGAATCATGAAAAGAGGCGTCGATAGATGGTTGCGAAACTGAATGCGTCGAAACCGGGTTTCGAGGACCGGCTGAAGCAATTCCTCTCGCGCCGGCAGGGCGGTGGCACCGCGATCGACGGCCCGGTGCGCGAGATCATGGCCGATGTCCGCGGGCGCGGCGGCGCGGCGGTTGCCGAATATACCGCGCGGTTTGACCGCCTCCAGATCGATCCCGTCCTGCTGACCTCCGACAATGTCGACCTGCATGCGCTTGCGGCCGAGTGTCCGGATGATCTCAAATCCGCCATCGATTACGCTGCGCGCCGCATTGCCGCCTATCATGAGACGCAGCGCCCGGCCGATCACCGATTCGCCGATGTCGAAGGTGTCGAACTGGGCTGGCGATGGACGCCGCTCGACAGTGTGGGCGTCTATGTCCCCGGCGGGCGGGCGAGCTATCCAAGCTCGGTTCTGATGAATGTCGTCCCGGCCCGGATCGCCGGTGTGGAGCGGATCGTGATGACGGCGCCGGCGCCTGACGGGGAGCTTTCGCCGGCGGTTGCCTATGCCGCGCTCAGCGCCGGGGTCGGGGAATTCTATCCCGTGGGCGGGGCCCAGGCCGTTGCCGCGCTGGCTTATGGCGCGGGCCACCTGGCGCCTGTGGACAAGATTGTCGGCCCGGGTAATGCCTATGTGGCCGAGGCCAAGCGCCAGGTCTTCGGCGAGGTCGGCATCGACACGATTGCCGGGCCTTCGGAAATCCTCGTCATGGCCGATGACACGGCCAATCCCGACTGGATCGCCGCCGACCTGATGAGCCAGTCCGAGCATGATCCGGCCTCGCAATCCATCCTGATTGCGCTGGACGAAACCCTTGCGGAGACTGTGGAAAACGCGGTTGAGGCCCTGTTGAAAACGCTGCCCGAGGGGAATTGCGCACCGGCGGCCTGGCAGGAGAATGGCCTTGTCATCACCGCGCCCGACCGGGCGAGTGCGGCGCGGGCTTGCAATATCATCGCGCCCGAACACCTCGAACTGGCGATGGATGACCCTGACGCCGTCCTGCCGGCGATCCGCCATGCCGGGGCGGTGTTCCTCGGCCACATGACGCCGGAAGCCCTCGGTGACTATGTCACCGGTTCGAACCATGTCCTGCCGACCTCGCGCGCGGCGCGGTTCAGTTCCGGTCTCGGCCTTGGCGATTTCATGAAGCGGATGAGCCTTCAAAGGGCGAGCCGTGAAGGGTTCGCCGCGCTCGCGCCGGCGGCCGTGAAGCTGGCCGAAGCGGAAGGCCTCACCGCGCATGCGCGATCGGTCACAGTACGCACCGCCCAGGGAGACGGTGATGTCTGAAAACCGCCTCGTTTCGGTCGAGATCGACGAGGACACTCTCGCCGCCTCGGGTCCGGAGGCCGAGCATGAACGGCGCGTGGCGATTTTCGACCTGATCGAGGACAATAGTTTTGCCGTCGAGAATCATGAAGCCGGCGGCCCCTATTGCCTTGCCCTGTCGCTGAACGAGCGCAAGCTGGTCTTCGATATTTCCGACGAGGCGGGCGCCCCGGTCCATACCTTCATCCTGTCGATGACACCATTCCGCAGCATCATCCGCGACTATTTCCTGATCTGCGAGAGCTATTACGAGGCGATCCGCAATTCCTCGCCCCACCAGATCGAGGCGATCGACATGGCCCGGCGCGGCATCCACAATGAGGGCTCCGAACTTGTCGCCGAGCGGTTGAAAGGCAAGGTGGAGGTCGATTTCGACACGTCCCGGCGCCTGTTCACCCTGATCTGCGCCCTTCATGCCGGAACGGGCCGCGCGACGCTGACCGGATAAAGCCGCTCGACGCTGAACGGAATCAGCGCGCCGCTTCAAGTCCTTGTTCTGACCCGCCTCCGGATGGCGAACCGGCGCCGGCTTCGCCTAGAAGCGCTAGGGCAGATTCCACCCAGATTGGACCACTTGGCGGGGTGTATTTTGTGGTCTGGCGAGGAGCAGACCGGAGCAGGATGCGAGCATCCTGCGAGGATTGCGACGCGGCCAGAGCGCAAAAGACGCCCCAGCGTTTCCGGGCGTCAGACTGCTGGAAAGTCGAAGGAAAACTCTTAAAGCCTCAACAGCCACTCGCCTTTTCCGCCAGGATCGTTGCCCTCGCAAGGTCCGACGATGCCCGCATCGCCGGACTTCACGCTCCTAGCCCTGACGAAAAATCCAAGCGGCCAAGTGATTCAATTTGGGTGGAATCTGCCCTAGAGGTTCTCGCAAGTATACGCGGTTGCATCGAAGCCGCATCCGTATCGCAGAATAGGCCACACCGGCGAGCCATTCATCGTCTGACGCCGGGCGATTCCATGGCAAGGCCGTTGGCACGCGCGGCGAGGTATAGTTCCAGTGCGACATAGGTGTCGGAGCCGGCCGGATAGGGCGCGGCGCGCACGCCGGTGTCACAGTCGCGCAGCCGGCGGTGCAGGGAGCCGAAGCTCTCCCATTCCAGGCGGTAGGCCGGGAAACCGTTGGGATGGCCCTGGCTGATCGTGTCGCCGCGCAGGGACTGGCCCCAGTTGCGGTCATGGCAATGATGGCATGACAGGTTGAACTGGCCACGGCGGGTGAAGAAATACTCGCGCCCGGCTTCGTAATAGGGGCGCGCGGCCCCACCCGTTTCGACATCGATCGCCACGCCGCGCGAGAGATGCGCGACATAGGCGGTCAGGGAAAGGAGCGCCTCGCTTTCATGTTCGAGCGGGGGTTCGCCCTGGTGGCGGCTGCGGCAGGCATTGATCCGCCTTTCCAGATTGAACAGCTCGCCGGTTTGGTCATCAATGGCCGGATAGCGCGCGGCAACCCCCTCGAGCGTATGTTCGCCGCCATCATGGCAGCTCGCGCAGGCCGGCCCGCCCTCAGACGCCCGGGCAAACAGGGCCTCGCCGCGATCGACCCAGAGAAAACCCGGATTGGCGAAATCATCCGACTGCAGGGCGCGCGTGTCCGGCTTCAGGAAAGCGCTGCCCGATTGCGGAGTCTCGAACCCGGTTTCCCCCTTCGCCATGTCAGGGCCGCAGGCCGACAGGGCCAGCAGGGCAAGTGCGCCGAGCCGTCTCATGTCACGCGGATTTCGGCGCTTTCAGACCAGGTCCGGCCCGTCTGGTCGGTCCAGCGAAACGTCAGCGTGCCCGACACCGTGGCCGTAGTGTAGAAAGTGAGAAACGGATTGGCCGAGACAGACGGGTGGAAATCTGCGGCAAACACGGTCTGGCCATCATATTCGCATTCGAAGCGGGTAATGATGTCGCGCGGGATGGTTTCACCGCGGCTGTCACGGCGAAATCCGCTTTCCATCGGATGCCGGATCAGGGCCTTGATCTCGATCACCTCGCCTTTCGCGGCGGTATCGGGCACGGACAGGCGGATACTGGCCATCTGGGAGCCTCCTAGAGCACGACGCAGGCCGCGAGCGTCACAACGGTCTCGCGCGCGGCCGACCAGAGCGTGCCGTCATTCATCTTCGCGACCGCCATCACATCCTGCGTGCCGGCCATGCGGATTCGCGTGGCGATCTCGGCGCGCCCGGCGCGCGGGCCGAGATAATAGTGCGCAATATGGGCCACCGGGTTGCGCGGGCTGAACAGGCCGATTTCACGGACATGGTCGCCCTCGCTCATAGGGCTTTCCACGCGGACAGTGATGGGCACGGAATAGCCGTTCTCGGCAATCGGCGGAGTGTTTATGGACACCCGCCCGTCACGAAGCTCGCCCTTTCCGAAGGCTTTCCGGATGGCGGCTTTCATGTCCTCGGGCGCGGCACCGGCCGGGAAGGGGAAGGCCGAGACGAAAACGGTGCCGGCGCCGGCGGCGAGCAGTCCGCGGCGGGTCAGCCCGCTCGTGTCAGCCTTCAAGCTGCGAGAGATAGGCAATGACATCTTCAACCTCCTGTGCGCTCAGCACCGGCTCGCCCTTGTGCCCGGCCGCGACCTGGTGAAGCCCATTTGTCCTATAATAGGCGGGCATGACCGTATCTGGCCAGAGGCGGGTGGGATCGGCAATGCGAAGGCGCATCTGGCCAGGAGACAGGCGCGCGCCGACCGCCGAGAGGTCCGGCCCGACATTGCCCTGGAAAGGCGCCTCGAGCCCCTCGACCCGGTGGCAAAGCACGCAATGACCGGCCTCCCGGGAGGTGAACACCGCTTTGCCGCGGACCGGATCCCCTGGCGTTTGCGTCAGCGGGGCCGTGATGGCATCGCCCGTGACCATCGCATCGGTGACCAGACGCCCGCTTGCCTCGCGGCAGGCCCCTGCGAGCGCGAGGCCGGCGAGCATCAGCCAGCCCGGCTTCAACCAAAGGCCTCCGTGGTGATGGCCGCGAACCAGGCCTCGGCCTCGCGCGCCTCGGCGCGGCGCACATCGCCTGGCGCTTCCACGGGGCTCACACCGCCCGCGCCCTCGACGCTCTCGAATGTACCGCCGTCATTGCGATAGACATCGGCAATCGAGACCGCGCCTTGCGGCGTGACATAGGAATAACAGGTATTGGCCAGCGCCGTCGCTTCTGCCTCGAGGCCCGACAGGAGGCGCACCACCTGCATCGCGCAAAGCTTGCCCTGGAGATTGGCGGAGAAGGCCGATTTCGGCATAGGCGCGGCGATCGCGGCATCGCCGATGACATGGATGTTCGGCTGCAATGTCGATTCGAAGCGCGTCGCATCGACCGGGCACCAGCCTGTGGCATCGGCCACGCCGGCGCGCCCGGCAATCGCCGCGGCCTTCTGGGGAGGGATGATATTGGCCACATCGGCCGAGAAGCTCTCGAAATCGGTTTCCAGCTTCATGGACCCCGGATCGACGCGCGAGACGCGCCCGTCATCACGGGCGGCGCGCCATTCCAGATGATCGGGATAATGCTCGGCCCAGGCGGCCTGGAAGAGGGCCATCTTTGAGAACTCGTTCTTGGCATCGAGCAGGATCAGCTTCGAGCGCGGCTTTTGCGTCCTCAGGTAATGGGCAATGAGGCTTGCGCGTTCATACGGGCCGGGAGGGCAGCGATAGGGCGCGGCCGGCGCGGACATGACGACAAGGCCGCCATCCTCCATGTCTTCGAGCTGGCGGCGCAGGCGCCGGGTCTGCTCTCCGGCCTTCCAAGCATGGGGCATGGCCGTCTCGGCCCCGGCCTCATACCCCTCAAGCGCGCCCCAGCGCAGGTCGATGCCCGGCGACAGGATCAGCCTGTCATAGGAAAGCTCGCCGCCGCCTGCGAGGCTCACCGTGCGCCGGGCAGGATCGATATCGCGGGCCGTGTCCGCGACGAGGCGCACGCCGCGCGCCTGTATCCTTTCAAGCCTGAAGGCCTGCGCGCCGATATCGCGCAAGCCGGCAATCACCAGATTGCTGAACGGGCAGGCCATATAGGGAAGGCTGCGTTCCACGAGCGTGACATCGGCTCGGGGCATCAGCTGCTTGGCGAAGCGCGCCGCCGTGGCACCGCCGAAACCGCCGCCGACCACGACAATCCGCGGCGCCGCCTGCGCAAAGGCGGGCGGGGCCGCCGTCGCCGCCGCGGTGGCCGACAGGCCCGCAGCAAACTGGCGGCGTGTCAGGCCGCAGGTCATCAGCCCCCCTCTGCCTGTGTGGCAAGATAGGTGCTGATGGCCTCGATCTCCGTATCGGTATAACCGCGCGACAGGCGGTGCATGACCGTGGTCCCGCCCCTTTCCGATTTGTAGGCGCCGAGCATGGCCCTGATATCCCCTGCGCTGCGGCCTTCGAGGCTGGCAATTTCTGCGCCCGGACCGGCATGGCAGCCCGAACATGCCGCAGCCAGGCGGGCCGCCTCGCCGGTGCCTGCCGCAAGTGTCGCCGGCTCACGCGCCTTTCCGGCCTCGCCGGCGCAAGCGGCCAGGGCGAGACCTGTCATCGCCGCGAGCGCGCCTTTCAGTGTCACGCCGGCCTCAGGTCCTGGTCCTTGATCGGCAATTGCCGGATCCGCTTGCCGGTGGCCGCATGGATCGCGTTGAGCACGGCAGGCGGCGCCACGGCGATGGTCGGCTCGCCGACACCGCCCCAGAAGCCGCCGGACGGCATAACGATCGTTTCGACCTCGGGCATTTCCGCCATCATCAGCGAGGGGAAGGTGTGGAAATTGTCCTGCTGGACCTCGCCATTCTCGAAGGTGATCTCGCCATGCAGCATGGCCGAGAGGCCATAGACGAAGGAGCCTTCGACCTGGGCTTCGATCTGCTGGGGGTTGACCGCATAGCCCGGATCGGTCGCCGCCACGATGCGGTGCATTTTCAGCTGCCCCTCATCATCGACCGTGACTTCCGCGCAGGCGGCGACATAGGCGCCGAACCCGTACATGACGCACAGCCCGCGTGCCTTTCCGTCATCCTTGCCCCAGCCGGATCGTTCGGCCACCGCTTCCAGGACAGCGGCCGATTTCGGGCTGTCCTTGAGATGGGCAAGCCGGAACTCCAGCGGGTCGCGCCCGGCGGCATGGGCGAACTCGTCCATCGCGCATTCGAGATAGATGGCGTTCTGATTGAGGTTCACACCCCGCCAGAAACCCGGCCGGACCGGCGGGTTGCGCATCGCATGATCGATGAGGAGATTGTCGAAGCTGTAGGTCAGCACCTGGTCTTCCACGCGCGGATCGACGCCGGAGGGCAACAAGCCCTGGAAGGCGGCGAAATCCATGCCGTCCTGAAGTGCCTGCGGCATCAGGGCGGCGAGGATGGACTGGCCGGATATGCGCAGGTGCAGGCCGGTGAGATTGCCGTCGGCATCGAGCGCCCCGCGCACCCGGCCCTTGGTCGTGGGGTGGAAAAAGCCCTGGCGCATGCATTCCTCGCGCGTCCAGAGCAGCTTGACCGGCGTTCCCGGCATTTCCTTGGCCACAAGCACGGCATGGCTGACGAAATCCGACATGCCCCGCCGGCCGAAGCCGCCGCCGAGATGCAGCTTGTAGACCTCGCACTGCTCGATGGGCAGGCCGGACGCTTCCGAGGCCGTGGCCAGCGCCGCCTCGCCATTCTGCGTCGGCACCCAGACTTCGCACTTGTCATCCGTGACGAGCGCCGTGGCGTTGAGCGGCTCCATGCAGGCATGGTTCTGGTGAGGCATGTTGTAGCTCGCCTCGATGACGCGCTCCGCGCTGTCGAAGGCAGCCTGAACATCGCCGCCGCCATTGCCTACGAACACGCCCTCTGAAGATGTCAGCCCGTCATCGAGCTCGGCCTCGAAGGCCGCGCTGGAATAGTCGGAAGATTCGCCGGTTTCCCACTCGATCGGAAGCGCCTCGAGCGCCTTGTTGGCCTGCCACCAGGTCTGCGCGATCACCGCCACGGCGGAATTGCCGATCACGGGATCATCGATCCGGACCACTTTCTTCACGCCGGGCATGTTTTCGACAGCCGAGGCGTCGAAGGATTTCACCTTTCCGCCACGCATCGGCGCGGCCTTGATCGAGGCGTTGAGCATGCCGTCGAGCTGGAGATCGGCGCCATAGACCTGTTTGCCGGTGAGCTTGTCAGCGGTATCGAGGCGCTTGACCGGCTTGCCGATCAGCGTCCACTCTGACGGGTCCTTGACCGTCACCTCCAGCGGCGGGGCGAGTTCAGCGGCCTTCGAGGCCACCGCGCCATAGGTCGTTGTCTGGCCATCCGGCCCGGTGATCACGCTCTTGCGAGAGCTGCAATCCTGCGGGGCCACGCCCCACTCACCGGCCGCCGCCTCGATCAGCATGGCCTTGGCCGCCGCTCCGCCTTCGCGGACATAATCCTGGGAGTTGCGGATGCCGCGG